>CAWUWN010000009.1:0-68178 GCA_963926265.1 uncultured Burkholderiaceae bacterium
CATTGAGCCCCGCTCACTTAGCATTGCCATCCTCGCAGGTCTCAGCAACGATCTCTTCGAATGCTCCAGCACTCGTAGTTGAGCAGTTGGAGATCGGCTATCCCATCCGCAAGGGCTTATTACGCAGACAAGTGGGCGTTAACCAAGCGGTACAAGGTGTGAGCTTTTCTCTGCAGAGGGGAGAGACGCTTGCGCTTGTTGGCGCCTCAGGCTGTGGCAAAACAACAGTCGCCAAAGCCTTGTTGAGGTTGCTGGATTCTTCTGCAGTGATCTCCGGTGCTGCGCGATTGGGTCAGCAGGATTTGCTCACAGCCTCTCGTTATGCGATGCGAACGCTAAGACGTCGGATTCAAATTGTCTTTCAAGACCCTTTTGCCTCGCTTGATCCACGCATGCGGGTTCGAGAGATCTTGCACGAAGGAATCGTGGCGCTGAGACCCGAGTGGACAGTTGAGCAACAGTCTCAGCGTATTTCAGCGTTGCTGGAGCGTGTTGGTTTGCCCACTGATGCTGGAGATCGTTATCCGCATGAGTTTTCGGGTGGTCAGCGTCAGCGCATTGCGATTGCTCGAGCGTTAGCCGTCGAGCCAGAGGTTTTGATCCTGGACGAGCCTACCTCGGCGCTTGATGTGTCGGTGCAAGCGCAAATCCTTGATTTATTGACGGATTTGCAAAAAGAGACTGGTATGGCCTACTTGTTTATTACGCATAATTTTGGTGTGGTGGAGTATTTGGCTGATCATGTGGCGGTGATGGATGCTGGTAAGGTCGTGGAGTGGGGCGATGCGACGCAGGTACTTCAGTCACCCAAGAGTGCGGTGACGCGCGAATTGCTTGCAGCCGTGCCTAGACTAGGGTGATGTGCTTATCGACTGAGGGTCTCCGTTATACTTTGTTAGACTTGTTATTTTCAACATTGACCTCAGATTAGGTATATGGGACTCAAAGTTTTCGATCTGCAGTGTGAGCATGGCCATCTTTTTGAAGGCTGGTTTGGCTCGCACGAAGATTATGACTCACAGCAAAGTCGTGGAATGCTGACATGCCCGATGTGTCAAAGTGCCACGATTACAAAGCGTTTGTCAGCACCCAGGCTCAACGTGGGACATTTCGATGCTGAGTCACGCGATTCAGAGAGTTCCAACGCACTCACAAGCGGTTCGCGTGAAACTGTAGTGGCATCTTCACCCGAGGCCCTCCAGTTAGCTCAAATCCAGGCCGCTATCATGCAACAGATGCGCGACTTGGTCCGCAACACTGAAAACCTTGGCTCTGGCTTTGCCGAAGAAGCTCGCCGAATCCACGAGGGTGAGTCTGAAGAGCGCCCGATTCGTGGCACGGCCACACCCGAGGAGCGAGAGTCGTTGGTCGAAGATGGTATCGCTGTTGTCGCCTTACCAGACTTTCTCGACGCAGATCACTTGCAGTGACATTTGTCGCAGTGAAAGCGTCCGGTCATCTCTGTCGTCCTGATTGCGGCGCCTGTTGTATTGCACCCTCTATTACCAGTCCAATACCCGGTATGCCTGACGGCAAGCCTGCTGGCATGCCGTGTATACATTTGCAACAAGATTTCCGCTGCGCAATTTTTGGCTTGCCTGAACGTCCCGCCTTTTGCGGTGGGCTCCAGCCTTCAGTGGAAATGTGCGGTTCTGATCGAACATATGCCCTGCATTGGCTTGCGGAGCTTGAGCGCGCGACGCGATGAAAAAATCCCGCCTTACTTAATTAGAAGGGCGGGATTTTTAAAACAGCGTTCAGGCTGCGCGTGATAAGTGCGTAATTTTTACATCACGCGGCTACGGTACTCACCTGTGCGTGTGTCGATTTCGATTTTGTCGCCGATCGCGCAGAATAAGGGCACAGGCAACTCGTGACCGGTGTTGATCTTGGCAGGTTTCATGACCTTGCCTGAGGTGTCGCCGCGCACGGCTGGCTCGGTGTAGATGATCTCGCGAACAAGCATCGTAGGCAATTCGATAGAAATTGCACGGCCGTCATAGAACACAACCTCAACTGGCATGCCTTCTTCGAGGTATTGCATGGCGTCACCCATGCTTTCTGCTTCGATTTCGTACTGGTTGAAATCAGTATCCATGAAAACATACATTGGGTCGCCAAAGTACGAGTAGGAGCACTCTTTACGATCGAGAACGACTAATTCGAATTTTTCGTCTGCTTTGCAAACGTTTTCTGCGCCTGAACCGGTCAGCAGGTTTTTGAATTTGAATTTGACGACAGAGGCGTTACGGCCTGACTTGCTGTACTCGGCACGCTGAATGACCATTGGGTCTTTGCCGATCATGATCACGTTGCCGACGCGCAGCTCTTGTGCTGTTTTCATTCGAATAAACTCCGGTAGCTATTAGTCTCCGGGACTGTATAAGCCGGAGTTAGGGATAGAAAAGCCTTCTATTTTAGCCTTTCTGGGGTAAATTTGTTTTCTTCCTTTAACTTGCTCAGGCAGAACGTCGTAAGCGCTGTAGCCAAGTCAGTCAGCGCCGTTTGACTGGTGCAGAAGCGGTTCGCATGTTGCTGCCAGGCGTGAAAGTTTTCCGGTTTGAGCTGTCGTTGCAGTGCGCTTTCGAATTCAGCGGTTTTAGTCTGGCTTGGCTGAGTGCCATTGTCGCAGCGATAGTTTTTGTAGCCGGATGACTTTATTTTGTGGGCGAGCTCTGCTGCATCAGCGCAGTCTTCTGCAGTCGCAGAATCAATTTGCGCACTCTCTGGATTCCAGTGCATCAGGACATTGCAAATATCCTCAGGCAATCCCGTTTGCACTAACCATGCCCGTAATTTCTTCAGATGGGTGTTCTCGGTTTGGGGGTAGATCTGCCAGATCAGGGGCTTGCCGGCCCATATTCCACGGACAATGGAATCCTCACCACGAACAAAGTTCAGATCAGCAGTCCAGAGGACTTTGTCGTATTCGGATTGAGGTAAAAACGGCACGCGTTCTATGAATAGCTGTTCCTGCAGTCCAGACGTATATTGCGGGTGAATGCCTTCGGGGATAAGCAAGACCGTTTGTCGTGAGTCTGCGCGAAGTAACCCGATCAGTGCGGCGACAGGCGCGTTGTTGTAGCAAAATAAATTGACAAGCCTGGCTGCTGGGTTGTTCCGCGTGGCAGGAAAAAGCGCAGCGATCGCAGCTTGACTTAAGCCCAGTTTTTCCAGGAATGCGCGTTGCGCTGCACGATCTGTTTGCCAGGAATCGCGCTGGGCAATCAGTGCTGATTCTCGCAGCAATCCACCTGTTTGCTCAGTGAAACCCGGGAAGAAAAAATGCGAGGATAATCCGTCAGCGCGTAAGGAGGGGTGTCCATGGCAGCCTTCTACCCAGTCCTCGGCACTCAAGTATTCAAGGTTGACCCATACGCTGTGCTGCTCTTGCATCCTTGCCAAATACTGAACGGGAAGCTCGCAGGAGAAACTCGCAATCACGATCGCGCTTGGTCTGAGATCGGGCGCGGGATCAGTCCAGGCAATGACCTCGATCCCCGCAACGGTTTGTTTCGAAAGATCAGGTAAAAGTCTTGGCTCAATGCGTTGAAAGCTCTTGAGATCATCGACCCATAGTCGGATTGACCACTGCTGCTCCTGCTGAAGCTGACGCACCAGTCGCCAGGTCACGCCGATATCACCAAAGTTGTCGATGACGCGGCAAAAAATATCTGCGTGCATAGTTAGTGAAAATGTGCGGGTGCTGTTTCAGCGTCTTCGGGAAGCTCAGCGTGCACCATTTCACCATTAGGATTGGGAAAATAGGGTGCGCCGCAATCCTCACAAAACTCAGGTGTCAAAATGCCCGGTAAGCGACGGATGTCGTTGACGCCACACTCTTTGAGGAGGGCGGCAATTTCATCGATCGTGTCAATAGGAGGTGGTTCGTGATCAAGCAAGGGATGATCATCCTCGCGACCATAGAGCGGCCACAAGCAGCCATAGACCACTTCGTTTTGATTCTTTTGAGTAAAGCCAATCCGATACTCGTCCACCCGTCTTTCGCCGCAACCTGCGACAACTGCGCGCAGTTGTGCAGCCTCGATATTGAGGGCGGCACCCAGCCATGAGACTGCTGCCTTGACCGATAGGGGACGCACGCAACGATCGGCATCCCGATTGCTCACATAATAAGCATCGGGCGTCAGGATCTCAAAGCCACAACCAGGTAAGAGATTGGAAAAAATTTCTTTTGTCTCAGCGCCCCATTTTGCAAGGCAGATTTCGCGACCTTGGCCGAGCTCGCCGGGTTCTTCTTGCCAGCGGAAAAGCGGTTGACCAATGGGCACGGCGACCGCTGCCACGAGGTAGCGTGTATCGGCCAGCATATTAAAGGCTTCAGGCTCGCTATTGAGTGTAGGTGCTGTGAACGATACCCCGAGCGCTGCCAGACCAAGCTTTTGTAACCAGTCCCAGGTCTCGCAAAAAGTGCGGGGCATTTGATCTAGGCTGGTCAGGTGAGGAAAGAGTGCAACCTGAGTATCACGCGCAAGAACGTGCGTTTGCAGATGCTCGCGTAAAGCTTGGGCAGGGACTGTTGGTATATCGCATGCGGGGATGCTGTAGCGCGTCCATGCGACAAGTGGGGCGACTAACAACAACACATCGTAGTGTTTGCCATCCTGAGTCATGGTGCAGGACTCTGAAAGTGTTTCAGCTTGCTCAATCAGGACTTCGTAACCACCGAGATTGGTTTGTGAGAGATGATCGAGTGCAGCATCAATTGCGCCATCATTTTTTGCCCGCATCAACTTGAGCAGCACGGTGGCCAGTTCGGATTCCCAGTAACGATCCTCTACGCGACTGCCAGAACTGTGGAGCGCAAGCGCGAGTGCCACCAAACGCGCAGCATCTCGCGTCAGGCGGGTGGGGCTAGGGGTCGAACGAAGACGTGCCATGAGTTTGCGTGCCTGCCGACAAAAGGGGTCTAGTGTACCGAACTATCTCCCAATGACCGGCAGGAACTGCATTTCTTATTTAGGCGGCAATCAGTTGTCGCAGGACAAAAGGCAAAATCCCCCCTTGCTGGTAATAGTCGACCTCGATAGGGGTGTCAATGCGCAGCAAGACTGCAACCCTTTGGCTAGACCCATCGGGACGGTGGATAATTAAGGTGACGTCTTGTTGCGGGGTGATGCCGTTTTCGAGTCCCTCGACATCAAAGGTTTCCACACCCGTCAGTCCAAGAGTCTCCGCACTGTCGTGGCCTTTGAATTGAAGAGGTAACACGCCCATGCCGACCAAGTTGCTGCGGTGAATACGTTCAAAACTCCGGACAATGACCGCTTTGACTCCCAGCAGTTGAGTTCCTTTGGCCGCCCAGTCACGCGATGAGCCCGAACCATATTCTTCGCCACCGAACACCACCGTCGGCACACCATTGGCGACGTACTGCATGGCGGCCTCGTAAATTGATATTTGCTCGCCACTAGGCTGCATCAACGTCTGACCACCTTCGACACGTGAACCATCAGGTCTTGCAGGAATCATGAGATTTTTGATGCGTACGTTAGCAAATGTGCCCCGCATCATGATTTCGTGATTGCCCCGTCGCGAGCCATAGCTATTGAAGTCTGCTTTCTTTACATCGTGCGCAAGCAGCCACTGCCCTGCGGGCGAGTTTTCACTAATCGAGCCGGCTGGAGAAATATGATCGGTTGTGATCGAGTCACCAAAAATGCCTAAGATGCGTGCGTCTTTGACGGCGGGCATTGGTTTGGGCTCCATCGTGAAGTCATCGAAAAAAGGTGGCTCGGCGATGTAGCTTGAGCTTGGCCAGTCGTAGACATCACCCTTGACGCCTTCGATGTTTTGCCAGAGCTTGCCAGGCTTTTTCTCGACCTTGGCATAGTTCGTACGAAACACCTTAGGATCCATCGCAAATTTCATCAGCTTTTCAACTTCTTTTGCGCTGGGCCAAATATCGCCGAGATAAACAGGTCCTTTTTTACCTTCGCCAACGGGCTCTGTCATTAAATCGCGCATCATATTGCCTGCAAGAGCATAGGCGACAACGAGAGGCGGTGAGGCGAGAAAATTTGCTTTCAAATTGGGATGAATACGAGCTTCAAAGTTACGATTGCCTGAGAGCACGGCTGCACAGATCAAATCGTTGTCGATAATGGCTTGATTGAAATCAGCGACCAAGTCACCTGCATTGCCAATACATGTCGTACAGCCATAGGCGGCCACATCAAAACCGAGCTGGTCCAGATAGGGTAAGAGGCCTGCGCGCTCTAAATACTCAGTCACTACCCGCGAGCCTGGGGCGAGTGACGTTTTGACATGGGCGGGGACCTTAAGGCCCGCCTTAACTGCCTTTTTTGCAAGTAAGCCAGCGGCTAGCATCACGCTTGGGTTGGACGTATTCGTGCAAGAGGTGATGGCTGCAATCAAAATGTCGCCGTTATGGAGTGTTTTTCCAGTGGCTGTTGCAAATGCTTGGTTGAGCTTGGTGGCAGGCTGATTAAAACCATTGTCCGCGATCGGTTTGGAGAATAGTTTTTTAAAAGTCTTTTTGACTTGACCGATCTCAATCCGATCCTGTGGACGCTTTGGCCCAGCGAGGGAGGGGACCACTGAACTAAGATCCAGTTTTACGACTTTGGTGTAATTGATGTCGGTAGCATTTGGCACGCCAAACATTTCCTGAGCCTTAAAGTAAGCCTCTAGTGCATGCACTTCCTCTTTGCTGCGGCCCGTACCTTTGAAATACTCGATGGTACGGTGATCGACAGGGAAAAAGCCCATCGTGGCACCGTACTCGGGTGCCATGTTGCCGATAGTGGCACGGTCTGTCACCGATAGCTTGGCCGTGCCTGGGCCACAGAATTCGACAAATTTGCCCACTACTTTTTCTTTGCGCAACAACTCTGTGATCGTGAGCACAAGGTCTGTTGCCGTGACACCACCACGCAACTCGCCAGTGAGTTCGACACCGACCACGTCTGGAGTCAAAAAGTAGACGGGCTGACCTAGCATGCCCGCTTCGGCCTCAATGCCGCCAACGCCCCAGCCGACGACACCGATCCCGTTAATCATGGTGGTGTGACTGTCTGTGCCCACGAGTGAGTCTGGGTAGTACACATCGTGTTTTTTGTCGTGATGCACTCCGCGCGCAAGGTACTCGAGATTGACCTGGTGCACGATGCCAAAGCCTGGAGGCACCACGCCAAACGTATCAAACGCTTGCATGCCCCACTTCAAAAATTGGTAGCGCTCCTGATTGCGTGAAAACTCAAGCTTCATGTTGAGGTCGAGCGCATCTTTGGTCCCGAAATAATCAATCATCACAGAGTGGTCAACGACGAGGTCAACGGGCACTAAGGGCTCTATAGATTTCGCTTCTTTACCCATTTTTTTTGCAACTGAGCGCATGGCGGCGAGATCCGCTAGCAACGGCACACCCGTAAAGTCTTGGAGAACGACGCGTGCCACCACAAAGGGAATTTCCAGTTCACGTTTAGTCTTGGGCTTCCAAGCTGCGAGCTCACGGATGTGCTCTTCAGTGATTTTTTTGCCATCACAGTTGCGCAGGACTGATTCCAACACAATTCGAATCGACATCGGCAGACGAGAGATATCGATGCCAAGTGACGCACCCAGTGCTGGCAACGAGTAAAAGTGCGCTTCTTTTTTGCCGATTTTGAATGTCTTAAGCGTGTTCAGTATGTCGTGTTTCATGGTGTACGCTCCAAGGTGTTGGTCTCTTTATCCTACACCTTCCGTACCGACCGCGCACAATAAAAATCCTCCTGTGAAGACATCCACAGGAGGATTAGACTATTTGAGCTGATCTAAAAAGGTGTTCCAGCTCTATTTGCTGGGCGACTAGGCTTAGATGGCGTCGGCTACGTCCTTGTAATCAGGGATCTGATCAAAATTCAGGTACTTGTAGATCTCAGCGCTACTGTCTTTCAGTACACCCATATCTGTCATGTACTCTTCTTTGGTCGGGATGCGACCGAGTTTTGAGCAAATCGCAGCCAATTCGGCTGAGCCCAAATACACGTTGGTATTTTTGCCCAGACGGTTGGGGAAGTTACGTGTGCTGGTAGACATCACTGTCGCACCTTCACGAACCTGTGCCTGGTTACCCATACACAGTGAGCAGCCTGGTGGCTCAGCACGCGCACCTGCTGCGCCAAAGACGCCATAGTGGCCTTCTTCGGTTAACTGCGCAGCATCCATCTTGGTGGGGGGGGCGATCCAGAGCTTGACAGGCATGTCGCGTTTGCCTTCGAGCAACTTGGAAGCCGCACGGAAGTGACCAATGTTGGTCATGCAGCTGCCGATAAACACTTCGTCAATCTTGGTGCCAGCGACATCAGACAACATTTTGACGTCATCAGGATCGTTCGGGCAGGCGACAATAGGTTCGTGGATATCTGCAAGATCGATCTCAATCACTGCAGCGTACTCAGCGTCAGCGTCAGGCTGGAGCAGCTGAGGATTGGCCAACCAAGCTTCCATTGCCTGAATACGACGCATGAGACTACGCTCATCTTCGTAACCGTTGGCAATCATCCACTTCAACATGACGATGTTGCTGTTGATGTACTCGATGATGGGTTCTTTGTTCAAGCGAACAGTACAACCCGCGGCGGAACGCTCAGCCGACGCGTCTGACAGTTCAAAGGCCTGTTCGGCTTTGAGATCTGGCAAACCTTCGATTTCAAGAATACGGCCAGAGAAGATGTTGATCTTGTTTGACTTATCCACGGTCATCAGACCCGCTTTAATCGCATACAAAGGAATCGCACTGACCAAGTCACGCAAGGTGACACCCGGTTGCATTTTGCCTTTGAAGCGGACCAACACTGATTCAGGCATATCCAGAGGCATCACGCCAGTTGCTGCAGCAAACGCCACCAAGCCAGAACCCGCTGGGAAGCTGATGCCGATTGGGAAACGTGTGTGGGAGTCACCACCTGTGCCGACTGTGTCGGGCAACAACATACGGTTAAGCCAAGAGTGAATCACGCCGTCACCGGGACGCAGTGAAATTCCACCACGGTTGCTCATGAACTCTGGCAATGAGTGATGGGTTTTGACGTCCACGGGCTTTGGATACGCTGACGTATGGCAAAACGATTGCATGACGAGGTCGGCAGAGAAGCCTAAGCAGGCCAGATCTTTCAACTCATCACGCGTCATCGGACCTGTAGTGTCCTGGCTGCCGACGGAAGTCATCTTAGGTTCGCAGTAAGCACCGGGGCGAACGCCTTGGCCTTCTGGCATGCCACACGCGCGACCCACCATTTTCTGGGCCAGTGTGAAACCCTTTTTCGACGCTGCAGGATTTTGGGGCAAGCGGAACAAGGTCGACGCTGGCAGACCGAGCGCCTCGCGAGCTTTACCAGTCAGGCCGCGACCGACGATCAGAGGAATACGTCCACCGGCGCGCACTTCGTCGAACAGCACCTCAGATTTAACTTGAAACTTTGCGATGACCTTGCCATCTTTTAATGCTTCACCGTCATAAGGGCGCAACTCGATCTCGTCACCCATGTTCATGTTGGAGACATCGAGTTCGATTGGGAGCGCGCCAGCATCTTCCATTGTGTTGTAAAAAATCGGAGCAATTTTGTTGCCTAAACAGACGCCACCAAAGCGCTTGTTGGGTACAAAAGGAATGTCTTCGCCCGTGAACCACAACACCGAGTTTGTAGCAGATTTGCGCGAGGAGCCAGTACCCACCACGTCACCCACGTAAGCAACCAAGTTGCCTTTTTTCTTGAGGTCATTGATGAACTTGACGGGGCCGATCTTGCCAGCTTCTTGAGGTTCGATACCAGGACGTGGATTCTTGAGCATCGCCAAGGCATGCAAAGGAATATCAGGACGACTCCAAGCATCAGGCGCAGGGGACAGATCATCTGTATTGGACTCGCCGGTCACTTTCAAGACCGTAATTTTGAGGCTCTTGGGAACTTCGGGGCGGCTTGTAAACCACTCGCCATCGGCCCAGCTTTGCATCACAGCTTTAGCGTTGGCATTGCCTTTGACCGCTTTTTCTTTGACGTCGTGAAAGGCGTCAAACATCAATAATGTTTTCTTGAGGCCGTCCGCAGCGATCGTACCGACATCTTTGTCGTCTAGCAGCTCAACCAGTGGTCCGATGTTGTAGCCACCCAGCATCGTGCCCAGCAACTCAGTGGCTTTGGCGCGCGAAATCAGCGCACACTTTTCAGAGCCTAATGCGACCGCAGCAAGATAGGATGCCTTGACTTTAGCGGCATCATCCACACCAGCTGGCACGCGATATGTGATCAGCTCGACGAGTGCATCGCCTTCGCCTGCTGGAGGTGCTTTAAGCAGCTCAATGAGATCAGCAGTTTGCTGAGCTGAAAGCGGAAGGGGAGGAATACCAAGTGCTGCGCGTTCGGCAACGTGTTGGCGATAAGCTTGTAGCATGTGAGCGCCTTTCTATGTGGTGAAGGATGATTTCAATTGTAGAGCGAAGAACTTGGAGTCGCAAGTGTCTTATATCTTATATAAGACCAAAAGATAAGTAAATCTTAATTCACGAGTGGTGCGTATTCAGGATGTTTTTTGATGTAAGCCGCGACATAGCTGCACTGAGGAATGACCGTCCAGCCTTGTGACTGAGCATGCTCTAGGGCAAACTTGGTGATGTCAGCTGCCAGACCACGACCACCGAGTTCACTCGGGACGCCGGTATATGTGATGGTCATCACAGCGTTGTTCAAGGTGTAGTCGAGCACGCAGCGATGGCCTTCGATCTTGAGTTCAAAGTAGCGTCCGGAATCGTTGTGTTCGATAGCATGCATCATTTGGATCCAACAATTAAAAGTGTCCAGAGTCCCAGCATGGCGACGACGCCTACCGCGCAGCTACCCCACAGGCCAACAATAGGCCAGCGAACGCTCATCGGCACGTTGACAGGATCGACGTGGGACAATAAACGATTGGCGTTACTGGCAAACGAGGCGGTCGATTTGTGAAAAAGGATCCGTAAAAAGTAGTCCAGCGTGATCGTCAATCTGATGCTGATTGGGAGGTCATTAAATCTACGTTCACGTAAATAAGGATGTTTAAAACGTGCATTGGCTTCGTTGATCTTGTAAAACCACAAATAAGCGCCTGAGATGAAAAAGACAAAGGAACATGTGATGAAAAACGTAAATGTTAGAACCAGTGCGTGAGAAAAATATTGTTGCATAGTGCCTGCTTAATCGTTGATGTTTGTCCGTGTGGATTAGCCAGGAACGCGAACCCAGCCTTCCATCAGTACACGGGCGCTGCGACTCATGATGGCTTTGGTGACTTGCCACTCACCGTCAACTTGATTCGCCTGTGCGCCGACTCTTAACGTGCCTGACGGATGTCCAAAACGAACAGCTTCCAAGTTGCCGCCGCCAGCGGCGAGGTTGACAAGAGTTCCAGGGATGGCTGCGGCAGTGCCGATGGCGACAGCAGCCGTGCCCATCATGGCGTGGTGGAGTTTACCCATTGACATTGCGCGAACCAACACGTTGACATCAGACGCTGATATTGCTTTGCCACTCGACGCAATGTAATCAGCAGGCTTGGCGACGAAAGCGACCTTTGGTGTGTGTTGGCGCTTGGCGGCTTCGTCAAGATGACTGATCAGTCCCATACGTATAGCACCATGGGCACGAATTTTTTCAAACATTTCTAGTGCGTTGACATCGCTATTGATATCGTCTTGAAGCTCGGTGCCCTTGTAGCCAATGGACTCCGCATTGATGAAGATGGTAGGAATGCCAGCATTGATCATGGTCGCCTTCAGCGTGCCCACGCCAGGAACGACCAGGTCGTCCACCAGATTGCCTGTCGGGAACATTGCACCGCCACCGCCTTCTTCTTCGGCTGCGGGGTCCATAAACTCCAGTTGAACTTCAGCTGCAGGAAACGTGACGCCATCGAGCTCGAAATCTCCCGTTTCTTGAACGGCGCCATCAGTCATCTGCACGTGAGAAATAATAGTTTTACCAATGTTCGCTTGCCAGATCCTGACTGTTGCGGTGCCATTCTTTGGGATGCGGCTAGGGTCAATCAGACCATTGCTGATACTAAAGGGGCCAACGGCAGCAGATAGGTTGCCGCAATTGCCACTCCAGTCGATGAAAGGTTTGTCAATTGAGACTTGACCAAACAAGTAGTCCACATCATGATCTGGACGTGTGCTTTTAGCCAAGATGACTGTTTTGCTTGTACTCGAGGTCGCAGCACCCATGCCATCCGTTTGCTTGCCATAGGGGTCTGGGCTACCGATCACGCGCATGAGCAGTGCGTCGCGGGCTGCACCGGGCACCTGTGTGGCGGGCGGCATATCCTGCAAGCGAAAGAAAACGCCTTTGCTTGTGCCGCCACGCATATAGGTGGCAGGAACTTTGATCTGAGGTGCGTGAGCCATGTGAATGTTTCCTAAAAATTTATCAAGCCGCTGCGGTTGACTCTAAGAAGTCCTGTGCAAAGCGTTGCAAGACTCCGCCTGCTTCGTAAATCGAGACTTCCTCGGCGGTATCGAGTCGACACGTCATCGGGACCTCAAGACGTTCGCCATTTTTACGTGTGATCACCAAGGTCAAAGTCGCGAGGGGTGTGGGTTGACCCAATACGTCATAGAGTTCCGTGCCATCCAGATTTAATGTCTGACGATCAACCCCCGCTTTAAACTCAAGAGGAAGCACCCCCATACCCACGAGGTTGGTGCGATGAATACGCTCAAAGCCTTCGGCCGCAATCGCCTCAACACCCGCAAGGCGAACACCTTTGGCCGCCCAGTCGCGTGAAGAGCCCTGACCATAATCTGCACCGGCCACAATAATCAGTGGCTGTTTACGCTCCATATAGGTCTCGATCGCTTCCCACATCCGTGTGACCTTGCCCTCGGGCTCGATTCGCGCCAGAGAGCCTTGCTTGACTTGTCCGTTCTCCACCACCATTTCATTGAGAAGTTTGGGATTAGCAAACGTTGCACGCTGCGCAGTGAGGTGGTCGCCGCGGTGAGTCGCATAGGAATTGAAGTCTTCTTCTGGGAGACCCATTTTTTCAAGGTACTCGCCAGCGGCGCTGTCGAGCATGATCGCATTCGAGGGTGACAAATGATCCGTGGTGATGTTGTCACCCAGCAGTGCCAATGGGCGCATACCTTTTAATTGGCGCGCGCCCGCAAGAGCACCTTCCCAATAAGGAGGGCGACGAATGTAGGTGCTTTGAGGGCGCCAGTCATAGAGCGGGCTGAGCTTTTCACCCGTGTCCACCGTCGCGGCGAACATCGGCTCGTAGACCTTGCGGAACTGTTCGGGCTTGACGCTGGCTTTGACGATGGCATCGATCTCTTCGTCGGAGGGCCAGATATCCTTGAGCATGACAGGTTTGCCGTCATGACCGATGCCCAGGACGTCGCGCTCAATATCAAAGCGGATTGTGCCAGCGATTGCGTAGGCCACTACCAAGGGAGGAGAGGCTAGAAATGCTTGCTTGGCATAGGGGTGAATACGACCGTCAAAGTTACGGTTGCCAGACAACACCGCGGTGGCGTACAAATCGCGATCGATGATTTCCTGTTGAATAACTGGATCCAGCGCACCGCTCATGCCGTTACAGGTCGTGCAGGCAAAGCCCACAATACCAAAGCCAAGTGTTTCGAGTTCGGACAACAACTTTGCGTCATTCAGGTAAAGCTCAACAGTTTTCGAACCAGGTGCGAGCGAGCTCTTGACCCAAGGCTTGCGGGTCAATCCGCGTGCGTTGGCGTTGCGTGCCAACAGACCTGCAGCAATCACGTTACGTGGATTGCTGGTATTTGTACAGCTCGTAATCGCCGCAATGATGACTGCACCATCAGGCATCAGACCGGGTTCATTCTCTACCTTGCCGGAAATACCCTTGGCAGCGAGATCAGTCGTGGCGACACGACGATGTGGATTGGAAGGACCAGCGATGTTGCGTACCACCGTAGATAAGTCGAAATGCAAGACACGCTCATACTCAGCGGTTTTGAGGCTATCGGCCCACAGACCTGCTTGCTTGGCGTAGGTCTCAACAAGTTTGACTTGCTCGGCTTCACGACCTGTCAAGGTCAGATAGTCGATGGTTTGCTGATCGATATAAAACATCGCGGCCGTGGCGCCGTATTCAGGTGTCATATTCGAGATCGTGGCTCGATCGCCGAGTGTCAGATGTGCCGCACCTTCTCCGAAAAACTCTAGATAGGACGAGACCACTTTTTGACTACGTAAATACTCTGTGAGCGCCAGCACCAAATCAGTGGCGGTGATGCCAGGCTGCAGCTTACCAGTCAACTCCACACCGATAATGTCGGGCAACCTCATCCATGAGGCGCGACCGAGCATGACGCTCTCGGCTTCAAGGCCGCCCACACCAATTGCAATCACGCCAAGCGCGTCCACGTGCGGCGTATGGCTGTCTGTGCCGACCAAGGTGTCCGGAAAGGCCACACCATCTTGGGCATGCACAACAGGTGACATACGCTCGAGATTGATTTGATGCATGATGCCGTTGCCGGGAGGAATCACATCGACGTTTTTAAAGGTCTTCTTTGTCCAGTTAATAAAATGGAAGCGATCTTCGTTACGTCGATCTTCAATGGCACGATTTTTTTCAAACGCGTCCGGATCGAAACCGCCACACTCGACGGCCAACGAGTGATCGACGATCAATTGTGTCGGCACAACCGGATTGACGAGTGCGGGATCTCCGCCTTGCGCTGCGATCGCATCCCTCAGGCCTGCCAGATCAACCAGAGCAGTTTGACCAAGAATGTCATGGCAAACCACCCTAGCAGGAAACCAAGGAAAATCTAGGTCGCGCTTGCGTTCGATGATTTGTGTCAACGAAGCAACCAGTGTCTCGGGATCGCAGCGACGTACTAGATTTTCAGCCAACACACGTGAGGTGTAAGGCAGCTTGTCGTATGCGCCAGACTTAATGGCATCGACCGCCGCGCGGGTGTCGAAGTAGTCGAGCGTGGTGCCTGGAAGGGGTTTGCGATTCGCAGTATTCATATTGTTGGTGCTGATTAACGTCGTTTAGCAAGTGGAACGAATTTCTGATCATCAGGGCCTGTGTAATTGGCTGCCGGACGAATGATCTTGTTGTCGATACGTTGCTCGATGATGTGTGCCGACCAGCCTGCCGTCCGTGCGATCACGAACAGAGGTGTAAACATCGCTGTTGGTACGCCCATCATGTGATAAGACACCGCTGAAAACCAGTCGAGATTGGCGAACATTTTTTTCGCATCCAACATCACGGCTTCGAGACGATCGGCGATGTCATACATTTTGGTTGTGCCCGCTTTCTTTGACAGACGCAAGGCCACATCTTTAATGACTTTGTTACGTGGATCAGAGATCGTATAGACAGGGTGACCAAAGCCGATGATGACTTCTTTGTTTTCAACGCGTGCACGAATATCTGCTTCAGCTTCGTCAGGGGTTTCGTAGCGTTTCTGCACCTCAAAAGCCACTTCGTTGGCACCACCATGCTTGGGGCCGCGCAGGGCACTGATGCCGCCGGTAATCGCAGAGTACATATCAGAGCCTGTGCCAGCGATCACGCGGCAGGCAAAGGTTGAGGCATTGAACTCATGCTCTGCGTAAAGAATGAGTGAGGTGTGCATCGCACGAACCCAGTCTGCATTGGGTTTTTTGCCATGCAGGAGGTGCAGGAAATGTGCGCCGATTGAGTCATCATCAGTTTGTACATCGATGATGCGACCATTATGGCTGAAGTGATACCAATAAAGCAGGGCAGAGCCGAGGTTGGCCATCAAGCGATCCGCAATGTCACGTGCATCAGGTGTGTTGTGGTCTTCTTTTTCTGGCAGGATGCAGCCCAGTGCCGAGGCTGCTGTGCGCATCACGTCCATGGGGTGACTGGCGGCAGGTAGAGATTCCAGAACCGTTTGCAGCTGAGCTGGCAGACCACGCATCGAACGCAATTTTTCTTTGTATGCGATCAGCTCAGCTTTGTTAGGCAGCTTGCCGTGAATGAGTAGGTGAGCGATTTCTTCGAATTCGCTCGTATCAGCGAAGTCAAGAATGTCGTACCCGCGATAATGCAAATCATTGCCACTGCGACCAACGGTGCACAAGGCGGTGTTACCTGCTGTGACGCCTGACAGTGCGACGGATTTTTTAGGTTTAAAAGCAGGCGCTGCAGTCTCAACAGCTTTTGCTGGAGCGGCGCGTTTCACCGGTTTTTTGGTTGTGGCCATGTTGATTCCCTTAATGAATTATTTGGATTTGCCTTGGGCGAAGAGCACGTCGAGTTTGCCTTCGAATTCGTGGTAATTGATACGGTCGTATAGCTCGTCGCGTGTCTGCATCATGTCAATGACATTACGCTGGTGGCCGTCGCGGCGGATCGCGGTGTAGACCGTTTCCGCAGCCTTGTTCATGGCGCGAAAGGCCGAGAGTGGGTAGAGCACCATGCCCACACCTGAGCTACGCAATTCTTCTACTGAAAAAAGTGGTGTTTGACCAAATTCCGTGATGTTTGCAAGCAACGGTACGCTGACTGCTTTAGAAAACTTTTCAAATGTCGCCAGGTCGTAGGCGGCTTCGGCAAAAACCGCATCTGCACCCGCTTCAACACATGCAATTGCACGTTCAATCGCGGCATCGACGCCGTGCGAGGCAATCGCATCGGTGCGGGCGATCAGGTAAAAGCTGTCATCGGTGCGGGCATCTGCGGCGGCTTTGACACGGTCGCGCATTTCTTCTGTCGAAACGATTTCTTTTCCGGGGCGATGTCCGCAGCGCTTCGCACCGACTTGGTCTTCGATGTGGCAGCCGGCTGCGCCGAACTTGCTCAAGCTTTTAATAGTGCGTGCAATGTTAAAGGCGGAGGGACCAAAACCAGTGTCGATGTCGACGATCAATGGTGTGTCGCATACGTCAGTGATGCGACGCACATCAGTGAGCACGTCATCCAGCGTATTGATCCCGAGGTCTGGTAGACCCAAAGAACCCGCTGCGACACCGCCACCGGAGAGGTAGATGGCCTTAAAGCCGGCCCGCTTAGCAAGCAGAGCGTGGTTGGCGTTGATGGCGCCGATAATTTGCAGAGGCTTTTCGGCAGCGAGTGCATCGCGAAACCGTTGACCAGCTGGGGCTTGTTTAGACATTTTAATCTCCGTGACAAATATTGATCTTTTGAAAAAGGATCTTATAAAAAAATGGGCCCTTGTGGGGCCCATTAACTCGGTGCTTACTTGAGCAAATGAGCGACTGCGTCGCGCTCTTCGGTCAGCTCTTTGAGTGTTAGATCCATACGCTCGCGTGAGAAGGCATCAACCTCAAGACCTGTGACGCGGTGATATTCACCCCCTTCGCAGGTGACGGGCACGCCGTACATGATGCCTTCGGGGATGCCGTAGGTACCATCCGAAGGAATGCCCATCGTGACCCACTTACCATTTGTGCCCAAGACCCAATCACGCACATGGTCGATCGCAGCGTTGGCGGCCGAAGCTGCAGAGGACAAGCCGCGTGCCTCGATGATAGCGGCGCCACGCTTGCCGACTGTCGGCAAGAACACGTCGCGGTTCCAGGCTGCATCGTTGATCAGTTTTTCTACGCTCTGACCGCCGATGGTTGCAAAACGGTAGTCGGCATACATGGTGGGGGAGTGGTTACCCCAAACGGCGAGCTTTTGAATGTCTGCGACTGGCTTGCCCATTTTGGTAGCCAATTGTGACAATGCGCGGTTGTGATCCAGACGCAACATCGCTGTAAAGTTCTTGGCTGGCAGGCTAGGTGCGGATTTCATCGCAATATAAGCGTTGGTGTTGGCAGGGTTGCCGACGACCAGCACTTTTACGTTACGTTTTGCCACGGCATCAAGTGCCTTGCCTTGTGCGGTAAAAATGGCGGCATTGACAGCCAGCAAATCTGCGCGCTCCATGCCTGGGCCGCGTGGGCGTGAGCCTACCAGCAAGGCGACGTCGATATCCTTGAACGCCTCGAGTGGGTCACTGTGTGCCGTCATTGATTGCAGC
The DNA here is from genome assembly GCA_963926265.1 of uncultured Burkholderiaceae bacterium. Classification (GTDB taxonomy): domain Bacteria; phylum Pseudomonadota; class Gammaproteobacteria; order Burkholderiales; family Burkholderiaceae_B; genus Zwartia. Next base: position 18,023 of record CAWUWN010000009.1, read on the forward strand.
AAAGGGAACGCGCAATCGTCGAGTTCCATCATCACGCCTTTGAGCGCCTTTTGAGCTTTTTCATCCGGAATTTCCAGCAATTGCAAGATAACAGGCTGGTCTTTGCCAAGCATTTCGCCTGAAGCAATACGGAACAAAAGGGCGTAACCGATCTGGCCTGCGGCACCAGTAACCGCAACGCGCATGGCGGGTTTGGACATAACGATCTCCGATAGAACTGAGAGGATTGTGAGAAAGGATAAGTGAGGAGTTTAGCTTTTTTGTAGAGCCACGAATTGAAGCGGCTCCGCATAAGAAGATTGACCCATAAATGCTAATCCAAATTGACGTCATTCGTCAATGATCTTATATCTTATATAAGACACAAGAGTAATAGACATTCATGTTGTCTTATGCCACAATAAGGTATGATTTTTCAGCGCCAATCTCATGTCTGATAGCCTTCGCCCACGTGTTGTTTTTGCCGATTCTGGCGTCAGCGCTGCGGCGGCGTTTAGCCCGCTTTATCAACAGATCAAGTCCTTGTTGGTCAAGTCCCTCGACGCTGGTGAGTGGAAGCCCGGCGAGGCTATTCCGAGTGAAATCGAGTTGGCTGCACGTTTTCAAGTTAGTCAGGGCACCGTAAGAAAAGCTGTGGATGAGTTGGCTTCAGAAAATCTTCTCTTAAGACGCCAAGGCAAGGGTACTTTTGTGGCGACCCACCTTGAGCCACGCGTGCGTTTTAGGTTTTTGAGGCTCGCGCCCACTGAGGGCGAGCCTGAGCCCGCGCAAAGCAAAGTACTTGATTGCCGCCGTATGCGTGCCAACGCTGAAATTGCGCGTGCGCTCGAGATCAAGTCTGGAGATCCCGTTGTGGCCATTCGACGGCTTTTATCTTTTGCAAACGTTCCAACTGTGGTCGATGATATTTATTTGCCTGGGGCTTTATTTAAAGGTTTGACGGCTGATCTGTTGAACGATTACTCGGGGCCGTTGTATGGTCTGTTCGAGTCCGAGTTTGGCATCAATATGGTGCGTGCAGATGAGCAGTTGCGTGCAGTCAACGCGCCCGAAGATATCGCTCTGGCGCTAGGTGTTGCGACATCAATACCCCTACTTTGTGTGGAGCGAATTTCATTTACCTATGGAGACCGTCCTGTAGAATTACGCATCGGTCACTATGTGACTCATGAGTATTATTACCGTAATAGATTGAATTAATTGAGTTTTTTTTAATTTTTTATCAGTAGTCTTTACATGAGCGAAAATACTGTGTTTTCTCTTACCCAACTGTTCTCTGTTCGAGGTCGTTATGTCTGACACAGCTAACAAGCCGCGTCCTCAATTTCGTAACATCAATGTTACGGATTTGATGAAGTATCGCTTGCCTATGGCCGGAAAAGTTTCCATCCTTCACCGTGTGAGTGGTGCTTTACTCTTTTTGTGCTTGCCAATCTTGATTGCTCTCTTTGCGATGAGCTTTGTAAGCCAAGCCGGTTTTAACGCTCTGGCGATGGTCACCGGGCATCCGATTGTCAAGGTGATTCTGTTGGTCTTGATATGGGGTTACCTCCATCACTTCTGTGCAGGCATCCGTTACCTGATTCTTGACCTGCACATCGGTCTGGACAAAGAATCTGCTGCGAAAAGCGCAAGTCTTGTCATGGGCGTGAGCTTGGCGCTGACCCTGGTTTTTGGCCTTAAACTATTCGGAGTGTGGTGATGGTTCCCGTCGAAAAAATTGGTCCTAAGCGCCTAGTCGTCGGCGCACACTACGGCACAGGTGAGTTCATTGCTCAACGTGTCACGGCGATTATCCTCGCGGTTTACACCTTGGTATTGTTGATTGGCATTCTTACGATGTCAGGATTCACCTACGAGGGGTGGAAAAACCTCTTTACATTTACCGTACTGTTTATGCCTTTGGGTCAGATTCTAGCTACCCTCGCGATGTTCTCTTTGGGTTGGCATGCTTGGATTGGTGTGCGCGATATCTGGATGGACTACATCAAGCCCGTAGGCCTTCGTATTTTTTTACTGGTACTAACTCTCCTTTGGTTAGTTGGGTCGGTCGTGTACTTCGTAAACATCCTTTGGAGAAATTAAGCCGTGGCAGCTGTCAAATCAACTTTACCGCGCCGTCAATTTGATGTGGTGGTCGTAGGTGCCGGCGGAGCCGGTATGCGTTGCTCCCTTCAGCTCGCTAACGCGGGCTTGTCCGTCGCAGTGCTTTCTAAAGTCTTCCCAACTCGCTCGCACACTGTCGCAGCACAAGGCGGCATTGGCGCCTCTTTAGGAAACATGAGCGAAGACAATTGGTACTGGCACATGTACGACACCGTCAAGGGGTCGGATTGGCTAGGCGATCAAGATGCAATCGAATTCATGTGTCGCGAAGCTCCTAACGCTGTGTACGAGCTCGAGCACATGGGCATGCCTTTCGACCGTAACCCAGACGGGACGATTTATCAGCGTCCTTTTGGTGGACACACCGCCAACTTTGGTGAAAAACCTGTACAGCGCGCTTGCGCAGCAGCCGATCGGACGGGCCATGCTTTGTTGCACACCCTCTATCAGCGTAACGTTGCTTCACGCACGCAGTTTTTCGTTGAGTGGTTGGCGCTTGATCTCATCCGTAACGATGCAGGCGATGTGCTGGGCGTGACTGCGCTTGAGATGGAAACTGGCGAAATCTATATTTTCGAAGCCAAAACCACTGTGATCGCAACTGGCGGCGCAGGACGTATTTGGGCTGCATCCACCAATGCCTTTATTAATACCGGCGACGGTATGGGAATGGCTGCTCGCGCCGGTATTCCAATGATGGACATGGAGTTCTGGCAGTTTCACCCCACGGGCGTAGCCGGTGCGGGTGTGCTGGTTACTGAAGGTGTGCGCGGTGAGGGCGGTATCCTACTAAATAAGGACGGCGAGCGTTTCATGGAGCGCTATGCTCCTACGTTGAAAGATTTAGCGCCAAGAGACTTTATTTCTCGCTGTATGGATCAGGAAATCAAAGAAGGTCGAGGCTGTGGTCCTGAAGGTTCGTATATTCATCTAAAGCTGGATCATCTTGGCGCGGACGTTATCAATAAGCGTTTGCCTTCAATCCTCGAAATAGGTCACAAGTTCGCCAACGTGGACGCTACAAAAGAGCCCATTCCCGTGGTGCCTACTATTCACTATCAAATGGGTGGCATTCCTTGTAATTACAACGGTCAGGTGACAACGTGGGATGGCCAGCAAACAAATATTGTGAACGGTTTGTACGCGATCGGTGAATGTTCTGCAGCTTCTGTACACGGTGCCAACCGTCTGGGAACCAACTCGCTGCTAGACTTGATTGTGTTTGGTCGTGCGGCAGGTAACCACATTGTTGCTGCTCACCCTGAGCGTCAGCATGCTCACCAGCCACTGCCACAAGAGTCTGTGGACTTTTCACTTGATCGGGTGAACAAACTCGAGCAGCGTAAAACCGGTGAAAAGGCTCAAGTCGTTGGTAACGAAATTCGCAATGCAATGCAACAGCATTGCGGCGTATTCCGCACAATGGCTTCGCTCAAAGAAGGTGTGGACAAGATCGATGCACTTGCTGAGAAAGTTGACAACATTGCTTTCCAAGACAAGTCCAAGGTCTTTAACACAGCTCGAATTGAAGCCCTCGAGTTGAGCAATATGATTGAGGTTGCTCGTTCGACGATTCATTCAGCCGCAGCGCGGACGGAAAGCCGAGGCGCACATGCGCTGGATGATTTCCCGACACGTGACGATGACAACTGGATCAAGCACACACTCTGGTACTCAGAAGGCAATCGCCTCGATTACAAGCCTGTGCAGATGCAGCCACTGACAGTCGAAAGCTTCCCGCCCAAGACCCGTACATTCTAAGTCAAGATATCTGGAAAAATCATGAGCAAAAAGCGCATCGTGAAGTTTGAAATTTATCGCTACGATCCTGACAAGGACGAGCGCCCTTACATGCAAAAACTCGAAGTTGAGTTGCAGCCGACTGACAAGATGTTGCTGGATGCGTTGATTCGCATCAAGATGGACGTTGATGACAGCTTGGCACTGCGCCGGTCATGCCGCGAAGGCGTTTGTGGCTCAGATGCGATGAATATCAATGGCAAGAATGGTTTGGCTTGTACAACCAATATGCTCGAGCTCAGTGAGCCCGTAGTGTTGCGTCCATTGCCAGGCCTGCCTGTGATTCGCGATCTGATCGTCGATATGACTCACTTTTTCAATCAGTATCATTCCATCCAGCCATACCTCATCAACGATACGCCACCACCTGAAAAGGAGCGTCTCCAAACGCCTGAGGCACGTGATGAACTCAATGGCCTGTATGAGTGCATTCTGTGTGCCTGTTGTTCGACCTCTTGCCCATCTTTCTGGTGGAATCCCGACAAGTTTGTGGGTCCCGCTGGCCTGTTGCAGGCTTACCGCTTCATTGCGGACACCCGGGACCATGCAACCGCAGAGCGCCTCGATAACCTCGAGGATCCATACCGTTTGTTCCGCTGCCATACGATCATGAATTGTGTGGACGTGTGTCCAAAAGGTTTGAATCCAACGCGCGCGATTGGTAAGATCAAAGAAATGCTTGTGCGTCGCACTGTTTAACATAGAGCTCAAATGGGAACACTATCAGATCAGGATCGAGTGAGGTTGCGCTGGCGTGCCAGACGTGGTCTGCTCGAAAATGATCTGATTCTGACCAAGTACCTCGATGCGTATCAATCCGAACTCACGGATGTCGAGGTAGGTGCTCTGACTCAGCTGTTTGAGTTAAGTGACAATGAGCTGTTAGACTTGTTATTAGGCCGAATCGAGCCCGAGGGGGCGCTTGACCGACCTGCAGTCAAGACGGTGCTGGCGCAAATTCGCGCAGCATAGACAGCGTCTTGACATGCCATCCAAAATTAAACGAAGGAATCACGCATGAAACTGTCCGACAAAAAAGCTACGCTCTCGTTCTCAGACGGCAGCCCCTCAGTTGATTTCCCTATGTACGACGGTACCGTCGGACCACAGGTAGTCGATATTCGAAAATTGTACGGACAGACTGGTCTGTTTACGTACGATCCGGGGTTTTTGTCGACAGCTGCATGTACCTCTAACATCACTTATATTGACGGTGACAAGGGCGAGCTGCTCTATCGCGGCTACCCGATCGAAGAACTGGCAGTTAGTTGCGACTTCATGGACATCAGCTACCTTATCCTGAATGGTGACTTACCTGATCCAAAGCAGAAGGCTGACTTTGACTCGAACGTTACCCACCATACGATGGTTAATGAGCAGATGCACTTTTTCCTGCGTGGGTTCCGTCGTGATGCACATCCCATGGCCGTGTTGACAGGTCTAGTGGGTGCGTTGTCCGCGTTCTATCACGACTCGACGGACATCACGAATCCACACCATCGTCATGTGTCAGCGATTCGTTTGATCGCCAAGATGCCGACCCTCGTGGCGATGGCATACAAGTACTCACAAGGCCAGCCATACATTTATCCACAAAACGATCTGTCATATACCGGTAACTTCCTGCGTATGATGTTCGCCACTCCCTGCGAAGAGTACGTGGTGAATCCTGTTGTGGAGCGTGCACTTGACCGTATTTTTATTTTGCATGCGGATCATGAGCAAAATGCATCAACTTCTACAGTTCGTCTGTGCGGATCTTCAGGCACGAATCCATTCGCAGCGATTGCTGCGGGTGTAGCATGCTTGTGGGGCCCTGCACACGGTGGCGCTAACGAAGCATGCTTGCAGATGCTTGAAGAGTTGCAGGCTAAGGGCGGTATGTCCAAAGTCGGTGAGTTCATGGAGCAGGTCAAAGACAAAAACTCTGGCGTTCGCCTGATGGGTTTTGGTCACCGCGTTTACAAAAATTACGATCCACGCGCAAAGCTCATGCAGCAAACTTGTAAAGAAGTGTTGGCTGCTTTGGGTCTTGAAAATGATCCTTTGTTCAAACTGGCGATGGAAGTCGAGCGTATTGCCCTCGAAGATCCGTACTTTGTCGAACGTAAGCTGTATCCAAACGTCGACTTTTACTCCGGTATCGTTCAGCGTGCGATTGGTGTTCCTACAGCGTTATTCACCGCGATTTTTGCTTTAGCCCGCACAGTCGGTTGGATTGCGCAATGGAATGAGATGATTTCCGACCCTGAGTACAAAATTGGCCGTCCTCGCCAGTTGTATCAAGGATCAGTCTCGCGTTCGGTGCCAAAGCGCAAATAATTAACACTACATAAACAAAACGCCTGAATTTTTTTAGGCGTTTTTTCGCGAAGGCTCACCAATCGGTGAGCCTTCGCTGTTTATTGAATGTTAATCATTACCGTTGCTCAGCTTCCATCTGAGCCTCGATCACTGCGAGAGCTGTCATATTGATGACGCGACGCACGGTCGCGCTATTTGTCAAAATATGAACCGGACGCGCGGCACCCAACAAAACAGGACCCATTGCAACGCCATGACTGCCGGTCATTTTCAATAGGTTATACGTGACGTTACCTGTATCGAGGTTCGGCATGACCAATAGATTGGCGCTGCCTTTCAAGGTACTGTCAGGATAATTTGCAGTGCGGATCGACTCAGAAAGTGCTGAGTCTGCATGCATCTCACCGTCTACTTCGAGCGAAGGGGCGCGCTCACCAATGAGCTTTCGCGCTTGTGCCATTTTGCGAGACGAGGCCGTTGGACGACTGCCAAAGTTTGAGTGTGAGAGAAGGGCGATTTTTGGAACGATGCCAAAGTTTCGCATTTTATGTGCAGCCTGTACGGTCATATCTGCCACTTGCTCGGCAGAGGGGTCTTCGTTGACGTGCGTATCGCAAATGAACAAAGTCTGATCGGGAAGCATCAGCACATTCATCGCTGCAAAGGTAGTGGCACCTTTTTTCAACCCTATGATGTCTTCAACATATTGAAGCTGATTATCGAAACGGCTGCCAATGCCACACAGAACTGCGTCGGCATCGCCACGCTTGAGCAGCAAGACAGCGATCAATGTGTTGTGTTTACGAACCATTGCCTTAGCAACGCTAGGGGTCACGCCCTCGCGGCCTTTAATGCGGTAATACTCTTGCCATGACTCGTTAAAGCGCGCGTCATCTTCGGGGTCCACGATTTCAATATTTTTACCGATCTCTAGACGCAAGCCCATTTTCTGGATGCGCATATTAATCACCGATGGACGACCAATCAGAATTGGAAAGGCGATTTTTTCATCCGATACAGTTTGGGCGGCACGCAATACACGCTCGTCTTCGCCATCAGCGTAAATCACGCGCTTGGGCGCACGTTTCGCTTGTGTGAACAGCGGGCTCATGAGCTGGCCAGAGTGGTAGACCATCGCCTGGAGTTTTGCTTTGTAGGCCTCCATGTCTTGAATCGGTCTACGTGCGACACCGGAGTCGGCTGCAGCTTGCGCCACGGCAGGGGCAATTTGAACGATGAGACGAGGATCGAAAGGCTTTGGAATGATGTAGTCCGGACCAAAGCTCAGGTCTTGACCTGCGTAGGCTTGGGCAACCTCGTCGCTCTGTTCAGCCTCAGCAAGTTCAGCGATTGCTTTGACGCAAGCGAGCTTCATCTCTTCAGTGATACTACTAGCACCCGCATCGAGCGCCCCACGGAAAATAAAAGGGAAGCAAAGAACGTTGTTGACTTGGTTGGGATAGTCGGAGCGACCTGTCGCGATAATGCAATCGGGGCGTGCGGCTTTGGCAATTTCTGGACGAATTTCTGGCTCAGGATTCGCTAAGGCCAAAATCAAGGGCTTCGTCCCCATGCTCTTGACCATCTCGGCATTCACCACGCCGGGAGCTGAACAGCCCAAAAATACATCCGCACCGACCATCGCCTCTGCAAGTGTGCGCAGCTCGGTTTTTTGTGCATAGCGTTTTTTGTTTTCCTCCATTTCTGCGTCGCGGCCTTCATAGATGACGCCACGCGAATCACACACAAAAATATGTTCTTTTTTGATGCCGAGATGGACAAGTAAGTCCAGACAGGCAATGGACGCTGCACCCGCACCGGATACGACGAGCTTGATCTGACTCATCTGTTTACCCACGACCTTCAAGCCGTTCATGATCGCAGCCGAGGAGATGATAGCTGTGCCATGCTGGTCATCATGAAAGACCGGGATCTTCATGCGTTCGCGCAGTTTTTTCTCGATGTAAAAGCACTCAGGTGCCTTGATATCTTCTAGGTTAATGCCGCCAAGGGTAGGCTCAAGTGCCGCGATGATCTCTACGAGTTTGTCTGGGTCGGTCTCTGCAAGTTCGATGTCAAACACATCGATCCCGGCAAATTTCTTGAATAAACAGCCTTTACCTTCCATGACGGGTTTTGCCGCCAGTGGACCGATGTTGCCGAGACCCAATACCGCCGTCCCATTCGTGATGACGGCAACTAAATTGGAACGTGAGGTGTATTTGGCTGCCGCCTCTTCACCCTCCGCATGGATCGCCATACACGCTGCCGCAACCCCAGGGGAGTAGGCTAGAGACAAATCGTCCTGATTCGCGAGAGGTTTGGTCGGCGTGACCGAAATTTTCCCAGGGGTGGGATATGCGTGGTAATCGAGTGCTCGCTTGGCAAAGTTATCTTCCATGGATCTCATCTATGCGTTAGGTGAAAAAAGGTTATGCCAAGCTTACAGGTAAGGATGCCCTTAGGCACGACTTTGAGAGATTTTTCGATTTTGCGATGCAGCATTCACCCAAACAATTAAACGCTTGGGGTTATACTTGTGTGCCGGCTCCTTAAGGCTATTAAATAACCGCCTTCTGCCCCGCTATCCGCAAATCGGTTTGGCCGAGAAAACGGAAGGTATTCCTGCATCGTAACGGGTGAAACATCCGAATAGGTGAAGCGTTAAAATGTCATCAGAACTTGAATCACTACAGAACTCTTATCTCTTTGGGGGCAATGCGCCCTACGTAGAAGAACTCTACGAAGCCTATCTGGATAATCCAGGTTCGGTTCCAGATAATTGGCGCAATTACTTTGATCAACTGCAGCACATGCCTGCAACGGATGGTCAAGAAGCGACTCGCGACCAAGCACACGCACCCATCATCGAATCCTTTGCGCAACGCGCAAAAGCCAACGCGTTTGTTCAGCGTGGTCAGGAGCCCGATCTTGCCGTCGCGATGAAACAAGTGCACGTGCAATCCCTGATTGCCGCGTATCGCTCACTCGGTTCGCGCTGGGCGGAGCTTGATCCGCTCAAACGACAGGATCGCCCCTCCATTCCTGAGCTTGACCCCGCTTTTTATGGTTTGACTGAGGCTGATCTTGATCAGGTGTTCTCAGCGACCAATACGTATTTCACCAAAGCGACAACGATGACGTTGCGTGAGATTCTCAAAGCCTTACGCGATACATACTGTCGCTCGATTGGTGCTGAGTTCATGCACGCGTCAGATCCTACCGTCAAGCGCTGGGTGCAGGAGCGCCTCGAGTCCACACTCGGTGCCCTCACTTTTGAAGCCGACCGCAAGCGTCACATTTTGCAGCAGTTGACCGAGGCCGAAGGCCTTGAGCGTTTTCTGCATACAAAATATGTCGGTCAAAAGCGCTTTTCGCTTGAGGGTGGTGATAGCTTCATCGCTTCGATGGACGAGGTCGTCAATCATGCGGGTGAGTCAGGCGTCCAGGAAATTGTGGTGGGTATGGCACACCGCGGCCGCCTAAACATGCTGGTCAACATCATGGGCAAAATGCCGGGTGATTTGTTTGCCGAGTTTGAGGGACATCACGCAGAAGGCCTCACCGATGGTGACGTGAAATACCACAACGGTTTTTCGAGTGATCTGTCTACCCGTGGCGGCCCTGTGCATTTGTCACTGGCCTTCAACCCATCTCATCTTGAAATCGTCAACCCAGTGGTAGAGGGTAGTGTGCGCGCTCGCCAGGAGCGCCGCGGTGCGGACGGTTACAAGCAGGTCTTGCCCGTGCTGGTTCACGGCGATGCTGCTTTTGCAGGGCAGGGCGTTGTCATGGAAACGCTCAACCTCGCTGAAACGCGTGGTTATGGCACTGGCGGCACTTTGCATTTGGTGATCAACAACCAGATCGGTTTCACGACGTCCGACCCACGCGATACACGTTCGACGATTTACTGTACCGACGTCTCCAAAATGATCGAGGCACCGGTCTTTCACGTAAATGGTGACGATCCCGAGGCGGTTGTTTTCGCGACGCGTATGGCACTTGATTTCCGTATGCAGTTTGAGAAAGACGTCGTAGTCGATATCGTGTGTTTCCGTAAACTCGGCCACAACGAACAAGACACTCCATCGTTGACGCAGCCACTGATGTACAAAACCATCGGCGCACACCCAGGCACTCGAAAGCTTTACGCTGACAAACTGACTGCCCAAGGCGTACTCAAAGAGGGTGATGGAGACCAGCTCGTCAAGGACTATCGTCAGTATATGGAAGACGGTCGTCGGACGATTGAGCCTGTCTTGACAGACTACAAGAGCAAATACGCGATTGATTGGTCTGCTTACCTCAACACCAAATGGACAGACCAGGCCGATACGGCTGTGCCAATTACAGAGCTCAAGCGCATTGGTGAAAAGCTGACGATTGTGCCAGAGGGTTTTGCACCACATTCGCTGGTCACTAAATTATTGAATGACCGTCGTGCGATGGCGCGCGGTGAGATGAATCTCGATTGGGGTATGGGCGAACACTTGGCTTTTGCAACCCTGGTAGCGTCTGGTTTCGCTGTGCGTATTACGGGTCAGGATTCGGGACGAGGCACATTTACTCATCGTCATGCTGTTTTGCATGATCAAAAGCGAGAGCGCTGGGATGATGGTACTTACATTCCTCTGCAGCACGTAGCCGAAGGTCAGGCGCCATTCACGGTGATCGACTCCGTATTGTCCGAAGAAGCCGTCCTTGGTTTCGAATACGGCTACTCATGCGCAGATCCCAAGACCCTTACCATCTGGGAAGCTCAGTTTGGTGACTTCGTCAACGGCGCGCAGGTGGTCATTGACCAGTTTATCGTCTCTGGCGAGGCCAAATGGGGTCGTCAGTCTGGCTTGACGATGATGCTGCCGCACGGCTACGAAGGTCAAGGTCCAGAGCACTCGTCCGCGCGTATCGAGCGCTTCTTGCAGCTTTGTGCAGACAACAACATCCAAGTAGTTCAGCCCACGACTGCCGCTCAGATTTTCCATCTGTTGCGTCGTCAGATGATTCGTCAATTTCGCAAGCCTTTGGTGATTTTGACACCTAAATCCTTGCTTCGTAACAAAGATGCAAGCTCACCTTTGTCTGATTTGGCTAATGGCCGTTTTAGATCGATCCTTGGTGAAGTCGATGAGGCGATTAATCCTGCTTCGGTTAAGCGGGTGCTCGTGTGTTCGGGCAAGGTTTATTACGATTTGGTAAACGGACGTCGTGAGCGCAAGGACAACACGGTTGCGATTGTTCGCGCCGAACAGTTATATCCTTTTGCACACAAGACGTTTGAAAGTGAATTGCGTAAATATCCCAAAGCAACTGAAGTGGTCTGGGTGCAGGATGAGCCACAGAATCAGGGCTCGTGGTTCTATGTGCAGCATCACTTGTATCAGAACATGACGAGCGGTCAAAAGCTTGGCTATGCCGGTCGTGTGGCTTCTGCCTCGCCCGCTGTAGGCTATCTGGCTAAACACCTCGAACAGCAGAAAGCGCTGGTCGAACAAGCGTTTGGCAAGTTCAAAACTTTCATGCTGACCAAATAAACCTAGATAAACGCATTCATCCAATTACGGAAAAAATACATAATGGCTATCACCGACGTTGTTGTCCCACAATTATCCGAATCAGTGTCCGAGGCGACACTGTTGACCTGGAAAAAGAAACCAGGCGAAGCTGTCCAGGCCGATGAAATCTTGATCGAAGTCGAGACCGATAAAGTGGTTCTCGAAGTCCCTGCTCCTGCCTCTGGTGTTTTGTCTGAAATCGTCAAAGGCGATGGCAGCTTGGTTACCTCTGGCGAAGTCCTGGCGCGTATTGATACAGACGGTAAAGCCGCCGCAGCCCCCGTATCTGCCGCGGCCGCTCCAGTTGCAGCACCTGCTGCAGTCTCAGCCCCTGCGCCTGCTGCCTCTTCATCCTCAGCAGGTATCGCTTCTCCTGCTGCTTCCAAAATTCTTGCTGACAAAGGCGTTTCCGCTGCCGCTGTTTCAGGCACGGGCCGTGATGGCCGCATCACCAAAGGCGATGCACTGGGCGCCTCTGCTGCGCCTGCCCCAGCTGCTGCAGCGCCTAAGGTTGCATTGGCAAACCCCTCTGTTCCAATGACGCAATCACTCGATGGTCGTCCTGAGCAACGTGTGCCCATGAGCCGTCTGCGCGCGCGTGTCGCCGAGCGTTTGTTGCAATCGCAACAGGACAACGCTATTTTGACGACGTTCAACGAAGTCAATATGCAGGGTGTGATTGATCTGCGCAATCTTTATAAAGATAAGTTCGAAAAAGAGCATGGCGTCAAGCTCGGTTTTATGTCTTTCTTTGTTAAAGCCGCCGTGGCTGCGCTTAAGCGCTACCCCATTTTGAATGCTTCGGTAGATGGTAAAGACATTATCTATCACGGCTATTTTGATATCGGTATCGCTGTGGGCAGCCCACGCGGTTTGGTGGTGCCAATTTTGCGTAATGCTGATCAGCTCACGATCGCTGAAATCGAAAAGACAATCGCTGATTTCGGTAAGCGCGCTTCTGAGGGCAAGCTCGGGATCGAAGAGATGACGGGCGGAACGTTCTCAATCTCGAATGGTGGCGTGTTTGGTTCGATGTTATCGACACCGATTATCAATCCGCCACAAGCCGCGATCTTGGGTGTGCATGCAACGAAAGAGCGTGCCGTAGTTGAAAAGGGCCAGATAGTCATTCGCCCGATCAACTATCTTGCGATGTCTTACGATCACCGCATTATTGACGGTCGCGAAGCGGTTCTGGGCTTGGTCGCCATGAAAGAGGCGCTCGAAGATCCACAGCGCATGCTCCTCGAAATCTAAGCTGGAAAATTTATGTCTTCAAATCAATTTGATGTAGTGGTGATCGGTGCGGGTCCTGGTGGTTATATCGCTGCGATCCGTGCGGCCCAGTTGGGCAAGACCGTTGCGTGTATCGACGCCTGGCAAAATGGGCAGGGTGGTCCTGCACCAGGCGGCACATGTACCAACGTCGGGTGTATCCCCTCCAAAGCGTTGTTGCAGTCTTCTGAGCATTACGATCAGGTCAATCATCACCTAGTTGACCATGGGATCGAGGTCAAGGGTGTTTCACTCAAGCTCGACAAAATGCTCGGTCGCAAAAATACCGTCGTCAAGCAAAACAACGACGGTATTCTTTATCTATTCAAAAAGAACAAGATCACCTTCTTCCATGGCAAAGGCGCTTTCGCAGGCCAAGTTGACGGTGGTTGGGCGATCAAGGTTTCAGGTACAACAGAGGCCGATATTGTTGGTAAACACGTTGTGATCGCGACAGGCTCCTCGGCGCGTGAACTGCCAGGCTCGCCTTTTGACGAACAACAGATTCTTTCTAACGATGGTGCGTTAAATATTGGTGCTGTTCCCAAAAAGCTGGGCGTGATTGGCGCTGGCGTGATTGGTCTTGAAATGGGCAGCGTTTGGCGCCGCCTTGGTGCCGAAGTGACGATTCTCGAAGCGATGCCAGAGTTTTTGGCCGCAGTCGATACACAGGTCGCCAAAGAAGCCCATAAGATTTTCACTAAGCAAGGCTTGAATATCCAGATGGGCGTCAAGCTCGGTGAGATCAAGTCCACTCCCAAGCAAGTGACAGTTCCTTACACGGATGCCTCAGGCGCAGAGCATAAGCTTGTTGTAGACAAGCTGATTGTTTCAATTGGTCGAGTGCCTTACACCGGTGGCTTGAATGCTGACACGGTCGGTCTCAAGCTCGATGAGCGCGGTTTCATCGTGGTCGATGCAGATTGCAAAACTAACTTACCCAATGTTTGGGCGGTCGGTGATGTGGTGCGCGGCCCAATGCTTGCGCACAAAGCCGAAGAAGAGGGTGTCGCTGTTGCCGAGCGTATCAGCGGACAACACGGTCATGTCAACTTTGAGACCATTCCATGGGTTATCTATACCTCCCCAGAGATTTCATGGGTAGGTCAAAACGAGCAGCAACTCAAAGCCTCGGGTCGCGCTTACAAAGCCGGCAGCTTCCCCTTCTTGGCGAACGGTCGCGCACGCGCGTTAGGTGACACGACCGGTTTCGTCAAGATTCTGGCGGATGCAGCGACGGATGAAGTACTGGGTGTCCATATTATTGGTCCGATGGCTTCCGAGCTGATCGCCGAAGCGGTCACCATCATGGAATTCCGTGGTGCTGCCGAAGACATCGCCCGTATCTGTCATGCGCACCCGACATTGTCGGAGTCCATGAAAGAAGCCGCGTTGGCGGTTGATAAGCGCACACTCAATTTCTGAGGCACTTGTCGTGCAACTTTCTTGAACGTACTTCAACATTACGAGAGCAGTCTGGCTGAACGCGGTTATCAGCCAGACCCCGCCCAGCAAATCGCCATTGAGCGTTTGCAAAAGTATTTTGACGACTGGATCGCGTTTAAAAACGATCGGTCCAGTGCAGTCAAACGTTTATTCAAACGTCCTGATGTGCCCAGAGGTGTTTACCTATGGGGTGGTGTAGGGCGTGGCAAGAGTTTTTTGATGGATGCGTTTTATGCGACCGTTCCAGTGCAGCGTAAAACCCGTTTGCATTTTCATGAATTCATGCGTAGTGTGCATCGTCAATTGGACGAAGTCAAAGGTATGCAGGACCCTCTCGATGAGGTAGCTAAGCGTATCTCTAAGCGTTATCGGCTGATTTGTTTTGATGAATTCCACGTCTCCGACGTGGCAGATGCCATGATTCTGTATCGCTTGTTGCTCAAGTTTTTTGAGCACGGTACGTCATTTGTCATGACGTCAAACTACGAGCCTTCATTACTTTATCCTGATGGTTTGCATCGTGATCGCATTTTGCCTGCGATCGCTTTGCTTAAAGACCGGATGGATATTTTGAACGTGGATGCGGGGATTGATTACCGTCGCCGAACACTTGAGCAAGTTAAGTGTTACCACACCCCGCTTGGTTCAGAAGCAGACCAGGCCTTGCAAGAGGCATTTACCCAACTCTCTGACACGCCACCGCAGGATCCTGTGCTGTTGATTGAGCATCGCGAGATTACAGCTAAAAAACGTGCAGGTAGTGTCGTTTGGTTTGATTTTGCAACCTTATGTGGTGGGCCACGGTCGCAAAATGATTACCTTGAAATCGCTAGTCGATTTCATGCTGTGATTCTCTCCGATGTGCCTAAGATGGGGCCAAAGCACGCTTCAGAGGCGAGGAGATTCACCTGGCTAATCGATGTTTTCTACGACCATAAGGTCAAGTTGATCATGTCTTCTGAGTGTGAGCCTGAGGAGATCTACACCTCCGGTCCAATGTCTAACGAGTTTCATCGCACAGTCTCGCGAATTTTAGAGATGCAGTCTAAGGAATACCTGGACTCCGAGCAGCGCGAAACAGTCAGTCTTTAAGGTGATCAATATGAATACTCGCGTTCTCACCGGCATCACAACGTCGGGCACCCCTCATCTGGGGAACTATGTTGGCGCGATTCGTCCCGCTATACAAGCGAGTCTTGAAAAGAATGTTGATGCATTTTTCTTTCTAGCTGACTATCACGCTCTGATCAAGTGTGAAGATGCGGATCGAATCGCGCGTTCACGATTAGAAATTGCTGCAACGTGGTTGGCTTCAGGACTTGACCCTGAGCGTGTGACTTTTTATCGACAGTCTGATGTACCAGAGATTCCTGAGCTTTGCTGGATGCTGACGTGTGTGACGGCTAAGGGACTGATGAATCGGGCCCATGCCTACAAGGCCTCAGTCGATCAAAATATTGCCAAGAGTGTAGAACCTGACGATGGCATCAACATGGGGTTGTTTTCTTATCCCATTTTGATGGCAGCAGATATTTTGATGTTCAATGCGCACAAGGTGCCTGTTGGACGCGATCAGACTCAGCACCTTGAGATGGCGCGAGATATCGCACAACGCTTTAATCATTTATTTGGGCAGGGTAAAGATTTTTTCGTGTTGCCAGAAGCGGTCATCGCTGAGGATGTCGCTACTTTGCCTGGCCTCGATGGTCGAAAAATGTCCAAGAGCTATAACAACACCGTCCCATTGTTCGAGGGTGGATTGCGTGCACTCAAAGCAGCTGTCGCGCGTATTGTGACGGACTCGCTTGGACCGGGTGTGCCTAAAGATGCAGAGTCTTCGCACATCAATTTAATCTACAAGGCTTTTGCGCAACCGGCAGAAGCCGCGCTCTTTCACCAAGAGTTATCCAGCGGAATGGGCTGGGGAGATGCCAAACAGAAGTTGTGTGACCGGATTGAGCAAGAGCTTGGTCCGATGCGCGAAAACTATGCAAGCTTGATGGCGCACCCTGATCGTATCGAAGAGGTTTTGCAAGAAGGTGCCCGCAAAGCCCGTGCGATTGCGACCCCCTTTATTCATGAGTTACGACAGGCAGTTGGTTTGCGAACGCTTGCGACGCAGTCAAACGCAAGTTCTGCCAAACAGGCCAAGGGTGGCGGTAAAGGTGCTCGTTTTGTGAGCTTTCGCGATGAGGCAGGGCAGTTTCGTTTTCGCTTTCTCGGTCTGGATGGAGCAGAGCTTTTTTCTTCCGTTGCTTTTGTAGATCCCAAGATGGCAGGTGTCGCGATGCGAGCATTACAGAGCAGTGATCTAGATGCCATGCTGACTCTCTCAGGCGAATCGGACTTTAGCTTGACACTAGAGGGTGCAGTTGTAGCGACTGGCTTGACGAGCACCTCGAGCACGCAGCGCTCAGAGCGCATTGAAGCTTTGCGCTTGAGCCTTGCGCGTTTGAATACTTAGCGCTTGAATACCTACAGCTAAAACACCTACCGCTTGAGTTTTGCGAACGCTGCCGCCATTGCACCCTGACCCGTTGGCTCGGGGGTACTGTTACGGTTAGGCTTGGCGCCACCCATGCTACCTGCACTACCCGAACCACCCGAACGATTCTTGCCTGAGGCTTGACCACTGCCGGCTGCACCTGCACTCATGGAGCGAGAGGGGGGAGCCTCATCATTTAAACGCATGGTCAAGGCGATACGTTTGCGCGGAATATCGACCTCTTGAACACGGACACTCACTGTCTGACCCACGCGTACGACGTCACGTGGATCAGAAACGAATTTTTCAGCGAGAGCGGAAATGTGCACTAGACCATCCTGATGCACGCCGATATCTACAAAGGCGCCGAAATTGGCCACGTTTGTGACGACACCCTCGAGAATCATGCCGGGTAGGAGATCATTCAGCGTTTCTACACCTTCTTTGAAGGTTGCCGTCTTGAATTCAGGGCGTGGATCGCGTCCTGGTTTTTCAAGCTCGAGCAAAATATCTCTGACAGTTGGGACACCAAAGCGATCATCAGTAAATTCAGAAGGTGAGAGACCTTTGAGTTTTTCGCGATTACCGATAACTTCCTTCATGTCGGCCGCGATTTTTTTCAAAATACGCTCAACGACAGGATATGCCTCGGGGTGAACCGAGGAGGCATCCAGAGGATTGTTACCATTTGGGATGCGTAAGAAACCCGCAGCTTGTTCAAAAGCTTTTTCACCAAAGCGAGCAACGTCTTTAAGTGCGGCTCTGTTGGGAAATACGCCCTTGTCGTCGCGATAGGCCACGATGTTTTTAGCTAAAGTGCCGTTCAGTCCTGAAACGCGCGCTAATAACGCGGCAGATGCTGTATTGACGTCCACGCCCACAGCATTGACACAGTCTTCGACGACGGCGTCTAGAGAGCGTGCCAATTCACGTTGGTTCAAGTCGTGCTGATATTGACCGACGCCAATCGCTTTGGGTTCGATCTTGACCAGTTCGGCGAGAGGATCTTGTAAGCGCCGTGCTATTGAAGCGGCTCCGCGCAGACTGACATCGAGATCTGGGAATTCAAGTGCAGCCAACTCAGAAGCGGAGTAGACCGATGCGCCTGCCTCAGACACTACGACGCGTATGAGTTTGAGATCAGGTTGTTCGGCCATCAGATCCGCAACGAGCTTTTCAGTTTCGCGTGAGGCGGTGCCGTTACCGATTGCGACAAGCTCGATGTTGTGACGACGCGCGATGGCCGCGAGTGCACTCATCGAGCCTGCTCGGTCACGACGGGGTTCGAAAGGGTATACCGTCGCGGTTTCGACTAGTTTTCCGGTGTGATCGATAGCGGCAACTTTTACGCCTGTCCGAATTCCTGGATCTAGGCCAAGCACTGCCTTAGGGCCCGCCGGTGCGGCGAGTAAGAGATCTTTCAGATTGGCCGCAAACACTCGAATAGCTTCGGTCTCGGCACTTTCGCGCAGGCGCGTAATCATTTCTGTCTCAAACATGGTCAACAGCTTGACTCTCCACGTCCAGCGAGCAACGTCTGACAGCCATTTCGCACGCGGGGAGGGTGTGACATCAAATAGGTCGCGACCCAACTTGAGGAACTGTGCCACCCGTTCAATGCAAGGGTGTGGGACCAATATATCCTGGCTTGCCTCGAGGCCAATGCGTAACTCAAGCACCCCTTGTTGGCGGCCACGCAACATTGCCAGTACGCGATGCGATGGAAGTGTGCGTAAAGGTTCACTGAACTCAAACCAGTCGCGGAAATTAGATCCTTCGACTTCTTTACCTTCGGCGACCTTCGAATAGAGGTAGCCATGCGACCACAGGTGTGTGCGCATATCTGCTAGCAAGTCTGCATTTTCAGCGTAACGCTCCGCAAGAATGTCGCGTGCTCCATCCAAGGCAGCCTTGAGATCTGTAATATTTGCATCCGGATTTAAATATTCTGCGGCAAGCCCAGGTGGGTCGCAGCTCAGGTCTGCAAGAATTGCATCGGCAAGAGGTTCTAGACCAGCTTCACGGGCAATCTGCGCACGCGTACGTCGCTTGACCTTGAACGGGGCATACAAATCTTCGAGCCGCTGTTTGGTGTCCGCTTGTTGAATGGACTTTTCCAACTCTGGCGTGAGCTTTTGTTGCTCGGTGATGGATGCCAAAATCGCTGCACGACGTTCTTCCAGGTCGCGCAGATACAGCAGGCGTGTATCTAGGTTGCGCAGGACAGTATCGTCCAGGCCACCAGTGGCTTCTTTACGGTAACGGGCGATAAAAGGGATCGTTGCACCGTCTTTGAGCAGTTCGATGACCGCAGCGACCTGTTGGGATCTAACCCCCAGCTCCAAAGCGAGTTGAGCGGTGATGCGCAGCTCCGCTTGTGCAGGCGTAACAGGCGCAGCAAAAAGTGAGGCGACTGCAGGCGCAGGCGAAGGAGTTTGCATGGTCGCTTCCATTGTTTTTGAAAGGGAGATAGACGGCTTAGTACTTGGATCGCTCATGGTTTTCAGAACTTTAAAGATTGCGACAAACGGACGATTTTGCCACAAGACGAAAATCGGCTCTGTTTCAACGGGGTATGATCCGACGTGCCCTTTGGTGTCCCCTATGCTCGAACCTACCATTTCCGAACTTTTTTCACTTGATGGCCCCTTGGCCAGCATCTCCCCTGGTTTTCGGGTCCGCCCCTCCCAGATCGAGTTGGCACAGGCTGTCGAGCGTACGATCGCCGAACGTTCGACGCTGGTCGCTGAGGCGGGCACCGGGACTGGCAAAACTTGGGCCTATTTAGTGCCTGCTTTACTTGGCGGTGGCAAGGTTTTAGTCTCGACTGGCACCCGAACCCTGCAAGATCAGCTTTTTGCCCGCGATTTGCCCAAGGTGAGGGAGGCCTTGAGCCTTCCCGCATCGATTGCCCTCCTCAAAGGCCGCGGAAACTACGTCTGCCACTATCATCTCGAGCGTTTGCAAGGCGAAGATCGCGCCCTGCATTCTCGTGCTGAGGTCCAGCAGTTAAGACACATCAAAACTTTTTCTCAGCAGAGCAGTACGGGAGATCGCGCAGATCTGCCCTCGGTGCCCGAGGATGCTGAGATTTGGCAGCGCGTCACCTCTACGCGCGAAAACTGTCTCGGCCAGGACTGCCCCAATGTCCGTGATTGTTTTGTACTCAAGGCTCGTCGCCAGGCCCAAGATGCGGATGTCGTCGTGATCAATCATGCCTTATTTATGGCCGATCTGATGTTGCGTGATGAGGGCATTACAGAGTTATTGCCAGCTGCAGACACCGTGATTTTTGATGAAGCGCATCAGCTCCCCGATACCGCGACACGCTTTCTAGGCACCAGTGTGTCCACTCATCAGCTGCTTGATTTGTCTAAATTAGTCGAAATAGCAGGTCTCGCTCATGCCCGAGAGCTGACCAACTGGTCAGAGCAGGCGCGCCGAATTGAGCACGCGACCAAAGAGCTCAGATTGAGTTGTACTGCCCTTGAAAAAATGCCCTCACGTCGCGTGACCTTTGAGGCATTCCCTTCCCCAGAGGGTTTTGATGCTGCGCGCGATGTGTTGCAAACGGCCTTGGACGAAGTCGCTCAAATGCTGTCTAGTGTCGAGGAAAAGCACCCTGATTTGGCGGCAGCCGCGCGAAGTGCACATGATCTCGCCGAACGACTGTCGCAGTGGGGTCAACCGGGACGCAGTCATCGCGCCTCGCTTGAGGATAATCAGCTCGTGGTGAGGTGGGTCGAATTCGGTCTACATCACGTTCGTTTGCATGCTGCGCCCTTGTCGGTCGCCGAAGCTTTTTCCCGTTATAGACAAGGAGGCCAAGCTTGGGTTTTCACGTCGGCAACCTTGTCGGTACATGGAGACTTCTCTCACTTCACTTCGCGTTTGGGGCTTGAGAAGGCTGAAACAATGCGCATGGAGTCACCGTTTGACTATGCCAATCAGGCGTTGCTGTTTGTGCCGAGGACGCTGCCTGCACCGCAATCACCTGAGTTTCTACCCGCCTTCGTTGAGACACTGATGCCCCTGATTCAAGCGAGTCAGGGAGGTGCCTTGGTATTGTGCACAACGTTGCGTGCAGTCGAACGCGTAGCGGGATTGCTGGCTGATGCTTATGATCAACTGGGCTTAACCTGGCCAATTATGCGTCAGGGAAACGGGACGCGTAGAGATTTGCTTGAGCGCTTCCGAACACTTGATCATGCCGTCTTGGTTGGGAGCGCCAGCTTTTGGGAAGGAATTGATGTGGCGGGTGATCGTTTGACATTGGTAGCCATCGACAAATTACCTTTTGCGCCCCCCGATGATCCTGTGCTCGAAGCACGCCTCAAGGCATGTCGCGGTCGCGGTGGCAATCCTTTCATGGAGTACCAACTGCCCGAGGCCGCGATTGCGCTCAAGCAAGGCGCGGGTCGTCTGATCCGGAGCGAAACAGATTGGGGCGTATTGATGGTGGGCGATACCCGCTTGGTCGACAAACCTTATGGCAAGCAACTTTGGCGAGGTTTGCCGCCTTTTGCCAGGACGCGTGACGTCGAAGAAGCGCTCGCTTTTTATCAACGTCACACCGATCAGGCAGTCTAGCTGGGCATGCTTAAAACAAGCGCAGCTTAGAAGAGACGCAGTGGATTCCAGGCGCTGTACTTATTTGGGAAGCCATTGCTAATGAGCGTTGTCTTGGGGAAGTTTTTTAGCAAAACGCGCTCGGTGTCGTTTCGCAAGTCTGACATGCCAAGTTTCTCATACGACATCATCATGATGTAAAGCGCGGGCTCTGCGGCAGGTACACCCTGGTAATCTGTGATCACACTTTGAGCTCGATTGATCGCAGCGACATACGCATAGCGGTCGTAATAAAAACGCGCGATGGACAGTTCGTTTTCTGCCATAGTGTTGACTAACCAGACCAAGCGTTTGCGCGCATCAGGCGTATAGCGGCTTTCAGGATATTGAGCAACGAGTTCTGTGAAAGAGGCAAAGGATTGACGTAAAGCACGAACATCTCGCTCACCTGGATTTTGGCGCGTGATGCTGGCAAAAGCGGCACTTGGTGGTGTGAAATTAACCAAACCTTTGAGGTACAGAACGTAGTCCATGGATGGGTTGCCAGGGTATTGCTGTTGAAAACGGTTCAATGTCCCAATTGCAAGTTCTGGCTCTTTGTCTTTCCACTGACAATAGGCTAAGTTGATTTGGGCCTGCTGAGCGTAGACGCCGAAGGGAAAACGGGCTTCGACAGCGGCAAATCTTTCCTTGGCAACGCGCCAATTGGCGGCATTCATTTCAGTTTTGCCGTCTTGAAACAGTTTCTCTGCGTTCCAATTGGCCGTTGGGTCATATTCTGGGGCTTTCGTACCGCAACCCGATATGAACGCCAGCGCGGCGAGCATCAACAAGGCTCTGCTGAATACTTGGCTCAGCGAGAGTGAAGGAGCAAAAGAAAAGATAGTGCGATTCATCACGAGATGATCCTTGGTGTTAGCATTCTTTACTGATTATAAGACGAGTCTAAATGCCTGATACCCCTATTTCTACAGATGCTCTCCCAGACGAGGAGCCCCAGATTTTTCTGGTCACCGACGAGATGGCCTTGGAACGCCTGGATAAAGTGCTGGCGCAGTTAGTGCCACAGCACTCCCGAAGTCGATTGCAAGCTTGGATTGAGCGCGGTCACGTGCTGGTCAATGGGCACGTGCCTCGTGTGCGCCAGACACTGCATGAGGATGATGTCATCACCGTTTATGAGCAACCCTCTCCGGAGGAAGGAGCTTTTAAGCCTGAACCCATTGATTTTGAGGTCATGGGGGAGAGCGCGGATTGGATCGTCGTGAATAAGCCCGTCGGCTTGGTGACCCATCCTGGGGCAGGGAATTGGAGCGGTACGCTTTTAAATGGCTTGCTCTATCGATATCCTGAGTTGGCGCAGGTGGCGCGTGCGGGGATTGTCCATCGACTGGACAAGGACACTTCAGGGTTACTGGTTGTGGCACGAAACGAGGTGGCACAAACGCATTTGGTCCGTCAGCTTCAGGCGCGCACTATGGGACGTGAGTATGTGGCGCTTGCACATGGCCGGATGCTTGGAACGGGTACTGTAGATCGCCCAATTGGTCGGGACCCAAGAGTGCCAGTACGTATGGCCGTTGAGCGTCCCAGTGCCCCGAAAGCCGCCGTGACGCACTATTCATTGATGCGTACGGGTCAATATCATGACTCCAATATCTCCCAGGTGAGTTGTCGTTTGGAAACAGGCCGTACCCATCAAATTCGTGTGCATTTAGCGAGCCTTGGCCATCCTCTTTTAGGCGATACACAGTACGGGGGGCGGATACTGGGTGACGCACAGCGTCAGATGCTTCATGCCTATCAGCTTCGTTTTGAAGATCCCGGCCATGCAGGCCAGGAGGTAAGCTTTATTGCACCGCCTGCCGAGGACCTTTTGCGGGTTCAAGAACATATTCAATGGAAATAAACGCCACTTCCGCCATCTCTATTGTGCAACCATCCCAGATGTGGCCTGGGGTGAGAGCCTTCTGTACGACTCGCGCCGGCGGTATCAGTCCCGCGCCTTTCGATTCCCTGAATCTCGGCTTGGGTTCGGGGGATGCCCCTGAGAATGTTTTGGCGAATCGTCGCTTGCTCGGAGACCTTCTGCCTGGTGAGCCGGCTTGGCTTAAACAAATCCATGGTGTCAATGTTGTCGATGCGGATGACGCTGCCACCTTTGGTTCTGCAATGCCTCCTCCAGAGGCTGATGCGTCTGTGACGACTTGCCCTAAGCGGGTGTTGGCCGTGTTGACCGCTGATTGTCTGTCTGTGGTGCTCTCGGACGATCAAGGGTCCGTGCTCGGTGCGGCCCATGCTGGCTGGAAAGGGCTGGCAGCAGGGGTGCTCGAACAGACTTTGGCGATGATGCAGCGTAAACAACCGCAGGCAAGTCGCTGGCGTGCGTGGATCGGCCCGGGTATCGGAGCATCTTCGTTTCAAGTGGGTAGGGATGTCCGTGATGCGTTTGCTGCAGAGTTGGCATTACAACCAAGTTTGTGCTTACCCGACCCTTTGGTCTCTGACCGTTGGCGACTTGACTTGGCAGGGCTCGCTCAAATTCGCTTGAATAAAATGGGTGTGACAGATATCGAGCACAGTCATTGCTGTACGGTCACCAATATTAAGCAATTCTTTTCCTATCGACGAGATCGTGAGACAGGTCGAATGGCAACTCTAACTTGGCTCGACCCGTCCGTTTCCCCCGATTGACATTCTTTGTTTTGCAGCGCAGGATTCAATCACCGCGTGCTTATAAAAGATAAAAGGTCACGATTTGAACTTCCCTTTTCTTGATGGTTGGGTTCCACCGACTGGTATTACCCCCGAAGCGCTCGCCAAGATTCAGCGTGATTTTTTAGAAGGTTGGCAACGCATCTCTACAGATGCGTCAGAAGGTCACTTGATGCCGCTCAAGGATCGACGCTTTACGGCCCCAGAGTGGGCCAGTAGTCCTACGCACTTATTGATGGCGCATCTCTACCTCCTCTCGGCTGAGGCGATGAATCACATGGTGTCCAAATCTACAGCTGCCCCCGAAGTAAAAAATCGCTTGGAATTTTCCATCAGCCAGTGGCTGGATGCATTGTCTCCCGCCAATTTTCTTGCTACTAATCCAGAGGCGCAGGCTGCTTTAGTGGAGTCTGGGGGCGAAACACTTGTCTCTGGCATGAATAATCTGCTGACGGACTTGCAAAAAGGTCGAATCACGCAGACTGATGAAACTAAATTCAGGCTGGGTGAAAATGTCGCGACAACACCGGGTGCTGTCGTATTTCAAAACGCATTTTTTCAACTCCTGCAATATGCACCCAGCACGCCTACGGTTTTCCAAAGGCCCATTCTGCTTGTGCCTCCCTGCATTAATAAATTTTATATTCTAGACCTGCAGCCTGAAAATTCCTTTGTGAGTTATCTCGTTCAGCAAGGTTTTACGGTCTTTCTCATTTCATGGCGAAACCCTGTAACTGAGGATACGGATGGGATGGAAAAGGCGACCTGGGACGACTACCTAGAGCATGGCATTCTTAAGGCGATCGAAGTCACCCAGAGCATTTCTAAACAATCCAAAATCAACACGCTAGGTTTCTGCGTGGGCGGAACGATGTTAGCCACGGCACTCGCAGTTGCTGCAGCACGTGGCCAAGAGTCTGTCGCTTCTGTCACTATGTTGACTGCGATGGTTGATTTTCATGACACCGGAGCCCTTGGTGTGTTCGTAGATGAACAGCACGCCAAAATGCGAGAGGAACAGATCGGCCAAGGCGGATATATGTCTGCCCGTGAGCTAGGTTCTACCTTTTCATTTCTCAGACCCAACGAGCTGGTGTGGAATTATGTTGTTTCTAATTATTTAAAAGGGGAAACGCCTGTCGCGTTTGACTTGCTCTTTTGGAACAGCGACGGGACGAATTTACCAGGTCCGTTTTTTACTTGGTATTTCCGCAATACTTATCTTGAAAACAAGCTTTGTCAGCCCAACGCACTAAGATGTTGCGATGTGTCGATTGACGTGCGAAAAGTCAATATCCCTGCTTTTATTTATGCGTCACGTGAAGACCACATCGTGCCTTGGCGCTCTGCTTTCTCGACTTTGTCATTATTTACTGGTGACAATACTTTCGTGTTGGGGGCCTCAGGACATATTGCGGGTGTGATCAATCCGCCTGTTAAAAATAAACGCAGTTATTGGGTGAGTTCAGCCAATGCTGATATGCGGGATCCTGACAAGTGGGATCAGCAAGCAACAGAAAAGCCAGGCAGTTGGTGGCCCACTTGGGTTGAATGGTTGAGCGCACACAGCGGCAAGCGAGTCCGTGCGTCCAAGCAAGTTGGTCGGGCGCCTTACAAGGCGGTCGAGGAGGCCCCAGGGTCATATGTCAAAGTCAGAGCAGTCTAATTTCAGTTCAACGCAGTGGTTAGATAACCAGGGAGAGTGATATGAACGCAAAGATTGCATACGTTACAGGCGGAATGGGTGGTATTGGCACGGCTATTTGTCAGCGATTAGCCAAAGAAGGTATGACTGTCATTGCGGGATGTGGCCCCAGTCGAGATCATCAGCAGTGGATCGATGAACAGGCCTTAATCGGCTATAAGTTTTACGCCTCTGTTGGTAACGTATCGGACTGGGACTCATGTGAAGCAGCTTTCAAGAAAGTCTTAGTGGAGCATGGCCCTGTGGATATTTTGGTCAATAATGCTGGGATTACTCGGGATGGCGTATTCCGTAAAATGTCTTCAGATGACTGGCGTGCTGTGATGGATACTAACCTCAACAGTTTATTTAACGTCACAAAGCAAGTAATCGAAGGCATGGCAGATCGTGGTTTTGGGCGTATTATTAATATCAGTTCTGTGAATGGTCAAAAAGGCCAGTTTGGCCAGTGCAATTACGCAACAGCCAAAGCTGCAATCCACGGGTTTACGATGTCGCTGGCACTTGAAGTCGCAAGCAAAGGTGTCACGGTAAATACTGTTTCACCAGGCTACATCGGTACCGATATGGTGCGTGCGATTCGACCGGACGTACTCGAAAAGATTATTGCGACCATTCCTGTTAAACGGCTTGGTCGGCCCGAAGAGATTGCTTCAATCGTGAATTGGATTGCCTCCGAGGAGTCTGGGTTTTCGACAGGCGCTGACTTTTCTCTAAATGGTGGCTTGCATATGGGCTAAGCGTGTCGGCCGCGAATGTATTGAGAAATGAACTGATTAATTAGACAAATAGATCCGGGGACAGTAATGACTGAAGCAGCAGCAGGCGCAACCGTACGCCTTATCAAAAAGTATCCAAATCGTCGGTTGTACGATACGCAGACAAGTACCTACATTACGCTTGCAGACGTCAAACAACTCGTGTTGGAAAGTGAGTTATTTAAAGTGGTCGATGCCAAGTCATCCGAAGATTTGACTCGCAGTATTTTGCTCCAGATCATTCTCGAGGAAGAGAGCGGCGGCATGCCAATGTTTTCTTCCACAATGCTCGCGCAAGTGATTCGGTTTTATGGTCATGCGATGCAAGGCATGATGGGAACGTATCTTGAGAAAAACATCCAAGGATTTATGGAGATTCAAGACCGTATGGCCGATCAGTCTAAAGGTCTCTACGGCACCAATCAGTTTGCGCCTGAGGCGTGGACGCAGTTTATGACTGCTCAGACTCCGATGGTGCAAAACATGATGAATAGTTATGTTGAACAGAGCAAAAGTCTGTTTTCTCAGATGCAGGACAAAATGCAAGACCAAACACGGTCGATGTTTTCGACTTTTCCTTTCCCACCCGGATCGCCTGGTGAGAAAGGTAAACCATAAAAACGCTAGCCTTTTCCGACACGCAGGGAGATATGATCCAAGGCTTCCTGTACCTGGTCGATCAAGATCAAACAAAGATCACCAGGCTGCAGCTTTCCGAGTGCCGTATCAATCGCTAAGAACTCACCTCGAATTTCAATAATGTCTTTAGTTCGGGTGACATTCAGTAAGCCCTTTTGCAGCAGTGCCAGTACTTCACCATCTTCGCGGCCCCGTTGGCATTGATCCTGATACAAAATCGCTTGATCAAAGATTTCGCCGAGAATCTCGGTCTGACGCACAATGTCCTCGTCACGTCGGTCACCTGCGCCGCTGATGACGACCATACGTCGCTTAGCTGGCATTGTTTCGATTGCCTGAGTCAGTGCCTGAATTGCATCTGGATTGTGTCCATAATCAGCAATCACTGTAGCGCCCCGATAGTCAAAGACATTAAAGCGACCCGGAGCAGTTTGAGCATCATTCACAAAAGTTGACAGGCCTGTCGCAATAGTTTGCCAGTCAATGCCGAGCGCCCAAGCTGCGGCAATTGAAGCCATTGCATTTTCATTTTGGAAGGTAATGCTGCCGTTACGTGTTAGGGGAATCGCTTTTAGCGGGAGGCTTTGTACCAGACTGCCTTCAGCGGCAACAATATTGTCTCCATCCAAATACACGACACGCTTGCCTTGTGCGCGGTGCGTATTGAGGGCCGTATGTTGACGGTCGCTTGAAAAAAGTGTGACCGAGCCCGGGCAGAACTCCGCCATCTTGACGACCATCGGGTCTAACGCGTTGAGCACAGCAGTACCGTTTGGCGCGACGTTTTGAACGACGACACGTTTGACCAAGGAGAGGGTATCGACAGTCGTGATGAAATTCATTCCGAGATGGTCACCGATGCCGATATTCGTCACAACCGCCACATCGCATTTATCGAAGGCGAGACCTTCTCTCAAAATGCCGCCGCGAGCCGTTTCAAAAACTGCTGCATCTACATCTGGATGCATCAATACATTGCGTGCACTGCGCGGTCCACTGCAATCGCCCGTATCAATGCAGCGATGCTCAATGTAGACGCCATCTGAGTTGGTCATGCCGACTCGCTTACCGCTCGCACCCAGCAAATGCGCTGTGAGTCTAACAACGGTGGTTTTCCCGTTAGTTCCTGTGACCGCAACCACTGGAATCCGGGCATGATCTCCTGGTGCAAACATGGTCGAGACGATTGCCTCACCCACCGGACGTGCTTTACCGAAGGAGGGGCTCAAGTGCATGCGCAGTCCAGGAGCTGCATTGATTTCGACAATACCAGCCCGTTGCTCTTCCATGGGTCTGATGACGTTCTCCGCGACCAGGTCAACACCCGCAATATCGAGCCCGACCATTTGAGCGGCAGTCACCATTCTGGCAGCTAGTTCAGGATGTACTTCATCGGTCACGTCAGTCGCGCTTCCGCCAGTGCTCAGGTTTGCATTATTTCGTAGCAAAATTCGCCGACCATTTTCAGGAATCGATTGCGCGTTCAAACCTTGATTGGCGAGCGTCGCCAGCGCGATGTCATCGAGTCGAATTTTGGTCAATGCTGTTGCATGACCATCGCCACGTAAGGGGTCTAAATTGACGGTTTCCACTAGCTGAGCAACAGTATGCTGACCATCGCCGATGACGCTAGGCGGATCGCGTCTTGCTGCTGCGATCAGTTGGTTGCCGATGACCAGCATTCTGAAATCATGACCTGGAATGTACTGCTCGATTATGACGTCGCGACTAATGATACGGGCGCCCTCAAAAGCTTGATTGAGTTGCTCGCGTGTTTCGATATTGACGACTACACCCTTGCCTTGATTGCCGTCTCGAGGTTTAACAACGACCGGCAAACCGATTTGATTCGCGATCTCCCATGCCTCATCCTGACTGTTGACGACATGCCCCTGGGGGACTGGTACGCCTGCGGCTTGCAGCAGCATTTTTGTGAGGTCTTTGTCTTGCGCGATAGCTTCTGCGATCGCGCTCGTTCCACTTGTTTCTGCTGCTTGTATGCGTTTTTGTTTGCTACCCCAGCCAAACTGAACCAGGCTGCCTTCTGTTAGTCGGCGATAGGGAATGTCTCGCGCAACGGCAGCATCCACGATGGATCCGGTGCTCGGTCCTAAACGTACGTCTTCGTCTAAATCGCGCAGATCAGTCAAAGCTTGTTTGATATCAAACGGGCTGTCGTTAAGTGCCGCTTGGCACAAGCTTTCAGCAAGCTCTAGTGCACGTCGTCCAACAGGTTCTTCTGTGTATTGAAAAACAATTTGAAAAGTATTGCGTTCTGCTGTCGAATTGGTTTGACCAAAAGCGACAGGACAACCGGCTGTAGCTTGAAGACCAAGCGCAATCGCCTCTAACGCATGCGCAACGCTAATCGGATCTTTGTGTCCAAGCGGACGGAGGGGCTTGATCTCTGGAAATCGTGCGCGCAGTCTTGTGATGAAGCCGGGTATCCGGTCCAAGTCTGCCTCGTCACCCATACATGTCACAACTGCTTCAATAGCAGTGTGACGGCTCCACAAGTTAGGACCACGTAGCGCACGTATTCTAGAAACTTCCATTTGGATTCCTGAGGATGATGAGGTGGGACGAGTGTGTTTTAAGGTTGAGTTAGTTCAATTCAAAAGCGTTCAGACCGGCCTCGATTAACTCGGGGGAGACACCGAGTGCCCAAGCGGCTGCCGTCGCCGCAAGAATGCTGCTGACAGACGCTCGGTCAGCCTCTTGTTGAGTAATCGGGATTGAGGAGATCGAACAGAGGCTTCTGCGAACCGAACCTTGCGCCAAAATAAGTTGTCCGTGATCGATAAAAACGGCACGCTCACCGTTGGCGACGTGTTCCATGAGGAAGGGGAGCTGGGCTTGACTGCCAAATAGTGTCACCTTGCCATCGCAATATTGCGCCAAAGCCATCACACGGAGATCATCCGCATTGAGTACCGCCATACCATTTGGCAATACGACGTCCATCTGAGTGCGATAAATATTGATCAAATCAGGCTCGTCGCATATTTCGTAGGCGGCGAGGTCCTCCGTCCAGTCGACATTTGTAATGATACCGACTTCGCAGCGCTCATACGCGAGGCCTTCCGTTAGAATTTGTTTGCAGCCGTTTTCGATGATGACAGCCTCGACTTCGCGATTAAGTAGAACGCGCCGACCGTTAGCATGATCTGCGCAATTGCCTGAATGGAGTTTGCGGTGATCGACGAATAAGCCCTCACTGCACGCTAGTCCCGTACGCCAGCCGTGTAAGGCCAGCAGTTTAAGGAGTATTTTGCTTGTGAGTGTTTTACCGCTCGTGCCAGTAATGCCAACGACAGGCACACGGGCCATGTCTCCAGGTGGAAAGGTGTAGCCGACAATGTCGCGCCCGACTTGACGCGCTCGACCAGCTGCCGGCTTGAGGTGCATCAGCAATCCAGGGCCAGCATTGACCTCAACAATCGCCCCTTGTTGACTCGCGAGTGGTTTAGAAATGTCTTCGGCGACTAAGTCTATACCAGCAATATCGAGACCCACGATACGGGCCGCGGTGCATACCACTGCAGCAACCTCTGGATGAACATCTTCAGTGCAATCAAAGGCGACGTTGCCGTTGCGCTGAATGGTAATTTCGAGGCCGACTTTTGGAATGTCATCGGCAACAAAGCCTTGTCGAGCGATCTCCAGTTCGACAGCTGAGTCCAAGCGTACATAGTTTAGAGGTTGATCCTCTTCATGTCCGCGGCGGGGGTCTGCGTTGAGTTGGGTATCGACTAAAGAGCGGATACTTTGGTGACCATCCCCCGTGATGATCGCATGTTGTCCCTTTGCTGCTGCAACGAGTTGGCCGCCGACTACAAGTAGTCTGTGCTCATTTCCTCGAATAAATTGCTCAACTAGGACGCCTGACCCTTCGTCTACTGCAACTGAGTACGCCTGATTAATCTCCTCGCGCGTAGAAAGGTTGGTAAAAACACCGCGACCGTGATTGCCATCGCTGGGTTTCACGACAACTGGTAATCCTAATTCTTGCGCGGCCTCCCACGCATCGTCAGGGCTTGTGACCTCTCTGCCGAGGGGAACGGGGACACCGCAAGCTTGCAATAAACTCTTTGTCAGATCTTTATCGCGTGAAATAGTCTCGGCAATGGCGCCCGTATTGTCTGTTTCGGCAGTCCAAATACGGCGTTGATTGACTCCGTAGCCTAGTTGCAAAAGATTGCCCGCACTCAGTCTGATAGCAGGGATGTCACGATCATCAGCTGCATCCACAATACAAGCTGTACTTGGACCGAGACAGTAGCGCTGTCTCAGTGTGTGCAGAGTTTTGACCATGCTGTCCACGTCCAGCGGCTGATCATTGATTGCACTCAGAATTAAAGCGCGCGCATATTGGAGAGCTTGTTGCGTGACGATCTCATGCCAGGCTCGCACCACCACTTTGTATAGACCAGGTTGTGAGGTCGCGCGTGTTTGACCAAAGCCGCCTGGCATGCCCGCGCGTTGTTGCAAGACGAGGGTGAGGTGTTCCAAAAGAGAGGGGGACCACAGGCCAATCGCTAACAAGGAAGGAGTATTTTTAGACGCTTCAATGCCAGGCCCTGGATGAACCAGTGTAGGGACGGCCTGACACAGACGCGCATAGGCGTCGCGCACGGTCGCAGCAGGCAGCACCTCCAGTCCATCAAAATGTATCCAAGCCTCTATAACTGGGCGATAAGTCCAGATATTGGGCCCGTGCAAATGAACGACGCGCAAAGTCGAGATGTCACATGTGCTCATAAGAAACAGTTTCGGCTGCAGAAAATAGGGTATTGTTGCGTTGCACAATGTTATGCATGTGTCATTATCGCAGCAAATAGGGGCGGTGATGGGTTGCTGATCAGTTGCTGCAGCATTGCTGAGTGCATATGCTAGTTATACTTGCAAAGTGAAAATAATAATGAGTCAGCCAAATTATTCCGTTGAACCGCTTTCTGTTGCAGTCGGTGTTTCTGACTGACGAATCTCTTCTGCCGCAGCAATGACTCCTCTCTCATCCCCTGAGTCTTCGCTCAGCCCACCCATGCCCAACAGCTGGTCAGACACTCTGACGGCGCTGCTGGAGCCGGGTGAGCACGTCATCGTTTGGCTTGAGCCGGATTTGGATGAGAGGTTGTTTTTTGCTTCAGGGGCTCTTGCGCTAACAACCGGCCGTTTTTTTTCTCTCGCACCTGGTTCGACTGACTGGTTAGTTTGGCCAGTTTCAGTGTCACAGTCTCTCCAACACCGTGATCATGCCGGTGTGGGTGCGATCGAATTGTTTGATGGCACGACTCGGTTGGGTATTTGGCGCCATACGCTTGGCATGAGTCCCGCTGTGACGCGTATGCTCGAGCTGTTTGGTAATTTACAAAAAAAATTGCATGACCCGAGCGTCGAAATTGTGGTGGAGGGCGCCGCTTGCCCCGCATGCGGTACACCTTTCGCTCCAGATCAAGACGAGTGTGCGGTCTGTGATGCAGCACCAAGTGGTCCGAGTGACACCTCGGCACTTTTACGCCTCGCACGATTTGCCAGGCCTTATCGTTTGCCCCTGACCGTGGGGTTGCTGCTGACGTTGATGTCGACAGCCGCCTCGCTCGTCCCGCCTTATCTTACGATGCCGTTGATGGATGACATCCTCATCCCTTTCCAGAATGGTAAGCCGATTGATTACGATCTGGTGACTTTGTATTTGACTGGCTTGGTGGTATCTGCTTTTCTTGCCTGGCTGCTTGGCTGGGCACGCACCTATTTACTTTCTTGGGTCAGCGAACGTATCGGTGCAGACTTGCGAACGACTACTTTCAATCATCTGCAGACCTTATCGCTTCAATTTTTTGGAGGTAAACGAACCGGTGATCTGATGGCACGAATTGGTAGCGAAACAGATCGCATCAATTTATTTTTATCCCTACATTTTTTGGATTTCGTCAACGATGTGTTGATGATCGTGATGACGGCGGTGATTTTATTATCGATCGATCCTTGGTTGGCAGTGACGACCTTGGTTCCTTTGCCGATTATCCTGTGGATGATTCACTTGGTGAGAGACCGTTTGCGTTTTGGTTTTGAAAAAGTGGATCGATCTTGGAGTGAGTTAACTAACGTGCTGGCGGATACGATTCCCGGCATTCGTGTGGTCAAGGCTTTTGCCCAGGAAAAACGTGAAGTCGCCCGTTTTCGTGAGGCAAATGACCGCTACCTGGGTGTCAACGATCGAATCAACAAAGTTTGGGCTCTTTTCGCTCCGACCGTTACATTTTTAACTGAGATCGGTCTGTTGGTGGTGTGGATCTTTGGTATTTCTCAAGTAGCCTCGAGCACGATTAGTGTAGGCGTACTCGCTGCATTTTTGGCTTACATCGGTCGGTTTTATACCCGATTGGATTCGATGAGCCGAATCGTCACCTATACCCAACAGGCAGCGGCTGGTGCGAAGCGGATTTTTGATATTCTGGATCATGTCTCGAGCGTGCCAGATGCGCAACGCCCTGTCCCGCTTGAGCGAATGGAAGGCAGAATTGAGATCCGCAATGCTGGCTTTCGTTACGGGAGTCGGACCGTATTGCGAAATATTAATTTGAGCATTGGCGCTGGTGAAATGATTGGTCTCGTGGGTCACAGTGGATCCGGTAAGAGCTCATTGGTCAACTTAATTTGTCGTTTTTACGATGTAACCGAAGGTGGTATTCGTGTCGATGGTGTGGATATTCGTTCTTATTCGCTGAACTCTTTCAGAAGAAATATTGGTTTAGTGCTCCAAGAGCCATTTTTGTTTTTTGGCACTATCGCTGAAAATATTGCTTACGGTAAACCTGGTGCGTCCCGCGAAGAAGTGATCGCAGCCGCTAGAGCGGCGCGTGCGCACGAATTCATTTTGAGATTGCCACAGGGTTATGATTCTCTCGTAGGAGAGCGTGGACAGGCCTTGTCGGGCGGTGAGCGTCAACGGATCTCAATTGCCCGTGCCTTGTTGATTGATCCACGTATTTTGATTCTCGATGAGGCGACCTCTTCAGTAGACACTACGACTGAAATGGAGATTCAAGAAGCTTTAGACAACCTGATTCAAGGTCGTACGACGATTGCAATTGCGCACAGGCTGAGCACCTTGCGCAAGGCGGATCGCCTGGTAGTGCTGGATCGCGGGCAGGTTGTCGAGATTGGTAATCACGAGGATTTGTTGGCACGCGGTGGTGCTTATCATGCGCTCTATGAGGCGCAGACACGACAGGTCGATGCAGAACCTCCTTTGTCGGGAACAAGTGAGCCCAACAATGGATGATTTTCAATTGATGCGTAACTTAGCTGGACGCTTGGTGCTGAGCCTTGCTGATGGAAATATTCATGAAGGTATTACTCCTGTTCGTGCCTTTCCAGTTCAGTCACCGCAAGAGTTTGTAGCTTTAATGAGTACCGAGGGTAAAGAGGTGCTCTGGATCGAGCGCTTGGCGGATGTACCCGAGGATGTCAGAACGCTGATCAACGAAGAGATTGCCTCCCGTGATGTCATGCCAGTTATTCAACATCTCACTAAGGTATCCACGTACTCAACGCCTAGTACGTGGGACGTTGTGACGGATCGTGGGCCGACTAAATTTATCCTCAAAGGCGAGGAGGATATCCGTCGCCTGAGCGGGGGTACGCTCATCATTACGGACAGCCACGGTCTACGCTTTTACGTACCGGACATGCAGCAACTCGACAAGTACAGTCGTCGGATTTTGGATCGCTTTCTCTAAAGCTATACTCAAGTCAGCTTGATGAGCTGCTTGCCAAAATTTTCTCCTTTGAGCAGTCCCACGAAAGCCTCTGGTGCTTGAGATAGTCCTTCTGTAATGGATTCCCGAAACTTAAGTTTGCCTTCCATCACTAATGTGTAGAGACTCTCTCTGATTGCAGGCCACGTGTCGAGTTTGTCTGAAACGATAAAACCTTGGATGCGAATTCGATTGATCAAAATTGAGCGAAGCGTGCGATAAGCGTGCGGTTCGCGGTTAAATTCTGAGACCATGCCGCAGAGTGCAATCCGTGATGCAACGTTCATGTGTGTCAAGAGACTTTCAAAAATCGCACCACCTACATTTTCAAATAAGCAATCAATCCCTGCAGGTAAAGCTTCGGCAAGCTTGGTCGCGAAGTCTGTCGACCGATGATCGATGCAGGCGTCAAAGCCAAGTGTTTGCGTGACATAGCGACACTTTTCCTCACCTCCTGCGATGCCCACCACACGGCAGCCATGGAGTTTGGCCAGTTGACCGACCACACTACCGACGGCACCAGATGCCGCATCAACCACGACGGTTTCACCAGCTTGTGGCTGACAAATATTCATGAGCCCCGTCCAAGCCGTGATGCCTGGCATTCCGAGGACACCCAAGTAAGCCGAGGGGCTGACATGATTCGTATTGACACGGGTGACTGCTTTGGCGTCCATGACCGCAAATAACTGCCAGCCTGCCGCGCTAAGGACGGAGTCACCCACCTTAAAGGCCGGCGTATTTGAGGCGATTACTTGTCCCACTGTTGCGCCCACCATCAATTCGCCGACATTGACACCCCGTGCGTAGGACTTGGCTTCCGAGATTCGACTGCGCATATAGGGGTCAAGTGATAACCAGTGATTCTGAATGAGCACTTGTCCTGGTCCTAGGGTGGGGATATCCGACTCTATTAAGGTGAAGTTTTCAGGTTTGACCCAGCCCTCAGGTCGGCTCGCAAGAATGATTTGTTGATTACGCATAGGATCGATATGTTTTGTAGGATATTGGGTATGCCCCAAGCACTGCTCAGTTTGGGGTTGCTTTAACGCAGGTTAAAAAATGACCTGACAGGGATGCCGCTTGAAACACTAGAGGTCAGGCTTCAGCCACCTGAAAGGCTATGCCCATCCTCGGTTAGTCCTGTCCCCATCAGATGTATGGTGCAGTTCACAAGCTCTGCCTGATGAGGTGCCCCAGCTGTAATACAGGTGATGGCAGTATTACCGATGCGCTCCGGAATCGTGTGAGCGCCAAGCCCAATATTTTTTTCAAGTAATGCGCGAATCACGAGGCCGTGACTAACGATAATAAGCGGGCCCTCTAAACCCTCTCTGAGCTTTGCCGCGTAAGCAAGCGCCTCTGTGACGCGCGCATGAAAGCTTGCCATGGACTCGCCATTAGGAGGCGCTTCGAGCATCTCCATGGCATTGAAACTGAGCGTGTCATAGGGGCGTCCACGCAAGTCTCCAAAGTTACGCTCCCAGAGCAGAGGCGTGCTGATCGGCGTGAGCCCCGTCTTTCGACTAATTGCCTGTGCTGTTTGCCAGGCGCGAGGCATATCACTCGCCAATATGGCAGCAGGCTTGAGCTCGACGACGCGCTCAGCGACTCTCTCGGCTTGCGCATGTCCGCGAGGTGCTAAGGGGGTATCAGCAGGCTGGATGGTACGCGCCGCATTGAGCAGTGTTTCACCATGGCGAATCAAGATAATCGACATTACGTCCTCCTTGTGCCTGTCTTGAGTCAGATCAGGGCGTAAACATACCGATGAAAATAGCGGGATCGACGCGCGCATCGTTGAGACTCACATTCCAGTGCAAATGTGCGCCGGTGACACGACCCGTTGCGCCGACTTTGCCGAGAACTTGGCCGCGGGCGATCTGTTGTCCGGGGGTAACATCGATGGCGGAAAGGTGACAAAACATACTGATCATGCCTTGACCGTGATCGACAAAGACGGTTTTACCATTAAAAAAATAATCACCCACCACAATGACGCGTCCAGCCGCTGGGGCTTGAACAGGTGTGCCTGTTGGTACCGCAAAATCGAGTCCTGAATGCGGAGCTCGGGGCTGATCATTAAAGAAACGCTTGAGACCAAAGGGGCTTGATAACGGGCCTTTTACGGGGCGGTCTAGTAGCAGATTGCTTGGTGACTGCGCACTAAATTGCTGATAGGCCTCATCTTGTATTATTTTCTCGCGTTCATAGCGCGCTAAGTCTTGCGGACTGAGGTCGACGTGCTTATTGCTCTTGAGCTTAATGCGCTGTTCACGGTATTTTTTTTCGCGCACGGAAAATTGCAGTGTTGATTTTTCACCATTATGTAGCACCTCAAGTCTTTGTGGTCCGAGGGTGGCTGAAAGAGGAATGCCGACCAGGGCAACCCATTTTCCTGTATCGGTCTGCGTCACCAGCACGGGTTTCTTCAAATAGCGCGCAGAGGGGGGGCTAATGTTTGCTCTGATGTTAGGGCCTGAGAGATCGACAACCGCTACACCTCCCGGAACTGGCTGATTTAAAATCTGAAGTTGTTGCGCGGTATAAGATGCAGCACTAGTAAATGTTGGTGTGAGGAGCACAGCAAGCATCACCAGCAAACCAAACGCGCGCCCGCTGAATCCAAGTGAGAAATTCAAGGCCACAGTTTCCAAAGATACGTGGTTGGATTGTCTGGGCAAGCGCCAAACTGGCAAACCATGATTGCGCTGATGAGGTTTGCTGCAGTGATGATAAAAAAGAGACCGACCAAAAAGGCCGTCATTTTTTTGTATGACTGTGTCGCACTTAATCGTTGCGCGCGGGGTAAGGATAGTTGATTGCGATCCAGGCACAACATCACTGCGCAAAACAGCATCATGATGACAAAGGAAATAAAACCCCAGGTATAAAAGTGCAGTCCGAAAAGCGTCGACCCGTAACCCGTATCACCGGGTGCAATATGCAAAAGGATTTGACGTGCGGAGGCTGTTGCACCGCCGAGCGCAGAAGCGAGGATGATGGCGTAATGAACGGCTGAGGGTCCAAAACGTATATTGAGCATCATGCCGATGCCTGCGAGGGTGAGCGCGACTCGCTGCAGCTGGCAGAGCGGACAGGGGAGTTCATTAAAAAATATCTGCCAATAAAATGCTTCAAGCAGTGAGCCGCATACCGCAGTCAACGCAAGCGCGTTGAGCCAGAAAGATATGCCATAGCCATTTGTACTTTGTGATCGACTTGAATAATCCATGACCGACCTTTAAAGAGAAATATTAAGTTTGTCTGTCATGTGGTACTGAAGCCAAGCCAGAAAGATCAAAAAAGTGATGGTCCAGCTGATGATGGTGGGCACTCTTTCTCCCCGCATAGTCAAGCCAATGGCGATGAGGGCAGTTAAAAATGGCAGCATCATAATCATGGAGGTGACTTCCTAGTTTGGCTATACGTCAGTCGAGCTCGTTAAGCTTAACATTCTGCGGCGAGATGATGACGGTAAGATTGCTTGCATACCATCAGACCTTCAATCAGAAGGCATAATCCGCTTCGAAAGGTTGACCTACACGGATTGTCAGACCCACACCATTTTGTACAACGGCATTCATGCCGAAACAAATCGCGTCATGCATGCGTTCCAAACGACGGTAGCCGGCAAGGGTCTCCATGACTTCTGGAGAGCTTGTGGCGGTATAAGGGTCGATGTTTGGGATTGGGCAGCGACCGCAGGGCTTGACCAACTTGAGGTCAATTTGCCCGGCCGCTGTATGCAGTAGGAGGTGAGAAAGCTCTTCTTCAGCATGAGCATCCAAACCCTCCAGAATCAAGTTTGGGCGAAAACGCAACATATCCACCGGTTCAAAGCCCTCTGCGGCCAGACGTTCATTGAAGACCTCAAGCGCACGTTGAGTCACTACCAGTAGAGCAAAACCATCGCTGAACATGTTTGGGGCGACGAGATTACCTGTCCATTCTTTTGCAGAGGTGCGCGTAGCCTGTGGTGAAAATCGAATCAGCCGGAATTGTTTTCCTGGGACTGCTAAAAAGGCATTGAGCCATTTGGCGACCTCATCTCCCATATCGTCACCTTCGAGCGTATCGCGCCAGACTGTGACTTGTTTGGGAGTACCCGCGGTGTGCAAGGGAATCTGGATCTCTTCATGCTCGGGCGCACTCAAATACAACGCCTCAGTTGTGAGTCTTGGCGTAATCCAGACCATATGCGGAATTTGACGTTGAGTCAAAAACTGACCATCTTGGTCGACAATCATCCATTCGCGGTCGTGTGCCAGGCCGGTATGACTCAGAGGCGACTCCGAGATTTCGATCCCTGCACACGACTTGACCGGGTAAATGAACATCTGGCTGATGACGCCCGAACAGTCTGCCATGCTGGTCTTCCTAGTTGTCTATGGACGATCTATTCTAAAATGAACTTCTTACTTCTGTCAGGATTTCGTTATGCCTTCTTTTGATGTGGTTTCTGAAGTCGATAAACATGAGCTGACCAATGCAGTGGATCAGGCCAATCGCGAGCTTTCTACACGCTTTGACTTCAAAGGGACGGATGCTAAGTTTGAGCTCGATGAGTTTGTCGTGACGCAGGTTGCCTCAAGTGCTTTTCAGCTCAAACAGATGCTGGATATCTTGCGCAGTCGTCTCAGCGCACGTGGAATTGATGTGCGATCAATGGATGTTGCCGATCTGTTGGAAAACTTGGGTGGCGCACGTCAAAAAGTCACGATCAAACAGGGAATCGAACAGCCGATCTCTAAAAAATTGATCGCGGCAATGAAAGAAGCCAAACTGAAGGTTGAGACGCAAATTACTGGTGAAAAGCTGCGCGTCACTGGTAAAAAACGCGACGACCTTCAAGAGGCCATCGCATTACTAAAAAAAGCGGATGTCCCGTTGCCTTTGCAGTTCAACAATTTCCGGGACTAAGCTTCAGTATTTTCAGACCTTAGCGCCCGCCGGTTTTGGCATCACCAAATAGGGTAGTCAAGCCGCGCGGCTGCGAGCGCCAGTATTGCTTGGGTGCTTGCACAATCGCGCCAAGCTCTGCCGCAGCATGCCAAGGCCAACGTGGGTCGTACAGCATGCCGCGTGCGAGTGCGACCATATCGGCCTCGCCCGAGGTGATGATTTCCTCGGCTTCTTTCGCCTCTGTGATGAGCCCCACTGCCATTGTAGGTAGACCAGTACCTTTTTTGATGGTCGTTGCCAGGGGAACTTGATACTTTGGTCCCAGCGGAATCTTTTGCTGAGAAGAGACTCCGCCACTCGACACATCAATAAAATCACAGCCACGTGCTTTCAAAACATTGCAAAATTCAACGCTTTCTTCAGGCGTCCAGCCACCCTCGGCCCAATCCGTCGCAGAAATACGAATACCCAGACTGACTGTTTGAGGCGTGACTGCGCGAACGGCATCAAACACCTCGAGAGGAAAGCGCATACGGTTCTCGAGTGAGCCGCCATATTCATCCGTGCGTTGGTTGGCGATTGGCGACAGAAATTGATGTAACAAATAGCCGTGTGCACCATGCAATTCGATCCCGTCGAAACCGATGCGCAGGGCACGCTTGGCAGACTCAACAAAAGCCTCACGAATACGGATCAAACCAGCTTTATCCAGCGCAAGAGGGGGTGTTTCGGTAGGTAAATGCGGAATCGCTGATGGACCGACGGGCTGCCAGCCGCCATTTTGTTGAGAAATCAGTTGGCCACCTTCCCAGGGGCGCGCGCTAGAGCCTTTGCGACCCGCATGGGCCAGCTGGATCATGATCGGCATGGAAGCGTATTGACGCACCGCATCGATCGTTTTTTTGAGTGCTGCTTCTGTTTCATCAGAATACAAGCCTACGCAGCCGTGTGTAATCCGACCAATGTCCTCAACCGCCGTGGCTTCTATGATCAATAAACCTGCGCCAGAGAACGCCATCTGACCCAGATGAATCAAGTGCCAGTCGGTCATTTTGCCTTCTTCTGCGGAGTACTGGCACATTGGGGCGATCACGATCCGATTAGTAAGGCGAAGAGGCCCGATAGAGGTAGGCGTAAACAGCTGACTCATAGGTCTGTATCCTTGCTTTTCTGAGAGACTACGAAGATAAATTGTCGAAATTGGGCTTAAAGTAATCCCTAAATGCTAACGGTCGGCGTTCATGTCTGCAAGTACGCGAGACTCCCAGGCAAGCATCTGTGCTTTGCGTTCGGTGCCCCAGCGGAACTGACCGATCTCGCCTGTGGCGCGCACAACGCGGTGGCAGGGTACAAGAAAGGCCAGTTTGTTTGCTGCAATGGCTGTTCCCACTGCCCGTGCGGCTCCGGGGTGACCGAGTGATTGCGCGAGCTCGCCATAGCTGCGCGTTTTTCCAAAAGGGATTTCTATCAGACCTTTCCAGACCTTTAGCTGAAAGGGACTACCTATTAATAGGGGCTGTGGGTCGGGCTTTGCGCGGCCAGATTGTTCCTGTTTAAACACCTGATTAAGTAAGATGTTTGCTTGGTGATCTGCCTCAACCAGGGTGCTATTCGGAAACTCGGAAGCCACGATGTCTTGGGCGAGAAGATCTCCGCTTTGCTGCAGGTGCAGCATGACAATTCCTTGTCCTGACCAGCCGATCAATCCCAGGCCAAAGGGCGTAGGAGCTTGCCCATAACGAATAGTCGTAAGCATATGCATGGTTGCGCACTTCAAGTCAAAAGAGGTGAGCCCCGTCAAAAGGCTCCAGCGCAGTGTAGTGCGTCTACGCGACAAGTGAAAGCCGAGTGACGAAGCATATAATTTATGGATTCCTTAAGAGGCGGACCATCCATGAAGCAGGTGTTGTTAGGTTGCATTGCAGATGACTTTACCGGTGCTACGGATCTGGCTAATAACCTCGTGCGGGCAGGGATGCGCGTTTTACAGACCATTGGGGTACCTGCGATCCCCATTGAGGCCGAGGTCGATGCGGTTGTCGTCTCTCTCAAAAGTCGAACTATTCCTCCTGCCGCGGCCATCGCCCAATCGCTGGAAGCGTGTGCTTGGTTACGCACACTAGGTGCCCAACAAATTTATTTCAAATATTGCTCAACCTTCGACTCAACCCCCCAGGGCAATATTGGTCCGGTGATCGATGCCCTCATGGATGCCTTGCAGACAGATTTCACAATCGCGACGCCAGCCTTCCCGGATATGGGGCGGACAGTTTTCAAGGGACACTTGTTTGTGGGTGAGGTGCTGCTCAATGAAAGTGGCATGCAAAATCATCCCCTGACACCCATGAATGATCCGAATCTCTTGCGTGTACTGTCGCCTCAAACCAAGCATCGTGTTGGACTGATTGATCATGCCGTCGTCGCGCAGGGGCACGATGCAATTGCTGCGCGCATCGCTGACTTACGTGAGCAGGGTATTGGGGTCGCGATTGTCGACGCTATCAGTAACGCAGACCTGTATCGACTTGCGCCCGCGCTGGCCGACATGCCTTTGGTCACTGCCGGCTCGGGTGTGGCCATTGGCTTACCCGCTAACTTTTCGATTCAGCCTAATCCTCAGGCTGCTGTGCTGCCACCCGCATCGGGCACCAAAGCGATTCTGTCTGGTAGTTGTTCACGCGCGACCAACGCACAAGTAGCCGATTTTGTGGCAAAGGGCGGCGCAAGCTTTGAGATTAATCCCTTGGGCTTAGGCGATGGTTCTGAGACCGTGGAGTCGATTACGCAACAAGCGCTCACATGGGCCTATCCCCAACTCGGTCAGCAACCAATCTTGATTTACTCAACGGCTGCGCCAGAGGCTTTACAAGTAGTTCAGAGCCGTTTAGGGGTTGAGCAAGCGGGTATGCTGGTTGAAGCAACGCTTGCCAAGATCGCACAAGGTTTGGTGGATGCGGGAGTAGGACAACTGATTGTTGCGGGAGGGGAAACATCAGGTGCTGTGGTACAGGCCTTGGGTATGACACAACTTCAAATCGGTGCGCAAATCGATCCTGGTGTGCCATGGTGTGCGGGTCGCACGCATCCTTTAGATACACTCATTCATCTAACGCTCAAGTCAGGCAATTTTGGTAGCGTTGATTTTTTTACTCAGGCCTTTGAACGGATCCATCCGCAATGAGTATTTCTTCTCAATCTTCTGAGGCGCAGTTGCGTCAAGAGCTGTGTTTGGTTGGACGCAGTTTATTTGAGCGCGGCTATGTGCATGGAACGACCGGTAACATTAGCGTTAGAGTGCCTGGACAGGAAGGGGGCTTTCTCATCACCCCAACAGATGCCTGCCTAGGATTTTTGGCGCCTGATCGCTTAGCCTTGGTCGATGAGCAGGGCCAGCAGCTTTCGGGCGATCGGGCTAGTAAAACACTCGCGCTGCATCGACGTATTTATCAGCATGCACCCAATGCAGGATGTGTCATTCATACGCACTCGACTGGGCTAGTGGAATTGACGCTCAGGGGTGTCTGGCGAACAGACGATATCGTCCCCCCGTTGACGCCTTATTTCGTGATGAAAGTGGGTCATGTGCCGCTTGTGCCGTATTTCAGACCGGGTGACGCTCGAGTGGCTGATCATGTCGGACAGTTAATTGATGCTTATCGCGCACGTGATTTGAGCTTGCGGGCCGTCATGTGTGATCGTTTGGGTCCACAGGTCTGGGGGAGCGATTTGATCGCCACAATGGCGGTGCTCGAGGAACTCGAAGAAACGGCGCGGCTCTGGCTGCGCAGCGATCGTCAAGCGCAGCCGCTTGCTGAGGCAGCGATTGAGGAATGTCGACAATACTTTAAGGCATCTTGGTAAAAAATGAATATTCTTATCTCGGGTGGTGCAGGATTTTTAGGGACCTTGCTTGCGGGTGAGTTGTTAAAACGCGACCGCTTGCGAGATCAATCATTGACGATGTTGACGCTCACTGATTTGGTGGCTCCATCGCGCCAGGAGATCGTCCAGAATCCTAAAGTGCGGATCGATACAGGAGATTTGCTCCTCAGTCTGCCCGAGTTGCTCAAAAAAGACTATGACGCTGTGTTTCATCTCGCCTCTGCGGTGTCGGGTGAGTGCGAAGCAGATTTTGAGTTGGGCTTACGCTCAAACCTGGATGCGACACGTGCATTGCTAGAGGGGTTGCGTGCTCAGCATGCGCGAACAGGCAGGGCACCGATATTATTCTTTGCGAGCTCTGTCGCGGTATTTGGTTCAGATCCCGCCATTGCAATGCCCTCTGTTGTGACGGATGCGACCTTGCCTACACCGCAATCAAGTTATGGTATTCACAAATTTATCTGTGAACAGTTAATTGCAGATTACACGCGTAAAGGCTTTATCGATGGTCGTGTCGCGCGACTGATGACGGTGTCTGTCCGACCTGGTCGTCCCAATG
Source organism: uncultured Burkholderiaceae bacterium (assembly GCA_963926265.1). Lineage (GTDB taxonomy): Bacteria > Pseudomonadota > Gammaproteobacteria > Burkholderiales > Burkholderiaceae_B > Zwartia. The sequence goes on from CAWUWN010000009.1 coordinate 62,492, forward strand.
GTGCAGCCTCCAGCTTTTTGTCAGGGATTATTCGTGAGCCACTCTCAGGTGTCGCGGCATGCTGCCCGGTCAGTTTGGATACTCCTGTGGCATTGTCTTCGCCGTTGACCTCGATTGCGGGCGTGTTAGCGGTCGTGGAGGCCACACGTGAGGCCTTTGGAGGCAGGACTGCACTTAATCTTCCTGCGCTGACTGTTACCGTCGGAGAAATGTTGCAGGCCTTACGTGAGGTGGCGGGTGACCAAGTCGCTTCGCGAGTAGCGGTTGAGCCCGACGAACAAATCATGCGGATCGTGGGTGGCTGGCCTTCAACGTTTGATTGCCAACGCACTCACCGCCTGGGCCTGAAACCAGACGCGTCATATCAAGACATCATCAGACAATATCTTGAGATGACGCGTATTTGATCAAGTCCTAGACTACGACAGGATGTGCCGCACCATCCATTGTGATGACGGTGCCGGTGACATAGCTTGCACGGTTAGAGGCAAGATAGACAACCGTATCCGCAACTTCCTCAGGGCTAGCAAGTCTACCCATCGGAACTTGTGCAGTCATACGCTTGAGCACGTCCTCTTGGCTAATATTCTCATGCTCAGCATTGACTTTTAGACCTTCGATGAGTCGGTCAGTTAAGGTGCCTGCTGGGTTGACTGCATTAATACGAACCCCTTGTGAACCATAGGCTGCAGCCAGTCCAGCCGTGGTGAGCATGAGCGCTGCATTGGCGCTGCCTCCCGCGATATGCACTGTGCTGGGCACTTTTCCACCAGAGCCAACGACGTTGACAATCACGCCAGTCCCTCTGGCGCCCATACGCTTGATCACTGGATCAATCATGTTGATATAGGTAAAAAATTTGGCCTCCATCGCTTCTCGAAAGAAAGTGGGAGAAAGATTTTCAGCGGGTGTTCTTTTTGCAGCCCCGGCGGAATTGACTAAAACATCGAGCGCACCAAATTTTTTTTCAGCATCATTGAGTGCTTGTTCGGCAGAGGCTGCATCCTGAAGCTCTGCCGAAAACAAAGCGAGTCGCTCTTGGCTGCCTGGCACTTGCTTCGAGAGCAATACTTTCGCTTTCTCAAGGTTGGCTGGATCACGTGAGACCAGACTCACCTTGCAGCCTTCCTCTAGAAATACTTTTGCGCAGGCCAAGCCGATGCCTCGACTACCGCCTGTGATCAGCACATGCTTGTTGCTAAGATTCAATTCCATGTCACGACTCCATTGTCTTTGAGGGCTGAGATTTCTTCTTGTGTGTAGCCGATGCTCTGTAAAAGCTCGATCGTATCGGCACCGATTTTTGGTGGGGCTTTGCGCACCTGAAGGCGTTCGCCCTCTAGCGCAATAGGGAGTAGGGCGACGCGCGTCTCAATTTCACGACCCGCACCTGTATTGTCTGCAGGAATGGTGACTGGGGCTAGACCGCCAGTCGCGAGTAAGTGCGGATCATCAAATAAATCGTGAGGACGTGTAATGGGTGCATAAGGTAGACCGCATTTTTCAAAACGTTGGCTCAGTTCTGTTGCGCTCAGTCCGCCCAACCTTTCCCGCAAGATCGGAATCAGCCAGCTACGCGCTTTGACTCGCTCGTTATTAGTGGGCAGTCTCTCATCTGCCTTGAGATCATCAAAGCCGAACTCCTCACACAGAATTGCCCATTGTGTATCGCTCACCGCAGATAAAAATATTTGTTCCCCATCTTTGACGGTAAAAACATCGTAGACAGCCCATGCACTTAGCCTGTTGGGCATTGGGTTGGCAGGCGCTCCAGTGACGGCAAACTGCATCATGTGTTGTGCCACCAAAAAAACATTATTTTCAAACAAGGCACTCGCAACCTCTTGCCCTTTGCCTGTGCGGTGCCTTTTTTGCAGCGAGGCCAGCACGCCGATCGCACCAAACATTCCACCCATGATGTCGTTGACGCTCGCTCCCGCGCGTAAAGGCTGTCCAACCGGACCGGTCATATAGGCTAATCCGCCCATCATCTGCACGACTTCGTCGAGTGCAGTCCTATGCTCGTAAGGGCCCGGTAAAAATCCTTTGTGAGAGACATAGATCAAGGCCGGATTCAATTTGGAGAGTGCCTCGTAGCCAAAGCCGAGTTTATCCATTGTGCCGCTTTTGAAGTTCTCGCTAAAAACATCTGCCGAACCGAGCAGCTTGAGGACAATTTCTTTTCCTGCAGGCTTTTTGACATCAATGGCGATGCTTTTCTTGTTACGGTTAAACATCGGGAAAAAGCCCGAGCCTGATCCCAGCAGCTTGCGTGTGTTGTCGCCTGCAAGCGGTTCAACCTTGATGACCTCTGCGCCTAGATCCCCAAGAATCATGCCGCAGGTGGGGCCCATAACCATGTGTGTAAATTCAACAACGCGGATGCCTTCAAGAGGCAGGGAGTCGGACATCGTGCACCTTCGATTTGGGTCTGTAAACGAGTTGTTATACCATCGGACAAGGGGTAGCAGGCTCGATGCCCTGTACCGGTCTCTAGGAGTAGGCGTTATGCAGTGCAACATTATTGTCAAAGTCGTGGACTATCTTGACTCAACCGACCGTCAAGCCTTGATTTCTCTTCTAGATATGTATGCGCGTGATCCGATGGGAGGGGGCGAGCCCTTACCAAGGGATACTCAACTGCGGTTATGTGACGATCTGGCAAAACTGCCGGGTGCGATGAGTTGGTTAGCCTTCAAGGATGACAAACCAGTGGGGCTCCTGAATGCTCTGCCTGGATACTCGACCTTTAAAGCACGCCCTCTCCTGAATGTACATGATATTGCTGTCGACCCTGCTTATCGTGGCCAAGGGGTCGGACAGGCTCTTTTGGCAGAGATGGAGGCCCATGCGCGCCGACTAGGGTGTTGCAAGGTCACGCTTGAGGTCTTAAGCGGCAATGCGCAGGCTCAGCGTTCTTATGCATTTTTTGGTTTTGAGCAGTATTCGCTTAGTTCGGAAACGGGACAAGCTCTTTTTATGCAGAAGTGGTTGTAAGGTATGCGTTCTCTATGGACAAAGCCCTTGTGAAAGCAAATAATCACCTGACTGTGTATTTCGATGGTTCGTGCCCACTCTGTCGGCGTGAAATTGGTTTTTACAAAAATAGCGCAGGTTCTGAGCAGATACGTTGGCAAGATGTCAGTCGTGTTGCCGATGGACAGGTATCAGGAGATCTGAGCTGCCAGCAAGCGATGGCGCGCTTTCATGTGCGAACGGTCGATGGCTCGCTCAAAAGTGGCGCAGCGGCTTTTGTTGAGCTTTGGTTGAATTTGAAATATTGGCGCTGGTTCGGCCGCTTGTTTGCGCATCCGCCCGGTGTTTGGTTTTTGGAAAAATGTTATGTTGGGTTTCTGCGGATTCGCCCAGCTATACAGCGCCAGATTAAGTAGCCCTTAATTTTCCTCTTCTTTCTCTTTTCTACGGCCATACCAAGATTACACTTATACCTATGAATTCATCAGATCACGATACAGGCACTCCGATTTCAATGGCGATCCGTAAGCGGCTGCAAGATGCACGCAAGCGTTTTCATGCCAATGACAATATTTCTGACTTTATTGAGCCGGGCGAGCTCGCCTTGCTGCTAGATGAAGTCGAGGACAAGATGAAAGGCGTCCTGGAAAGTTTGGTGATTGACACTGTGTCGGATCACAACACAAACGATACCGCCCGACGCGTGGCCAAAATGTACCTGCAGGAAGTGTTCGGCGGCCGTTATCGCCCACAGCCACCGATTACGGAATTTCCCAATGTTGAACATCTAAATGAACTGATGATTGTCGGACCGATTACGGTGCGGAGCGCGTGTAGTCATCACTTTTGTCCGGTCATAGGCAAGGTATGGATTGGTGTGATGCCTAATGAACACACCAACGTCATCGGACTGTCTAAGTATGTGCGTCTCGCTGAATGGATCATGAGTCGTCCCCAGATTCAAGAAGAGGCGGTCGTCCAGCTCGCGAATCTGATTCAGGAGAAAACTCAGCCCGATGGTTTAGCTGTTGTCATGAGTGCGACTCATTTTTGTATGTCTTGGCGCGGTGTCAAGGACATGGATAGTCGCATGATCAACTCAGTGATGCGAGGCGCCTTTCTAAAGGATCCTAATTTGCGTCGTGAGTTCTTGTCCCTGATTCCTCGAGAGGTTTAGCCATGTTGGTACGTTTGTTATATGTCAGCCGTGCATTAGACCCAAAAATGAGCGAGGATACGGAATCAATCTTAGACTCCTCACGCCAGCATAATATTGCCAATGGAATCACTGGGATTCTTTGCTATGGTGGTGGGATTTACCTTCAGGCTATCGAAGGTGGGCGCAAGCAAGTCAATGAGTTGTATGGTCACATTGTGCGCGATACTCGGCACAAAGACGTTGTTTTGCTCCACTATCAGGAAATTACTGAAAGACGTTTTAGTAGCTGGACGATGGGAAAGGTTAATCTTTCCAAAATCAATACTTCGATCTTACTCAAGTACTCTGAGCAACCCGAGTTGGACCCTTATTCGGTCTCTGGTGCGGTGTCACTTGCTCTCCTCGAAGAGTTAATGTTGACCGCATCCATCATTGGTGGCGTCTAAATCCAAAGGAATCTCCATAAGATGAGCGCAACTGACGCCTCCTTGCACGCACAGGACCATACGCTGGCCGTACGGTTATTGCTCAATGTCGGTCATGGCTTAGACCATATGTTTTTGCTGATTTTTGCGGCCTCGGTTGGCGTCATTGCGGTTGATTTTGGCTTCGACAGCTGGGAAGAACTCATGCCTTATGGTGTCGGTGCTTTCGTACTGTTCGGTTTGGGCTCAATTCCCTCCGGTCGCCTCGGTGACCTATGGGGGCGCCGTCGCATGATGGTGGTATTTTTTGTTGGGATTGGGGCGTCGACACTGATCGCTGCCTTGAGCCAAAACGCCTGGCAGCTTGCCACAGCGCTGACGCTGGTGGGTGCATTTGCCTCTATTTATCACCCTGTCGGCATTCCCTTTTTGGTGCAAAAGTCGGTCAACCCGGGCTATACAATTGGTATCAATGGTTTGGCGGGTAACTTAGGGCTTGCGCTGGCCGCTGTCGTAAGCGGGTTTTTAATTAAATGGCTTGGATGGCGCGCAGCTTTTGCCATTCCAGCCGTGTTGTCAATTGCTTGCGGCGTGTGGTTTGCGTATATTTGCCCGCCCGAGTCAGAGGCTCCCGCCAAGCGTAAAGTATCCGCTAAGGTCAAGTTCCCGCCCGCCTTGATTGCGCGGGTATTAGCCGTCATGACGGTGAGTGCTGCGACTGGGAGCGTACTGTTCAACTTTACAACCAATGGTAATGGCCAGCTTTTACTCGAACGCTTTAAAGGGATCGTCGAGGATCCCGCTACGCTCGGAATCATGTTGGCCATCATCTACGTCGTGGCTTCGCTCATGCAGGTGATCGTTGGGAAACTGCTAGACCGCTTTGCCATACGTCCGATTTTCCTTGGGATTGTACTGTTGCAAATCCCGCTATTCTTACTCGCTTCGCATGCACAGGGCTGGTGGCTGTTTGCAGCGTTGCTTGGCGTGATGGTGTTTATCTTTGGCGCAGTACCTTTCATCGACGTGATGGTAGTCCGCTATGTCGACGATCGCATGCGCTCACGTGTGGCGGGTATTCGCTTGGCCGTCTCACTGGGTTTGAGTTCGATTGCCGTGTGGGCGCT
>CAWUWN010000010.1:0-152717 GCA_963926265.1 uncultured Burkholderiaceae bacterium
CGAGCAGAGTAAAAACTAGCTCCCAACCAAATAGCAACCAACAGTCCAAGAACTGAAATCACACTAATAGTTTTTTTCACGCGAATCTTCCAGTTATTGAGTGAATAATATTTTTATAAAGAAAAAAATCATGCCAACTTAAGAGCCAAACTCTTTAGATAGTTCGGCAGCGCGTCGATCAGCAGCATGCATTGCGTTTACCACGATATCAACAAACTGTGACTCTTGAAAGACAGCCAACGCTGCCGCTGTCGTCCCACCTTTTGATGTCACGCGCTCGCGCAACACGCCAGGAGAATCTAATGAGTCCGTCGCAAGTTTAGTGGCGCCCGTCAACGTCGCTAACGCAAGCTCTTTCGCTTGCGAGGCAGACAAACCAAGTGCGACACCCCCAGCCACTAAAGCTTCTAAAAATAAGAAAACATAAGCAGGCCCACTTCCGGAGAGGGCTGTCACTGCATCAATTGCTGAATCATCTCTGACCCAAACGGCTTGGCCAACAGCAGAAAGAAGTCCTGTTGCGCTGATTCGATCTCGATCTGAAAGCCCAGCCGGAGCAGCCAAGCCTGTAACACCTGCACCAACAAGTGCAGGAGTATTTGGCATGCAGCGGACAATATTTTGATAGGGAGTTTGTGGGGTACCCAACCAAGAGGCGAGTGATGCGATTGATATTCCTGCTGCAATACTGATGATCAGTGTGTCCTCTGCCATCCAGGGTTTGCATTGCAGGACGACCTCTTTCATCTGCTGAGGCTTGACAGCAAAAATCCATACCTGACGCTCTTGCAACGATGCATCCGGGGCCGCACTCGTACTGATCCCACGCGTTTCCCATTGAGATCGTAAACTATCCGCAACTTCAATCACATGTATTTTTTCCAACTGACATTTTTGGCTTAATAGACCTGACACTAAAGCGTTGGCCATATTGCCACCACCTATAAAAGCCACAGAAGGAAAATTAGTCATCGCATCACCCGTTTGAAACTTGAGGCATTAATATAAAAATTAAAAAAACTAATATGAGTATTAACCTAATACTTCGAGTGCAATGCCTAAAAATATCGTTGCACCGATCCAGGTATTGTGTAGAAAAGCTTTAAAACAAGCTTGCCTGTCCCGATTTCGAATCCAAAAAATGTGTCTGGCTGCAATGATTGCCGCGATACTCAATGCAGAAAAGAATTTCCAGCTATACCCTAAAAAATCGCCTGCAATACCCAGTAAGAAAAGTGCTAAGCCATATGAAATTGCTACAAAGATTACATCATAATGACCAAAGGTAATCGCTGAGGACTGAATACCTAAACGCAAATCGTCATCTCGATCAACCATCGCATATTCTGTGTCATAGGCAATCGCCCAAAAAATATTGGCAATTAACATTATCCAAGCAACCAGAGGGACCTCTCCTTGAATTGACGCAAAGCTCATTGGAATGCCGAATCCAAAGGCAATACCGAGATACGCCTGAGGAATAGCGAAGAACCTTTTAAAGAGCGGGTATGTTATGGACAAGATTGCAGCAACAATCGCGAGCTTGATAGTCAATGTATTGGTTGTGAGTACAAGCCCTAGGCTGACTAATCCGAGAGTTGCAGCAACATAAAGGGCTTCTCGAGGCTCAATAGATCCCGTTGCTAGCACCCTGTCCTGCGTACGTTTGACATGCCTATCCACGTTGCGATCAAAGAAATCGTTCATGGCACATCCTGCCGAACGCATCAACACAGTACCCAAGACGAATACCACTAGGATATGTAGATTAGGAAAGCCGTCAGTCGCCGCAAATAGACCCCATAGCGTTGGCCACAATAACAACAAAATTCCGATTGGCTTATCTAGGCGAACTAAGCGCCAATAAATTTTTAGTTTTGAAATCAACGTGAATTCTGTGGAAACTGTGGGGGTTGCGTCAACATGTTGACGTCCTGCAATTGACAGGCGTAGACAGATTGAGCAAGTGCCTCTATGGCTGTTGCACGTGGAAAACTCTTTCGCCATGCCAGGACAATACGACGGTCTGGTATGGGGCGATCAAACGGAATGTAGCGTAACAGTTTGTTGTTGCGCTCCTCCTTGGGAACTGCTGTGCGGGGCATGACGGTGATACCAATGCCCGCAGCCACCATATGACGAATGGTTTCTAGAGAAGATCCTTCAAAGGTTCGTTGGATACCTTCGCTAGAGGCAGCAAAGCGGGAAAGCTCAGGACAGACCTCAAGTACTTGATCGCGAAAACAATGTCCACTGCCAAGTAAAAGCATGTTTTGTTGTTTCAAGTCTTCGGCGGATATGGATTTTCGAGTAGCCCATGGGTGGCTAGCAGGAATCACAACAATAAATTCTTCGTCATAAAGCGGTTGTGTCATTAATCCTGCATCGGGTAATGGTAGCGCCATGATGGCACAATCAATTTCGCCTTGACGTAACAATTCAATAAGTTTAACAGTGAAGTTTTCTTGCAAAATAAGCGGCATTTGTGGGACACGTTCAATTTGCGCAGGCACCAACTTGGGTAAAAGATATGGCCCAATGGTGTGTATTACACCAACACGTAAAGGACCAGAAAGCGGATCATGTCCTAGACGAGCCAGCTCTTTTAGATTTGCACTTTCTTCGAGTACTTTTTGAGCCTGAGAGACAATTTGTTCCCCAATAGTCGTGACGCCTACTTCGGCGCCACCCCTTTCAAATAAAGTAATGCCAAGTTCGTCTTCTAACTTACGAATTGCAACGGAAAGTGTTGGTTGACTCACAAAGCATGCTTCAGCGGCACGACCAAAATGACGCTCTCTTGCCACAGCCACGATGTACTTCAATTCGGTCAATGTCATAAAAATCCAACTTTATTAATCGCTGATAAAAAAACTAACTACGCAAGTAATCCTCACGCCCTCGCATCCAACGACTCAAGTGACGTTCAACGACTTCAGGAGCAGTTTGCCTCAGTTCAATTGCCACCTCTCGCGCCATCCTTACCAAGCCCGAATCATTCGAAAGATCTGCAAATCGAAGCAAGGCCATACCCGATTGTCTAGCACCCAATAACTCTCCAGGCCCACGCAAATCGAGGTCACGTTGCGCAATTTCAAAACCATCTTGTGTTTCATACATTGCACGTAAGCGTTGACGCGCAATCATTGAAAGTGGATTTTGGTAAAGCAATACACAAACGGATTGTTGTGAACCCCGCCCCACCCGACCCCTAAGTTGATGGAGCTGAGCCAAACCAAAGCGTTCCGCATGTTCAATGACCATGAGCGATGCGTTAGGAACATCTACACCAACTTCGATAACAGTTGTGGCGACTAAAACATCTATTTTTCCATCACGAAATGCTTGCATCACCTGTGCTTTTTCCGTTGTAGGCAAACGGCCATGCACCAGTCCAACCGAGAGACCCACTAGAGAATTTGATAAATCACGGTGCGTATCCACAGCAGTTTGTAGATCAAGTGCTTCGCTTTCTTCGACTAACGGACAAACCCAGTACGTTTGCTGACCTTGCGCGATGGCTTGAGTAATATGTTCAATGAGCTCACCACGGCGATCAGAAGCGATCAGTTTTGTAATGACAGGAGTTCTGCCTGGGGGAAGCTCGTCTATTGAGGAGACCTCAAGATCTGCATAAAATGTCATCGCGAGTGTTCGTGGAATCGGTGTCGCACTCATCGTGAGCTGATGGGGCACAAACTCGACATCATCCTCTCCTTTTCGAGAGAGTGTGAGCCGCTGTGTGACACCAAAGCGATGTTGCTCATCCACGATGACTAGTCCTAGTGAATGAAAATCTACCCCGTCTTGAATGAGTGCTTGCGTACCCACGATGAGCTTGGCCTCACCCGAAGAAATGGCCTGTAAGGCTTCGCGCCGGGCTTTCGTTGAAACACTTCCGGCTAACCAAGTGACTTTGATTCCGAGAGGTTCACACCAAGATTTGAGTTTGACATAATGTTGTTCCGCCAAAATTTCAGTAGGAGCCATCAAGGCGACCTGTGCATCATGTTCGATGGCCTGCAGCGCGGCCAGCGCGGCCACAATGGTCTTGCCACTCCCAACATCCCCTTGTAGCAATCGGTACATGGGGTAAGCACGTCCAAGATCTGCACTGATTTCGTCACATACTCTCTGTTGTGCACCCGTTAATGAGAACGGTAGAGATGCCTTGAGTTGTGATACTAAACTTTGAGTAGATGAAAGCCTCTGATAAACGTGCGCACGTTTACTTTGCCTCGCTGCGCGAGCAGCTGCAAGTGAAAGTTGTTGAGCTAGGAGTTCATCAAATTTGATTCTGATCCAGGCAGGATGCTCATGCTCCATCAGTGCCTCTGCATCCATATCAGGCGTTGGTGCATGCAATGTGCGAATCGCTTGTTCAAAAGACAGTAAATCGAGATTCTTAAGCAACTCACTCGGTAAGGTGTCTTGTAACGTGGCTGAGTTGAGCGCTTGCGTGATGGCCTTACGTAAACTGGGCTGAGATAAACCCTCTGTGGTTGGATAGACAGGCGTCAAGGCAGCAGAAAGTAATGCGCCAGGAGTTGAAATTCGAGGGTGAATCATTTCAAAACCATACAGGCCGCCGCGGACCTCACCTCGCACTCGCCATCTTTTACCCGCTTGCATCTGACTTAGCTGGCTGGGATAAAAAGTCAGCCAACGTAAAGCAATTTCAGCAGAACCGTCTTTAAGCGTTGCTGTAAGTTGGCGCCTGGGCTTTAACAAAACATCTGAACGTATGACTTCTCCTTCGACTTGCGCAGACATGCCTGGACGCAAATTAGCAATCTCTTGAATCTGGGTTTCATCTTCGTAGCGAATCGGCAAATGTAAAACGAATGACTCGGGCGTTGTCAAACCGAGTCGTTCGAATTTGCCACGCACAGACATATCTTTATCAACGCCACGTTTGAGTGGTCGTTTGGCTGAGAAATTAGCTGGAGTAGACACGAACACCCCAATTGGGTATCGGAAGCATCAAACGACGATCGTAGCTTCGATCTCAAACTGTGCATCTTTCGGTAAGCTGCTCACCCCAACTGTGGAGCGTGCGGGAAATGGCTCAGGGATGAGCTCGGCCATGATGCTGTTCGCGACAGGGAACTGTTTGAGATCAGTCAGAAACAGTGTCAATTTAACTATGTTTTCAAGTCTCCCCCCAGCCGCCTCAATGACAGCTTTCATATTGGCAAAAGATTGTCGAACTTGTGTTTCAAAGTTCTCAGAAACCATCAATCCTGTTTCAGGAACCAAGCCAATCTGACCAGATAAAAAAACAAGCCTACCTGCCGGGGCTATGACTGCTTGTGAATAGGGACCGACAGCAGCAGGCGCTGCATTTGTATGAATAATTTGTTTAGACATCACTGCTCCAATAGATAACTATTGGATTTTACCGTTCAATAGTTGAAAACGATAGATTGATTGTCATGAAAAGCGAAAAAGATGTTTTTAAACGCTCTCAGTCGGTGTATCTGCTAAGTTCGTGTCCATCCCTAACTCCCGCAGCTTACGGGTAATCGTATTACGACCCATACCAAGGCGGGCAGCCGCTTCGACGCGTCGGCCACGACAAACCTCCAAGGAAGATTGCAAAATCGTACGTTCAAATTGACGCGTTAAGGCAGACCACACTTCAGGGTCTGACCGAGAAAGTCGAGTGGTTGCCTCTTTTGCGAGCAGTTGCTGCCAGGACTCTAAAGCCACCTGACCTGCTTGAGCCGTGACGCTTTTAGGTAGATCACCCACACGGACTTCCGCAGGTAGATCACTGATCTCAACAGTCTGCCCTGGCGCCATCACAGTGAGCCAATGACAAAAGTTTTCGAGTTGCCTGACATTGCCAGGAAAATCAAACTGAGCAAGCATTTGAAGTGCCTGATCAGAAATCTTTTTAACTGGAACCCCAACGCCCCGCGCGCAGAGCGATAGAAAATGACGTGCTAATTCAGCGATATCTTCTCGCCTTTCTCGCAGTGGAGGTAAGCGAAGTCTGATGACATTTAGGCGATGAAACAGGTCTTCGCGAAACTTACCTTCACGCACGCGCTCCTCTAAAGGTTGATGTGTCGCCGCGACAATTCGAACATCTACACGAACTGGCTGCGCACCACCCACTCTATAAAAAGTGCCATCTGATAAAACCCTAAGAAGCCGCGTCTGTAACTCAAACGGCATATCGCCAATTTCATCAAGAAACAATGTCCCCCCACTGGCTTCTTCGAAACGACCGCGTCTCAAAGAGTTGGCGCCGGTGAAGGCACCACGTTCGTGACCGAAAAGCTCTGCCTCGAGCAAGTCTCTCGGAATAGCTGCGGTATTAAGTGCAACGAATGGACCTTTAGAACGAACACCATGGCTATGTAACGCACGGGCGACAAGTTCTTTACCTGTACCAGATTCACCGGTAATCAGTACTGTGACATTTGACTGAGCAAGGCGCCCGATTGCACGAAATACCTCCTGCATAGCGACAGAAGAGGACTGTGTCAACATACCTCTATCAGAGGCCACGGAAACGGCCGCTCCGTCCTCGGATTTGGATACTACACTTACATTGTCACTCGATGATGGTTCACGAACTGCACGCTTAATTAATGCGACAGCCTCGTTGATATCAAAGGGTTTAGCTAAATAATCAAAGGCCCCTCCCTGAAAAGCAGTCACAGTGCTATCGAGATCACTGTAAGCAGTCATGATGATGACAGGCAGTAAAGGGTATTTATCCTTGACGTGCTTGAGCAATGCAAAACCATCCGTTCCAGGCATACGAATATCAGAGATCAACGCCGAAGGAATTTCGGATTCTAAAGCAACGGAGACATCACTCGCACCGACAAAACTACGCGTCTCGATACCCGCGCGACTCAGCGCTTTTTCGAGTACCCAACGGATGGCTTGATCATCATCCACAATCCATACTGGTTTCATAGCGGCTCCATGGGTAATATTAGACGAAACTCAGTGTGTCCAGGTCTCGAGTCAAATTCGATCACCCCTCCATGCTGTTGAATGAAGTCTTGGGCGAGGCTTAGACCTAGGCCCGTTCCACCTTCACGTCCAGTCACTAAGGGATGAAAAATACGGTCTTGCAGATTAGCGGGGACGCCTGGGCCATTATCAATCACCGAAACTACGACAGTCATGCGATGTTGCTTATGACGAAGTAACACTTGACGGGCGATACGAGTTTTCAAAATAATTTTTGGTGACAGCGTTGGGGTTGAACCCGTCATAACTTGTGCAGCATTTCGCACAACATTCAATAAGGCTTGCATAAGTCTTGCTGGATCTGCACGAAACTCAGGCATCGAAGCATCATAATCACGTATCAATGCAACATCTCGAAACTCGGCGCGCACTAAAGCACACACCCGCTCACACACTTCGTGAATATTTACCTGTTGCCATTGAACGGGCATACGCTGCGGAGCAGCTAATCTATCCACAAGCGCTTGCAATCGATCAGCCTCAGAAATAATCACACGTGTGTATTCTTGTAATGCCGGGTCAGGTAATTCAGACTCCAGTAACTGTGCTGCTCCTCGTAAGCCACCTAACGGATTTTTGACTTCATGTGCGAGATTTCTTAGCAATTCGTGTTGCGTTTCAATTTCATCAACCAAACGTATGCTGCGATCAACAAGGACGCGTTGTTCGATATCTTTAACTTCCAATAAGGCTGCCCACGGCTTGTTAGTAAGTGCAATCGAAGTCACACCCACTTCGACTGTATCGGCTCCGCGTCTCGTTCTTGCGAATTGACGACAGTCATCTACCTCACCTGAGCAGGCCAGACGAATAGAGTGTTCAAGAGCAGAGTCACGTTCAAATAAAAAGTCGGCCTGCGCCCCAATTAAGTGACGCATAGACCGACCAAACATCATTTCTGCTGCCGCATTAGCCTGTACAACCTCACCATGACGGTTCAATAATAGAACTGTCGTGGCAAGTAGATCGAAGGCTTCAACGGAGATCATGGGTATCAGGCCGGGAGGCCCGACCCCAAGTTTTGTCGGCAGGTTAGAGGCTGTAATACATATCGAACTCGACGGGATGTGTCGTCATACGAAGACGATTGATTTCATTCGCTTTCAAGGCGATATAAGCATCAAGCATCTCGTTCGTGAATACGCCACCACGAGTCAGGAACTCACGATCTTTATTAAGAGCATCGATTGCTTCCTCTAGTGAGGCACATACGACTGGAATCTTTGCATCCTCTTCAGGAGGCAAGTCGTACAAGTTTTTGTCTGCAGGATCACCTGGGTGAATCTTGTTCTGTACGCCATCCAGTCCGGCCATCATCAAGGCAGAGAATGCCAAGTAGGGGTTGGCCAGAGGATCTGGAAAACGTGCCTCAATACGACGACCTTTAGGGTTTGCAACGTGAGGGATACGGATCGAAGCTGAGCGGTTGCGAGCTGAGTACGCAAGCTTGACCGGAGCTTCATAGTGAGGAACTAAACGCTTGTAGGAGTTTGTGCCGGGGTTGGTAATGGCGTTGAGTGCGCGGGCGTGCTTGATGATGCCGCCGATGTAATACAACGCAAACTCTGACAATCCTGCATAGCCGTTACCAGCAAACAAGTTTTGACCGTCCTTCCAGATTGACTGGTGAACGTGCATGCCTGAACCGTTGTCACCAACGATCGGCTTGGGCATGAACGTCGCGGTTTTGCCGTAGGCATGTGCCACGTTATGGATGGTGTATTTCATGATCTGGATCCAGTCAGCACGTTGAACCAATGTGCTGAACTTAGTACCAATCTCCATCTGGCCAGCGCCTGCGACTTCGTGGTGATGCACTTCAACAGGAATGCCAGCTTCTTCGAGCAAAATACACATTTCCGAACGCATGTCTTGCATGGAGTCAACGGGTGGGACTGGAAAGTAGCCACCCTTAACACGAGGACGGTGCGCGAGGTTACCGCCTTCGTTGTCAGCGCTTGAAGACCAGAAACCTTCGTCTGACTTGATCTTGACGTGGCAACCTGACATGTCGTCACCCCAGGTGACGCCGTCAAAAACAAAGAACTCTGGCTCAGGTCCAAAGAAAGCTGTATCGCCTAAGCCGCTTGACTTGAGGTAGGCTTCTGCGCGCTTGGCGAGCGAGCGTGGATCACGCTCATAGCCTTTCATATCTGAAGGTTCCACCACGTCACATGTAATGATCATGGTCGATTCCTCGCGGAAAGGATCCATGTGTGCAGTGGATGCGTCTGGCATCAACAACATATCTGAGGCTTCGATACCTTTCCAGCCAGCGATCGACGAACCGTCGAAGGCGTGACCTTCATTGAACTTGTCTTCACCCATCTGGCTAACAGGCACGGAGACGTGCTGTTCTTTGCCTAGGGTATCTGTAAAACGGAAATCGATGAATTTGACTTCGTTTTCAGCAATTTTCTTTAGAACGTCTTGAGGGGTGCTCATTAAGTGACTCCGCTAAAAATATATTAGTAAAATTAGTTAAACGTTGAAGATCTTAAAACTTATAAAAATAGTAAAGCAAAAACTATGCCAGTAAATTTAACTGGGCTTCGCCCCTAAACAGCGCATACCAACCAAACAAGATCGCACTATAAAGGTGCCTAAAAGGAGCTCATGCACCACTTTGCGCACCACAATAGGGATTGATGCGCAAAAGTTGTGATTGTATTAGAACGATAACATCACAAAAAGATCGTTTGTAATTCATTTAAAAACCGCCAGCCTGTGTCGGTCGCTTGTAATCTTGTTGGGTCATTGATCAGGAGTTTTTTTTGTTTAGCAAGCGCAAGTTTGCTGGACACATCCACATAGCTCAGACCCGTTCTTTCAAATAACAACTCTAGCGGAACACCTTCCCGGAGCCGTAATGCATTGAGCATGAATTCAAATGCAAAGTCCGACTGCAGAACTCGTCTTGATTCTGAAATATGACTAGCATTTCTTAAGAGGCTGGCATTCATCCAGCTTTCTGGATTACGTAACCGAACCTCGCGTTGAATACGGTCTGGAAAAGTCACTTTTCCGTGGGCTCCGGGTCCCAAGCCAAGATAGTCTCCGAATTTCCAGTAGTTCACATTGTGTTTTGCCCGTGCACCAGGACGTGCAAAAGCAGAAACCTCATAGCGCTCGAAATCATTTTCTGCCAAGAGTGATTCAATACCTTCTTCCATCAAGACAGCAATATCTTCATCAGGCAGCTCAGGGGGGAACTTTGCAAAGACAGTGTTTGGCTCAAGTGTGAGTTGGTAAATAGATAGATGTTCGGTTCCAAACGACAAGGCTTCGCGTGCGTCAGCCATAGAGGCCTGTAGTGTCTGGCCCGGTAAGGCAAACATCAAATCCAGATTCACCCGACCGACTGAAGACAAGGCCATCTCGATCGCCTGACGTGCTTGATGTCCATCGTGGACACGACCTAATTTTTTGAGTTGGTCATCATTAAAAGACTGAATGCCCAAAGAAATACGGTTAATGCCGCTTTGAGCGTAGGCTTTAAAGCGCCCTGCTTCTGCTGCACCAGGATTGGCTTCTAAAGTCACTTCGGCATCCGGCCAAAGATTAAAGTGCGTCCGAAGCATTGACATTAAACGATCGACAGCGGACGCAGATAATAAGCTTGGCGTTCCGCCTCCAATAAACACGGTATGCACTTGACGGCCCCACACATCTGGCAATGCTTGCTCAATATCAGCTTGGAGTGCATCGAGGTAGCGATTTTCTGGAATTTCACCAGTTGACTCATGAGAGTTGAAATCGCAATAAGGACACTTACGCACACACCATGGAACATGGATATATAAAGAAAGTGGAGGAAGTGTTTTAAAAAGAGTGTCAGGTCCCGTCGCTTTAGCAACAGCAGGCATCCAGTTTTCAGAGACAATCGGAATCGTGCGGATCATGCTTGGGCCAAGCCTCGCTCTTTTAATTTAGATAGAAGAATTTGCATGGCTTGGCCACGATGACTGATTGAATTTTTAATGCCTGGCTCAAGCTCCGCAACTGTACAACCCTGTTCGGGAATATAAAAATGTGGGTCATAGCCAAAACCATTTTCACCCCTTGGCAGATCGACAATTTCACCATACCAATTTGCTTCAGCGACGAGTGGTTGCGGATCATCTGGATGCGTTAAATAAACCAATACTGCGACATACCAGGCGCGACGATCAGAAATATTTTGTAGCGTATGCACTAATTTTTTGTTGTTTGCTAAATCAGAGCGTGTGCCCTGCTCCGTTTGCGCGTATCGAGCAGAATATATACCCGGCGCGCCTCCGAGTGCTCTGACACATAAACCTGAATCATCCGCAATTGAAGGCATGCCAGATAAATTGCTAGCATGCCTGGCTTTGGTGAGCGCATTTTCGATGAATGTCGAATATGGTTCTGGAGGCTCACTAATATTGAGCGAGGCTTGCGGAATAAGCGTCAATCCCAAAGGTGCCAGCAGCGCGCTAAATTCCTTAAGTTTGCCAGAGTTTCCAGAGGCGAGAACAATCGAGGTCAACATAGATTTACCAAACTAAATGTGAATAAAACAACCTTGGATGAGTATGAGTCTCATCAAACAGGAACATCTTCAATCAGCATATTGACCAAGTCTTTTGTAAAACTGGGTAACTGTTGAAGGTTCCGTACGCATATCTGGAGCTTTCTTTCAGACCACTCATCTGACAAGCGAACAATCTTAATGTTGAGACGTTGAGCATAACGTTTGGCCACGAGTTCGGGCACAATGCCGATGCCAACACCCGCTTCAATCATGCGGCAAACTGCTTCGAAACTGCCTACTTCGACACGAAAACGGAAAGGATAGCCCAGCTTATCCGCCGCTTGAATCAAAAAGGCGTGAATGGCACTCCACTCGGAAAGACCGACATATTCATAAGCAAGCGTATCGGAAAAGGCGACTTCAGTCAGTTCGCTTAGGGGGTGATCAACGGGCGCGACCAAGACCAATCTGTCTTCCCGATAGGGAATGTATTCGAGCTCTGAGGAAGCAGGCTTGCCGGCAACGATCCCAATGTCCGCAGAGCCCTCGGATACTGCTTTAATGACCAAGTAGCTCAAGCGTTCACGCAGCTCGACGGTGACATCCGGATGAGACGCCAAAAAGCGGCTCAACACTGCTGGCATAAACTCAGTCATCGCGGTGGTATTGGCCAACATCCGCACTTGGCCTTTGATGCCGCGTGCATATTCGTGAATATCGCCACGCAAATGATCAATTTGTCTCAGAACGAGGCGAGCATGACGTAAAAAAGCCTCCCCGGAGGGGGTCAAAGTCACCCCTTGGCTATTTCTATGAAAAAGCCTGGTCCCGAAATGGTCTTCGAGATTTTTGACGCGATTGCTGGCTGCAGGAAGAGAAAGGTGGGATTTTTCAGCGCCACGGGTCAAGCTACTCGCATCGCCAATGTTGACAATGAGCTGCATGTCCGTCAGGTCAAAGTGGTTCGCCATAGTGCTAGCAGTCTCTTAATCAATGAAAAAGCCCGGGTTAACCAAACGTCAATAGTCAAGTTTGGCGCCATGAGGCACAGTAAAGCCTATCTAACACTCGCCATCATAAGACAATCATGAACGCCAACGTTAATCAGTACCAAGATATCCGTGACGCAATTAAGGATCTGTGCAAACAGTTTCCAGACGAATACTTTCGTAAAGTGGACGAAGTCAGGGGGTATCCAGAGGAATTTGTGAATGCCTTAACGCAAGCAGGCTGGATGGCAGCCCTGATTCCTCAAGAATATGGCGGCTCTGGTCTCGGCTTGACCGAAGCATCCGTCATTATGGAAGAAATCAACCGTTGTGGTGGTAATTCAGGTGCTTGCCACGGTCAGCTGTACAACATGGGTACTTTGCTACGGCACGGTTCAACTGAGCAAAAAAATCTCTATTTGCCTAAAATTGCAGCAGGTGAATTACGCTTGCAATCAATGGGAGTGACTGAACCTACTACGGGAACAGACACCACAAAAATTAAAACAACAGCGGTCCGTAAAGGCGATCGCTATGTCATTAATGGCCAAAAAGTTTGGATTTCTCGTGTTCAGCATTCCGATTTGATGATTCTGTTAGCGCGCACAACGCCTATTGATCAGGTCACCAAAAAAACCGAAGGCATGTCAATTTTCATCGTTGACTTGCGCGATGCCATTGGTAAAGGTCTTACCGTGCGACCCATTTTGAACATGGTCAACCATGAAACAAATGAATTGTTTTTTGACAATCTTGAGATACCCGCTGAAAATCTGATTGGTGAAGAAGGCAAAGGGTTTAAATACATCCTAGATGGCCTGAATGCTGAGCGCGCACTGATCGCAGCCGAGTGTATTGGTGACGGCTATTGGTTTGTGGATCGTGTATCGGCCTATGTCAAAGACCGCATTGTGTTTGGTCGTCCGATTGGTCAAAACCAAGGGGTACAGTTCCCGATCGCACGTGCGCACATCAACGTTGAGGCAGCCAGCCTGATGCGTTATGAAGCGTGTCGTTTGTTTGATGCCAATCTGCCCTGTGGTGCACAAGCCAATATGGCAAAACTGCTCGCCGCAGATGCTTCTTGGGAAGCCGCGAATGCCTGTTTGCAGTTCCATGGCGGCTTTGGTTTCGCCTGCGAATACGACGTCGAGCGTAAGTTCCGTGAAACACGTCTCTATCAAGTCGCACCTATTTCAACTAATCTGATCTTGTCTTACGTGGCCGAGCACATTCTCGGTCTGCCACGTTCCTTTTAAGGAAATACTCATGACAGCTGCCCATTCTTCCGTCAGTGCCATTGTTTTGCATCCAAGTGCAGAACTCGCCAAGTTTTCTTCAGAGCTTCAGTATTCTGATATTCCTGAATCAGTTCGCATGCGTTGTGAGGATTTGTTTCTGGATACGATGGCCTCTATTCTTGCTGGATCGTCAGCGCGTGCAGTGAAAGCCATGGCGAAATATGCTGAATTGATGGGTCCTGCCGACGGCAAGTCAGAAGACTTCGTTAACAGACGTCTCACTTCGCCTGTCTTTGCCGCAATGGTCAACGCAGCGTCTGCACACGTTGTTGAACAAGACGATGTCCACAACGGCTCAGTGTTCCACCCTGCTGCTGTCGTCTTTCCTCCCGCACTCGCTGTCGCGCAAGCGATTGGCGCCTCTGGCGAGGAGTTCATCACAGCATCCGTTGTCGGTTACGAAGTCGGCATTCGCGTGGGAGAGTTTCTCGGTCGGTCACACTACAAAATTTTTCATACGACTGGAACTGCCGGTACGATTGCTGCTGCAGTGACTGTCGGGCGTTTATTGAAATTGAATCCTGAACAAATGCTCCACGCAATCGGCTCGGCGGGTACGACAACCTCTGGTCTATGGGAGTTTTTACGTGATGCAGCCGACTCCAAGCAATTGCATACTGCCCATGCCGCCTCAACAGGTTTGACCGCAGCTTATTTGGCACAAAACGGTTTCACGGGTGCGCGTCGCATCCTTGAGGGTGTGCAAGGAATGGCCGCGGGGATGTCTACGGATGCCGATCCCGCTAAATTAACCGACCGTTTAGGCTCACGCTGGGCTCTGGCTGAAACCTCATTTAAATATCATGCTTCCTGTCGTCACACGCATCCTGCCGCTGACGCCCTTCAGCACGCCATGAAACAACATGGATTAAAGGCAAGCGACATCGCCTCCGTTGTGACACACGTCCACCAAGGCGCTATTGATGTGTTGGGTCCTGTGACAGACCCACAAACTGTGCATCAATCAAAATTTTCGATGGGTACGGTGCTGGCACTTATTGCCTTACGCAATTCCGCTGATTTGGCAGGTTTCGATCAAGCCATTAAGGATGGGGCCGTTGCGGCCTTCCGCGACAAGGTTACGATGGAACTTGATGAAGAGGTTGATACTGCCTATCCACAACGTTGGATTGGAAAGGTCACGGTCAAGACTATTGATGGGCGGAGCCTGACGGGTCGTGTAGACGAACCCAAAGGCGATCCAGGTAACACCCTTTCACGTGAAGAAATCGAAGAAAAGACGTTACGTTTAGGCACCTACCTTGGCGCAGCAACAGAGTCACAAGTCAAAAAACTGACTCAAACTGTTTGGGACATAAGCAAACAAGCTAAGCTCGGTAAGTTATTGGCAGCAGCTTGACATACAGAGCCGAGCCATCAGGCTTGGCCTTAATAAAAAGGAGACAAGCATGATGCGTTTGAAAGATCAGGTGGCGATTGTCACCGGTGCGGCAAGCGGTTTCGGGGCTGAAATTGCACGTCGTTATGCGCTTGAGGGTGCGCGTGTGGTGCTTGCTGATCTGAACGAAACCGGCGCACAAAAAGTCGCAGCTGAAATAGGACACGCAGCTGTCGCGATAAAGTGTGACGTCAGCAAGCGTGCGGATATTGATCGTGCTGTGAAATTGGCGCGTGATCATTTTGGCGACATCGATATCGTCGTCAACAATGCAGGTTTCACACACAAAAACCAACCGTTCCTAAATGTAGACGAAGATGCCTACGATCGTTGTTTTGATGTCAACGTCAAGGCCATTTATCATATGATCAATGCCGTCGTCCCGTCGATGCGGGCTAAAAAATCCGGCTGCATCATTAATATCGGCTCAACCGCCGGCTTGCGTCCCAGACCTGGTTTGACTTGGTATAACGCGTCAAAGGGTGCTGCAAACTTATTGTCTAAGTCCTTGGCTGTTGAGCTTGCAGGGGACAATATCCGAGTCAATGTCATTTGCCCTGTGATGGGTGATACAGGCATGCTTGGCGACTTTATGGGAGTGCCTGATACGCCAGAAAATCGGGCACGTTTTATTGCGACTATCCCCATGGGACGGTTGAGCGTGCCTCAAGACATCGCAAACGCAGCTGTATTTCTAGCGTCTGACGAAGCCTCGTTTTTGACAGGTCTTGAGTTGCCTGTGGATGGCGGGCGCACAATCTAATGGCTTGACTACAGAAAGTACGCCCGAAACTGTTAACTGGCGCGGGCAACTTTCTGTTTGTCTTTAAGAGACAAAATTCCCTGCTCTGCCAAGCTCAGTAATGCATTAAGTTCTTCGCGATCAAAGGCATGACCCTCTGCGGTCCCTTGCACTTCGACATAGCGCCCAGCACCCGTCATCACAACATTCATATCCGCATCACAACCAGAGTCTTCGGGATAGTCCAAATCAAGTGTTGGGTGCCCATTGACCATCCCGACGGAAATCGCTGCGACAGAGTCTTTAATTGGATTTTGGGTAATTACACCTCGGGAAAGCAAACCCTCCACCGCATCCGCCACTGCGATCCATGCCCCCGTGATACTGGCGCAACGTGTGCCACCGTCGGCTTGTAAGACATCACAATCCACCTGAATGGTGCGCTCACCAAGCGCAGCCATATCGATGACAGCACGCAAACTCCTGCCAATCAAGCGTTGGATTTCTTGTGTGCGACCGGACTGTTTGCCTTTGGCAGCTTCACGGTCAGAGCGCGTATGGGTCGCACGAGGCAGCATTCCGTACTCCGCAGTCACCCAGCCCTGCCCCTTACCTTTCAAAAAGGGAGGGACTTTTTCAAGGACACTCGCTGTACAGAGCACCTGAGTTTCCCCCATACAAAATAGAACAGAACCCTCCGCATAACGCGTAAAGTTTCGCTGAACCTTGACGAGACGAAGCTCATCAAGCTTTCTGCCTGAAAGACGGCCTTGGCTAGTGCTAGTATTTGACACGTTGTATTCTCACTTTCAATCACGAATGGTATGGACGATGGCGCAACTTAACCACAAGCTACAAAACCAAAATCACAGTATACGCAGCAGACCATCGGCTGTCTTGGTCGCTTTGTTTTTATCCTGTAGTTTGGTTATTTTTCAGTGTGCTCAGGCACAGGTTGAAAACGTTGCGGTGACACGCTACGACAATAGTCTTGAAATCTTTCATCCCATCCGTGCTACGGGGGGCATGGTGGCCTCGGAGCAAGGAATCGCGAGCCAAGTAGGTGCGGATATCTTGAGTCAAGGCGGCAATGCGGTCGATGCCGCAGTCGCAGTTGGCTTCGCTTTGGCTGTCGTGTTGCCTAATGCGGGTAATCTTGGCGGCGGCGGTTTTATGTTAGTGAGAGATGCGAAAAGTGCCTCCACGCATGCGTTAGATTTTCGTGAAACAGCACCCTCTGCGGCCACACGTGAAATGTTTCTTGATCAAAGCGGCAAGGTCATTGCCGGCAAATCGACCCGAACACCTTATTCCGTTGCAGTTCCCGGCACAGTAGCGGGTTTAACCTTTGCCGCACAACAATACGGCAGTATGCCGCTTGAACGTCTGCTTGCGCCCGCAATCAAGTTGGCTGAAAGTGGTTTTATCGTGAGCCCTGTTTTGGCACAGCAATTTAGTTTGCAACGCAAACATCTTGAGCGATGGCCTTCTACAAAAGAAGTTTTTTTTAAACGCAAGCCTGATGCTACAGACTGCATTTTGTCAGAGTGCCCTCCCTCGAGTTTGCGCACCTACTCGGCTGGCGAGAGCTTGTTACAGCCCGACCTGGCGAAAACACTAAGAACCATTGCGCGTCAAGGTGCTGATGGCTTTTATAAAGGCGCAGTTGCACAGAACATCGTTGACACGCTTGCCTCCTCATCGCGACCAATCAGCTTGCAAGATCTTGAGCAATATCGCATCGTAAAACGAGTGCCTGTGAAAGGCCTTTATCGGGGCTATGAGGTCCTCTCAATGCCTGCTCCGAGTTCTGGCGGGGTACATCTGATTCAGATGTTAAACATTCTAGAACGCTATCCACTTGCGCAATACGGAGCGGGTAGCGCTCAAACAATTCACTTGATCGCTGAGAGTGCTCGCCTCGCCTATGCGGATCGAGCAGAGCATCTCGGGGATCCTGATTTTGTGAAAGTCCCTCAACGTGGCCTGACTTCCAAAAGATATGCAGATCGATTAGCAGAAAAAATTCATTTGCTACGCACTACTCCCAGTAAAGAGGTCAGCGCAGGGCGAGCCGGAGATTTCGAAAGTGATCAAACTACGCATTTTTCCATCATGGACAAGCTTGGTAATGTTGTCAGCTGCACTTACACGCTAAATTTAAATTTTGGTTCAGGCATTGTGGCGCGAGGAACAGGTGTTTTATTGAACAACGAAATGGATGATTTCTCCGCAAAGCCCGGTGCACCTAATGCCTTCGGTTTATTAGGCGGAAGTGCGAATGCCATCGAACCAGGCAAACGTCCATTGAGTTCTATGACTCCTGTCATTGTGCTCAAAGACGGACAGCCTTGGTTAGCCACCGGTACGCCTGGAGGCGCCAGAATCATCACCACTGTTTTGCAAACAATCCTCAACACGATTGATTTTAAAATGAATATTGCAGAAGCACTTTCTATGCCGAGAGTGCATCACCAATGGATGCCAGACTTTCTGCGTATTGAACGTGGCATCAGTCCAGACACCATTCGTATACTAAAAGATAAAGGTCATGAGGTACGCGTAATGCCGACGATGGGGCGCGTACAAACTGTTCAACAACAGGGGAATGTGTTTTTTGGCGCATCAGATCCCCGTAACCCCGATGGCGCTGCGATCGGTATCGAGAATATCCAATGATTAAAAGTATGACCGCCTTTGGTAGCGGAAAATCCGAACATTCCTTTGGTTCTGTAACGGTTGAGCTCCGATCGGTCAACAGTCGTTTTCTAGATGTTCAATTTCGACTTCCAGACGAACTTAGGCTTGCAGAGCAACCCATCAAGGAACGTTTATCTGCTGAGCTCTCGCGCGGAAAGGTGGAAGTACGGGCACACTTCAGTCGAGTCCAGTCCGGTGAGCAAGCGGAGATATCTGAAGACGCCTTGCAGCATGCTGCTGATCAACTTATTCGAATTAGGAAAGTATTACCTGAGACAGTGTCTCCGACCTTGTCTGAAATTATCAGCTTGAGCGGCCCAAAACACGCGCAAGTGGATCCGGACCTTTGGTTGGCTGCGTGTCAGGCTGCGCTAGAACATGCTCTTGTCGAACTAACCGCTGGACGACTAAGAGAAGGACAACGCCTCGCCAAAGCAATGCTTGAAACAGCGCACCAAATCAATCGGATTACAAGCGAGGTTGAGCAGAACATGCCGGTATTGCTGGCTTCACAAAAAGAACGTTTAGCGCAAAAGCTAAGAGAAACTATTCAAAATGCGTTTCCTTCTGGCTTTACCCACATCTCTGGCCCAGAGCTATCAGAACGACTGGCTAGTGAGTCGAGTCTATTTGCGTTGCGCATTGATGTAGCAGAAGAACTCGCACGCCTCAAGTCTCATTTGACTGAGCTAGAGTTTTTACTTCAAGATTCGCCTGCGCACACAGCAAAATTAAAAAACAATACACCACGTGGCAGTGCTGGAAAAAGACTCGATTTTTTGTTTCAAGAAATGAACCGCGAAGCAAATACGCTGGGCTCTAAGGCTGGAAGCTTGGAAATGACTCAGGCTGCCATTGATCTTAAGTTACTCATTGAACAAATGAAAGAGCAGGCGATGAATATTGAATAATGATTCATGCGCCTGCTCTGCTCTGCCCTTGCCTTCGGTCTTAGCCTCGACCCACAAAAGGCATCGTTGTTGCCATGATCGTGACAAATTGGACATTGGTTTCTAACGGGAAGCTAACCATTTGAGTAATCGTTTGTGCAACATGATCCACATCCATACGTGGTTCGACACGTGTTGAGCCATCTGGTTGAGGAACCCCTTTCGTCATACGCTCTGTCATCGGTGTAGCAGCATTACCGATATCAATCTGACTACACGCGATACGGTAGGCGCGCGTGTCCAATGAAATCGACTTAGTCAAGCCTGTGACTGCATGTTTAGTTGCGGTGTAGCCAATCGAGAATGGTCGCGGCGCATGCGCCGAGATCGAGCCGTTATTGATAATACGACCACCTTGAGGCGTCTGTGACTTCATGATGCGAATCGCGGCTTGTGCACACAAAAACATACCAGTCAGGTTGATATTGACAATGTCTTTCCAAATATCGACAGGTAAGTCCTCAATTGGCACAGGAGGTCCGCCACGACCTGCATTGTTGAATAAGACGTCTAAACGTCCCCAGCGGCTGACAACCTCGGCAAATAAAGCATTGACTGAACTCTCATCACTGACATCTGTCACGATCGGGTGAAGATTAGCCGCCAAGTCGCCACTCTCTTTTTTTGTTTCTTCGAGCGCATCTAAGCGACGACCTGCCAATGCGACTTGATAGCCTGCACGTGCCAAATGGATGGCCACTGCTCGTCCAATACCAGAGCCTGCGCCGGTAATCACTGCAACCTTTAGGTCAGACATTTTTCATCCTTGTTTTTTTTACCCTATTTTGGGCAGTTGTAAAGTTTATATCGAAGCTGGACCCGTCTCAACGAGAGTATCTGACTGAGCACACCACTCACTCCACGAACCACCATATAGCGCGGCGCCCTGCAACCCAGCTAGTTCCATTGCAAGCAAAAGGTGGCAAGCCGCTACACCTGAACCACAACTCGCAACAATCTGCTCTGGCGAATGCGTACCGATTAATGATGAAAACTCAGCTTTCAACACTTCTGCTGATTTAAAGTGAGATTGTGAATCAAGATTATTTTTAGAAAAGCGGCTGAGCGATCCTGGGATATGTCCTGCTTTAGGATCTAAGGTTTCATTCAACCCTTCAAAGCGATCGCTAGGGCGACCATCAATAATCAGACGATCGGGTCGGCCAAGACCTGCGCGAACCTCAGCATAATTCACAGTTTTCGTCAGAGAGGGGCCTCGTGCAAAATTGCCCAAGGACCTAGCGGGCGTTTGATCTGTTGAGAGTGGTAAACCAGCTTGTATCCAAGCATCAATCGTGCCGTCTAGTACCGCAACCTTAGAATGACCGACCCAGCGAGCACACCACCACAAACGGGCGGCATAGGATGCTCCTGCTGAGTCGTAAGCGACGATTAACGTATCTGCATTCACTCCCAATGAGGCTAGATCAAGTGCCAACTTGTCAGGATCAGGCAAGGGGTGCCGACCATTTGACCCATTAGATTTACCACTTAATATTTTACCTAAATTGAGGTAAATAGCGCCAGGAATATGGCCAGCTGCATAGGCACGTTGCCCAAGCTCAGCATCCACCAAATCATAGCGGCAGTCACAAATCAAAACTTTTTCAGGATTCTGAGCAAGTTGAACCTGAAGTTCTGAAACCGAGATTAAGTGTGGAGTCTTCATTTTAGTTGCCTTCCTTTTATCATCAAATGGGTTGTCTGTTGAGCACTCTGCTATGCTTTTAACTTATCTCACTTCTTTACATTGTCACCTATGTCGCTGGTCGCCGGAAACGTTTTTATGGTCGTCGCTCCAAGTGGGGCTGGCAAATCTAGTTTAGTGAACGCGCTTTTAGCGCGTGACCCAACATTGTGCCTCTCCGTTTCCTGTACGACACGCCAAGCGCGTTCAGGCGAGACCCATGGCAAAGATTATCGCTTTGTCTCCAAGGACGAATTTGATGCACTGCGTCAAAATGATCAGCTTCTTGAGTGGGCAGAAGTACATGGAAATTATTACGGTACGCCCCGAGACAAAATTGATCAGGCTGTTGCTTTTGGACAAGACATCTTGCTTGAAATTGATTGGCAAGGCGCTCGACAAGTTAAAAAACTATTCCCAGAAGCCATTGGGGTTTTTATTTTGCCTCCATCTATCGCCACACTTAGAGAGCGGTTAACGCAGCGCGGACAAGATTCAGATGTCGTCATTGAGCGACGAATTGAGGCGGCAAGTGAGGAGATTTCCCATGCATCTGAGTTTGAATATGTTATTATTAATCAAGACTTTAGCATTGCGTTGACGCAACTTAGTCAAATCATTGAAACGGCTAAGTTGCGCTACCCTCGCCAGTTGGCTCGACAGACTGAATTATTTAAGTCTTTTAATCTGTTTCCTTGACAGCCACTGACGGTATACTCAGCCCCGATTTAGATTTTTACCTTTCTCTCAGGACTTCCATGGCCCGCATCACTGTTGACGATTGCCTCGTGCATATTCCTAACCGTTTTAAGCTCACTCTTGCTGCCACGTATCGTGCGCGCGAGCTCGCCCAAGGACATGCCGCGCGCCTTGACAGTAAAGACAAACCTACTGTGACCGCTTTGCGCGAAATTTCAGCAGGCCTGACCGGCATCGAAATGTTGCGCAAGGTTCCAACCTAAACAGGATAAAAATGGCCTTTCCCGGACTTCGGTATGCTTCATCCGGGTTATTAGCCGCCCTTCGCGCCGGTTCACGACTGACCAGAAGGCCTGTTACCCCTCAAGAACGACTTGGTGTCGTGTCGGGCTCAGCAACTCCCGTTGAAACTGCAACTGAGCCTGCCATCGCTTCGATGGCCTCTCTTCAGTCATTACTCGATGGTTACCTTGACCCTAAAGACGTTGCGCTTGTCAGAGAGGCTTATCGCTTTTCAGACCAAGCGCATCTAGGACAGTTTCGCTCTAGCGGTTCACCTTACATCAGCCATCCGATCTCAGTTGCCGAAATTTGTGCAGGCTGGAAACTCGATGCTGATGCGATCCGTGCTGCGTTGTTACACGATGTCATGGAAGACCAAGACATTGCCAAACAAGAGCTTTTTGAAAAATTTGGCTCAGAAGTCGCCGAACTAGTCGATGGTCTGTCCAAACTAGACAGACTTGAGTTTGCAAGCAAGGCCCAGCAGCAAGCAGAAAGCTTTAGAAAAATGTTGTTGGCGATGGCGCGCGATATTCGCGTCATTCTTATCAAGCTCGCGGACAGGCTGCACAATATGCGCACCCTAGACGCTGTGAGCCCCGAAAAACGTCGACGCATTGCACGCGAAACCCTCGACATTTATGCCCCCATTGCACATCGTTTGGGCCTCAATGCTCTGTACCGTGAATTACAAGACCTATGTTTTGCTGCAATTTTTCCAAACCGTTATCAGGTTCTGGAAAAAGCTGTCATGGCTGCGCGAGGCAACCGTCGTGAAGTGCTCACACGTATTGATGAACAAGTGAGAGCGGCTCTGCCAGAGGCTGGAATTGAAAGCGATGTTCGAGGTCGTGAAAAAACGCTTTATGCCATCTACATTAAGATGGTCAAGCAAAAGAAGAGCTTATCTAATGTTTTAGATATCTATGGCTTTAGAGTGATTGTGAGATCCTTGCCCGAATGCTATATGGCAATGGGCATTGTTCACCAGCTCTATCGTCCTGTGCCAGGTAAATTCAAAGACTACATCGCGATTCCCAAAATAAACGGATATCAATCTCTGCACACTACGCTTGTTGGTCCTTTTGGAACGCCAATAGAGTTTCAATTTAGAACGCACGATATGCACCAAATTGCCGAGGAAGGCGTTGCGGCACATTGGTTATACAAAGGCGATCAGTCCAATCTTGAAGACATCCAAAGTCGCACGAGCAAGTCTTTGCAATCGCTTTTGGATATTCAAAATCAAACGGGTGATTCGACTGAGTTTCTAGAGCATGTCAAAGTCGACCTATTTCCAGACGCTGTTTATGTCTTTACACCGAAGGGGAAAATCATCTCCTTACCGCGTGGTGCGACTGCTATTGATTTTGCCTATTCCATTCATACGGATGTTGGAAATCACGCAGTTGCTTGTCAGGTAAACGGTGAGGATGTGCCGCTTCGCACGGAGCTGGCTAATGGTGACTCCGTTTCAATTACGACATCTCAAACTTCTCGACCGAGTGCGCAATGGTTAAACTTCGCAAGAACGGGACGTGCGCGCTCAGAAATTAGGCATTATTTACGCACATTACAGTATGACGAGTCTGCCGCTTTTGGCGAGAGAATGCTGACCCAGGCGCTCAATGAGATTAAATTGACCCTTCCAGCAAGTGATGATCCTATTTGGGAAAAACTTGCTCGATCAAGTGGTGCAAAATCCCGAGAAGAAATTCTTGCGGACATTGGGCTCGGCAAACGATTAGCCGCAGTCGTGGCGCGTCGTTTCGCACCCGACCACCCACTGATTGCGACGACAGCTGCTGCGGACGATGAAATGTCTTCAGCAAAACTGATTCCAATACAGATTCATGGCAATGAGGGACAAGGTGTTCAGCTTGCGCCATGCTGTGGCCCTCTTCCAGGCGATCAAATTATCGCTGGCATACGCATTGGACACGGACTTGTCGTTCACACGGCAGAGTGTCCAGTAGCATTACGTGCGCGTCTCAAAGAGCCAGAGCGATGGGTTGAGGTTGCTTGGGATGAAGAAACAGCTAAGCACTTCTCTGCACGGATTGACATTATTGCAAAGAATGAGCGAGGCGTACTCAGTCGTATTGCAGCCGAAGTCGCGCAAGCTGACTCGAATATTATTCACGTCACCATGCACGATGATGCGATGGCGACGGTTGTTCTAAATCTGACTGTTCAAGTCGATAGCCGTAGACATCTCGCGCAGGTATTCCGCTCGATTAGACATGTCCCTCAAGTCAAAAAAATCATACGTGCCAAAGGTTAAGCAAAACCCATGAGAAAATCAGCTGTCATCGAACAGTCTCTGGATTCAAAAGGAGAACTTTTGATCTGGACAGATATTGTTCCAGAAAAAGAAAAGGACTTTAACCAGTGGTATGACACTGAACACATGCAAGAACGTGCTTCGATCCCTGGTTTTCAATGGTCCCGTCGCTACCACTCAAACACAGCCTCACGTCCTTATCTAGCGTTGTATCGTACTGAATCCCTTCATGTATTTAGTAGTGCCCCTTATCGTCAGGCGTTTGAAAATCAAACCGACTGGTCCATTCGAAATTTCAGTGCGATGCACAATACAAACCGGCGGGTGAATGCCGTGACTGAAATGATGGGAGCAGGGACCGGTGCAGCCGTCAGCTTAGTTTGCTTAGGCTCTATTGCCCAAGCACAATTAGCACTGTGTCTCACTCAAGAGATGTGTGAACAAGTCTCTGGGATCATCACTGTGCGTGTTTTGACACCAAACCCTGGCTTATCCACCCCCCTTCCCTCCGAAGACATCAGTCAGAGAGTACTGGAACCCTATTTGGTGATTGATTCAACAAGTTTAGAGGGTGCGAATCATGCAGGAGATTGGGTGGCCGATCGCTTAAGCTTACACAAAAAGGATCATCATACTTTTCAGCTGCTTTGGGATCTGCATTCAAGCGAACTTAAATAAAATAGCGATCGTCTAAATTTATTTTTTAGCTTGAACATTCATTTGTTTTCCAATTGTTTGATTGAAATCAGTCACGCATGAATCTGTACAACGTTCGGCCCATTTTGGCAGTACTTTTTGTGTCGCAAGACGCTTGACTAAAGCCAAATCAGCCGCATTAGCAGTAACTAGAGTCATATTGCCTCTGGGCATTGTGGTGCACTCGTGATTGCCCGTATTGCAAGCGATGCCACGTTGCGTCAGCTTTTCTGCGAAAGCCCATAAATTTTGTATCAGCTCGTCGACATTTGACTCAATAAATCTTTGCGTAGGTTCTGAGAGCTTATCCCAAGCAATTTGATTCACAGCGTGAATTTCTTGATTCCATCCAACAGGCAATACATATAAATGCGTTGAAACTGAATACCACTTAGCGGTGTAACCCGTGAGCGCACCTGCAACTGCACAGGTGATTGTTTTACTCTCAAAAGCTTGTATGACTTCATTGAATGGCAGGCTCACACTTTTAGCGCCAAATGCTTCGACTAATTCTGCTTGCGTGCGTGTGATAGTCCGCACAATCTGACCGCGCAAGTCGGCAAGCCTACGAATTGGCGCATTACAGAAAAATATCTGAGCGCCGTATGGGGCTAAACCAAGAAGTTTAATTTGATTTTTTGTCGCAAATTGTTGACTCAAAATTGGAGTAAATGCAGTCACTGTTTCTTTGGCAAGCTTCGAGTCAGTGGTAAGCCCTGCAATATCGACGGCTTCAAGCAAAGAAGTCTCGGGCGCGAAATAGGAAAGCGGCAATACACCAAACTCGATAACGCCCTGACTCATTAGGCGTAACAACTCCTTTCCTTTGAGGCCCAATTCGTCAAAGCCCTTGATCTGTGCGGTGATAGCACCAGAAGAACGCTGCGCAATTGACTCTGTCCAAAATGGACGTTCAACATCTAAGTAAGTTAGGCGACTGCTCAGTCCGCCGACAACATTGAGCTGCGTATGCGGGAGAGATTGGGCGCCAGCGTATTGAAATACACCAGAAAACAGCCATAAAGCTGCAGCGAAGAAAGCGGTTCGCAACATCGTTTGGAGGGAAAAGGGAATTTTCATGTTCATTGATTTTAGCAAGGCTTGGGCAAGACACAAGCTAATTAACAAGCGTATGATCTCACCTGCATAGTGCCTTAGTCTGCTGAAACTTAGAATAAGTGCAGGACGTAGCCATTTTATTAACAATGCACCAGGAGCCTGGTCGATGCGTCGGGTATTAACCCCCAATATTTTATTGGCCCCAGGCTTCCCTGTTCAAAGCCCATTATTAGGCATCGGCTCCCTTCTCCTTTCGCTACTGCTCTTGACGATGCTCGATAGCATGGGCAAATGGCTCATGTCCGTCGGTGTGCCTTTACTCGTTTTGTGTTGGTTTCGATATACCATCCATCTTATTTTATTATTGGGAATTATTTTACCGAGTCGTGGCTTGAGTGTTTTTAAAAGCAAGATGCCAAAGTTGCAATGCTTAAGAGCTGCAGCAATGCTCGGATCAGCGCTTTCCTTTTTCACTACATTAAGCTATTTACATCAAGCAGAAGCGACAGCACTCATATTCATTGCTCCCTTATTGATGCTGTCTATTGCTCCGTGGGTATTAAAAGAACCCATCAGAAAATCTCGCTGGTTTGCAGCAGGCGTTGGACTGATAGGTGTTCTGATTGTTGTGCGACCCTCAGCAGGATTACCCATGATGGGGGTCATCACTGGCCTGATTACAGCCTGTCTTTTTACAGCTCAACATCTTTTATCTCGCATGCTAGCGCAAGACAGTTCATTTACGACCGTTTTATTGAGCGGCGCAATTGGTACAGCAGCTCTCTCCCTCTTCCTGCCCTTTTATCTCCCAGCTGCGCTGAGCACACTCCAATCGCTGAGCGCTCTCAACTGGCTATTTTTAATACTGTGCGGTGTAGCTGGCGGCTTAGGTCATCTTTTACAAATTCAATCCTATCGATTTGCACCCGCATCACTCCTTGCACCTTTTATTTATATACAGATCACCTTTGCCGCAACATTAGGATGGATTGTTTGGTCGCACCTTCCTGATTCAACAACATGGATTGGTATTGGGATTATTTGTATCAGCGGAATCGTAAACAGCTTAATCGAATGGCGACGGAGTCACTCTTAGAATCACATTTTCATGAGGAAACGAGTCGACCACTTTGCAAGACAAGCTGCCTGTCGCATCGAGCGGCTAAAGAAGGATCATGTGTCACAAGTACCAGCGTGGTATGTTGTTGCAAAGCCATCTCAAACATTAAGTCAATGATTGTTGAGCCTGTGACCTCATCAAGACTCCCAGTTGGCTCATCCGCAAACAATAAAACCGGCTTTTGTACAAAAGCGCGTGCAATGGATACACGCTGCTGTTCGCCGCCCGAGAGCGTTGAAGGGTAGTGATGTAAACGTTCGTTGAGACCCACCCTCGCAAGTATCTGTCTAGCAGGTTCTACAGAATGATGTCCTGCTAACTCAAGGGGAAGCATCACATTTTCTAATGCTGTTAAATTAGGCAGGAGCTGAAAAGACTGAAAAACAAAGCCAACATGACCTGCTCTGAAGGCTGCGCGGCTATCCTCATTCATGAGTGAGAGAGACTTTCCTAACAAATGAACTTCTCCCCTACTTGGCTGGTCCA
The DNA here is from genome assembly GCA_963926265.1 of uncultured Burkholderiaceae bacterium. Classification (GTDB taxonomy): domain Bacteria; phylum Pseudomonadota; class Gammaproteobacteria; order Burkholderiales; family Burkholderiaceae_B; genus Zwartia. Next base: position 27,886 of record CAWUWN010000010.1, read on the forward strand.
AACCTGCTAGCAAACCAAGCAGTGTTGACTTGCCAGATCCAGAGGCACCCGTAATCGCTAACGACTGGCCAGCCAATACAGTAAAACTGACGTCATCTAAAATATTGAGTACACCAGAAGCATCAGATACCTGCTTACAAAGCTTATTGACTACTATCGCATTGGTTACAGCATTCATGAATCCACTCTCTCGCTATCGTCGTCAAATCAATGTAGGGATCTTAGCGCTTGTGCTTGGGTTCATTGCCCCCCTCGCCACACAAGCACAACAGCAATTCTCCGCTGCTACTGTACGTATTTTAATCGTTGGTGATAGCCTATCCGCAGAATACGGATTAAAGCGAGGATCTGGCTGGGTGCAACTGTTAAAGCAGACGCTCGTTCAAACACATCCTAATGTTGAGATCATCAATGCGAGTATCAGTGGTGACACCACAAGCGGAGGTCTCTCACGTATGAAAGCACTCCTGGACCGCACAAAGCCAAGCGTCGTTGTCATTGAGTTAGGCGCAAATGACGCTCTAAGAGGTCTTGCACTTTCGATGACCAAAAAAAATATGTTTGAAATGGTCAAGCTTGTCAAAACAGCTGGTGCCACCCCGATCCTTGCTGGCATGCAAATTCCGCCTAACTATGGGCGGGATTACACAACTGCTTTTAAAGGATTATTTGAGGAGGTGGCTCAAGTCGAAAAAATAGCCTTGATACCATTCTTTTTAGAGGGTATTGCAGATGATCCGGCTATGTTTCAAGCCGATACTATTCATCCTAACGAACAAGCTCAGCCAACTTTAATGAAAAACGTACACCGTTATCTCATTCCGGCCATCAAGTGAAGCTTAGATTTTGGCAGCGTCTAATTCACCGCTAATAAGCTTACTTGCATCAGGCAACAACTTAACATCAAAGTCCTTACGTAAAACCTTTAATGCGGCTTGCTCTTCTGCGGCTCCCCAAGCCTGCGAAAGCTGAGTTTGTAGTTGCGCAATCTGGGCAGCTTCAGGGGCAGCGCCTGCCTCAACTTTTGAAATCCTAAAAATAGTGTAGCGCTCGGCACCTACAACGCCAACGTAAGCTGGTAATGGTTTAAGGTTCGCAGACATGACGGACTCGAGTTGCTCACGCGTTAAGGAAGATGGCTGCTGACGTGTCACCTCTAGAGGAGATTCGAAATCTTTAACCTCAGAAGTTGAAGATGCTTTGAGTGTCTCAAACGCTTGAATCCCTGCTTTTTGGGCTGCTGCAAGTGCAAGCTCATTTGTCAGGCGTTGTTTGATTTGTTCAGACACGACACTGAGCAATGGAACATGGGCAGGATGAATGGCTGAAACACGAACAGCCACAATCACATCGGGTGAAACCTCGATCACACCTGAATTGAACTTTTCTTTCAATACATCAGAAGAGAAAACAGCTTGACGTACTTTGAGGTTACCGAAGATAAGCCGGTCTTGCTCTGTCGGTAATGCGCCTGTACGCTGAGAGGCAGGCAACAATCCATCACGTGCCAATCCAGAAACTGTTTTGATTGGCACATTTAAAGCTGTTGCAATCGGGGCAAGGCTGTCTCGTTGATCGTATACAAGGCTAGTCAGCTTGCTAGCAAGCTGAGCAAACTGCTCAGCTGCAAGTTGTTTGCGTATCTCACTCGTAATGTCATCTTTGACTTCAGCGAGAGGCTTGACAGAAGCAGGCTGGATGTCTACGACATTGATGACATGAAAACCAAATGGGCTCTCAACCACACCGGAGACTTTACCTCGCTCTAGGTCAAACACCGCCTTCTCTACCTGGGGCACAAGCATATTTTTAGTGATCCAACCCAGATCACCACCTTGGTTGGCTGAGCCAGTATCCTGAGAATTCTCTTTGGCAAGTGATGCAAAAGACTGAGGCCCAGCTGCGGCACGCTTGGCTAAGTCTTCAGCTTTTGCGCGGGCTTCCGTCTTAACTGCATCATTAGCTGAGGCAGGTAATTCGATCAAAATATGACTCACACGTCTGCGCTCTGGTTGACCATAACGCGATTGATTTTGCTTGTAGAACGCTGCAATATTTTCGTCAGTGACCTTGATGTCTTTGGAGGCAGTTTCCTCGTTCAACACAATAAACTGCACATCAACATTTTCAGGAACTACAAGTTTAGATTGATTGCTGTCGTACCATTTTTTAATATCTTCATCTGTCACGCTAATTGACTGAGTGAAATCAGCTGCTGAAAAAACACGTTGTTCAACAGTGCGCTTTTCAGTCAACAAGGCGAGGATTTTTTCAGCGACTTGCGATGGAATGCGTGCAGTTAATCCAATAGGTTGTAATACCTGAGCGATCGAAAGATCGCGTCGCAACCCCAACTCAAACGTAGTGGGAGTCATGCCTTGGGCGGCTAAAACGTCTCGATAGCGTTGCGAAGAGAACTGACCGTTTTCTTGAACAGCAGGAATCGCAGCAATCGTGCGACGTAAAGTTTCATCTGAAACAGAATAACGACCCTTAGCAGCGGCAAGTGCAACAGTGCGCTCATCAATAATTCGATTGAGGAGTTGCTCACGAAACTCTGGGGTATCGAAAGTAGCCGGATCAAACTGGCTCCCTAAGGCATTTCGATATTGTTCAAGTTGCGTCGTTCGCGCTTGGTTAAATTGACCCAAGGTAATCGGCTGGCCGCTGACTGAAACCAGTTCGGGTTCACTCGACATAAAACTTGTGTAACCCTGAACGCCAAAAAAGGCAAAGGACGGGACAATGAGAAGCAACAATATGAGTTGCATCCAGCGCTGATGACTACGAATTAAATCAAACATATTTGAGCCGCACACCTAAAGAGTAAGCCGCAGAAGTTTACCACTCGCTTACGAAATGCTTAAAACCCATTTCAGCTTTAGGCGTAACTAGCGGTAGACTACGTGGCTGTGCATTGTTTATTTCTTAATAAACTAAATTAAGCTTTATTTACGGAGAGTCTTTTGTTCAGTTACCGCCATGGTTTTCACGCGGGCAATCACGCCGATGTGCTCAAACACATTGTGCTGACCCAAATTCTCCAGTACTACAACCAAAAAGACACGCCCTATTGGTTCATCGATCTACATGCTGGCGCTGGTTTGTATGACCTCGAGGGTCAATGGGCTCAGAAAAAAGGCGAATACGTCGATGGTATCGCTCGTGTCTGGGAGGCGAAAGCACCTCCTCCAGCTGTCATGCAATATCTAGACATGATTAGGGATCTCAATCCTGACGGTAGTTTGCGTATTTATCCTGGCTCGCCTTGGTTGGCTCTGGAGGGATGCCGCGCAGTGGACAAGTTGCGTTTGTTTGAAATGCACCCCAACGAAGCAGATATTCTTAGACAAAATCTAGATCAACGCGTCAAGCGCGTTGCACGTCAGACTACCGTCTTTGGAGACGATGGCTTTGCTGGACTCAAAGGGCACATTCCACCACCGACACGCCGAGCCATCGTATTGATTGACCCTTCTTACGAAGACAAGCAAGACTATCGCCGAGTAGTTGAGACATTAAAAGACGCCATGGTGAGGTTTCCGAACGGTTGCTATGCAATCTGGTATCCACAAATCCAGCGAAGAGAAGCTCAAGAATTACCGCGTCAAATTGAAAAGCTAGCCGGTAAAAACTGGACGCATGTCAGCCTGACTGTTCACAAACCCGCTTCTGATGGGCTCGGGTTACATGGAAGCGGCATATTCGTGATAAATCCACCTTGGACGCTCGCGGATACGATGAAAGAGACCTTGCCTTGGCTCGTAAGAACCTTAGGTCAAGATGAGCGTGCACATTACAAGCTTGATTTTCTGACACATTGATCAAAAATAGGGTGAGCGGTTTAAAGTTTAAAAACGCTCTTGAGGCCCTAGGTATCGCCACTGCCCCACTGGAAGGTCTGAGAGTTTGACCCCCCCAATGCGAACCCGCTTTAAGCCAAGGACCTTGAGTCCGACTAGCTCACACATCCGACGGATCTGGCGTTTTTTTCCTTCACGCAAAATAAATTGCAACTGATCTTCGTTTTGCCAACGCACCTGTGCCCGTTTTAAGCGCTTTCCATCAAGCGTGAGCCCTTCATTCAGCAATTCAAGACCGCCGGGTGCTAAGCGCCCCTGAACGCGAACAAGGTACTCTTTTTCAATCTCTGAGTCTTCGCCAACCAGTTGCCGGGCGATACGACCGTCTTGGGTCAATACTAATAGCCCTGTAGAATCGATGTCCAATCGTCCCGCTACTGCCAATCCACGCAATTGTGTACGATCAAATTTAAGAGGACTACGATCGGTATTGGATCGACTACTCGCATTGATCAAAGCAACTGCCGGGGTGTAGCCATCCTCGGCTTGGCCAGAAACATATGCCATAGGCTTATGAATCAAGATCGTCACACGCGAAATCTGTTGCGCCGCAACATTTTTGTCTAATGTGATCGTCTGCGTCGGTAAGGCACGCTCACCAAGGGACGCTACCACGCCATCGACCTTGACCCATCCTCGCTCAATATAACTATCGGCTTCGCGCCGAGAGCATAAGCCTCGGTCAGCCATTAATTTTGAAATACGTAACTTTTCCATAAGTTGGATAATACACATCCATGAAGAACTTTGAATCCACACGACCTTGGTGGCCCGCCCCAAGACCCTCTTTTTCAACCACTCAGAAGCAGTGGCTGACGAGACGCGGTGCACTGACGCACGCACTACGTGAGCTTGGTTCGCTTGAGCTTCGAGTGCTGGACGAATATTCAGCAGGTGCGAATCATGATGAAGCCTACCGCTTAGGGGTTCCTGCATTAACCCCCGTTTGGAATAGAGAGATTGTCATGAGCATCAACGGGATGAACTGTGTGGCTGCGCGAAGTGTCACCACACTAAAAGCCTCTCACGGTGTCTGGCAAGGGATGCGTCGACTTCGGAGTCGACCACTTGCGGATATTTTGTATGACAGTGTCACGATCAAACGCTCAAATTTTGAAATCGCACTTCTCAATCGGCAGACCCCACTCTATCGCACAGTCCTCAATATGGATATTGACTCAAACAAATCCATATATTCACTCAATGCACTACTCGCAAGACGCTCCGTTTTTTGGCGCCAGAAGACTCCGCTCTTGGTGGCGGAGTGTTTTTTACCCGCATTCTGGAAAATAGTTTAAAAACCGACGGCATGACCATCGCGACGACTATCACTTGCTACGACGTAACCATCTTCAAGATCAGTAGACAAACGCCAGATAAATTGACCGGAACCGAAGTCCATGTAAGGATCGTCAATAGCTTTGAGTGAATGCCCAAGCTTTTCGAGTCCAGCAATCGTAGATGCATTCATCGTTGACTCGACATCGAGCGTAAAGTCGCGGTTAAGCTTCCAACGGGGAGCATCGCAGGCAGCCTGAGGTTGTTGATGATAGTCAACCATACGAATGACAGTTTGTAGATGACCCTGGGGTTGGATATCACCACCCATCACACCAAAACTCATGACAGGTTCGCCATTGCGCGTTAAAAATCCTGGAATAATTGTATGAAATGGACGTTTGTGTCCCTGAACAACATTAGAGGATTTTGGGTCCATCGAAAATCCAACGCCACGGTTTTGAAAACTCACACCAGTTCCTGGTACGACAACGCCAGAACCAAACCCCATATAGTTTGACTGAATGAAAGAAACCATCATGCCGTTTTCATCCGCGGCAGTAAGATAAATTGTGCCGCCCGTCGGGGGGATACCCGGTGCAAAATGTGTTGCACGACTTGGATCGATCAGCTTTGCGCGCTCAGCGAGATAGGCATCATCCAACATTTGGGCCGCGCTCACTTCCATGCTGCTAGGATCTGCGACATAACGATACAAATCTGCCAAGGCGAGCTTCATTGCTTCGATCTGAATATGCTGAGACTCAACTGAGTCTACCTTCATGTTTGCAATATCAAAGTGCTCAAGCATACCGAGCGCCTGAAGTGCGGAGATACCCTGTCCGTTGGGTGGAATCTCATGAAGGGTATAACCACGATAGTTTTTTGAAATAGGTGTGACCCACTCTGGTCGGTACTGGCGGAAGTCCTCAAGAGTATGTGCGCCGCCATGCTCGCGAATAAAAGCAACAAGTTTTTCAGCTGTTTCACCCTCATACATATCACGGCCAAGCGTCGCACCAATGCGCTTGAGAGTTTGAGCGACGTCTTTAAATACAAAACGCTCGCCCACCTTGGGAGCCCTACCCTCAGGCATAAAAGTATTTGCAAAGCCGGGCTGATCTTTGAGTTCTGGAACTGCCGCTGCCCACTTCTGAGCAACGACAGGAGGCACGGCATAGCCACGCTCAGCAATTTCAATGGCAGGCTCCATGAGTTCCGCAAAAGGAATCTTGCCATAACGCTCATGCAGGGCTGCCCACCCCGCTACGACTCCTGGAACAGTAATCGCATCAACGCCACGTTTGGGAGCCTTAGCGAGTCCGTTCACGTCAACGCCATATTTCTTTTTAAAGTAGTCAATATCCCAAGCCTTAGGTGCATACCCCGACGCATTCAATCCTTGAAGGGTCTTGCCGTCCCACACAATTGCAAACGCATCTCCACCTAAGCCACAGGAGACAGGCTCGACCAATGTGATGGTCGCAGCTGCTGCAATCACTGCATCAACGGCTGTTCCACCTTTGAGCAAGATACGAAGACCTGCTTGTGCTGCAAGAGGATGAGACGTGGAGACTACATTGCGAGCAAAAACCGGAATACGAATGGTTGGATATGGGTTTGACCAGTCAAATTGTTTCATTGCGTAAGACTCAAAAAATTAATAAAAAATCACAGCGCAGCGTCGCCGCTCTCGCTGGTACGGATTCGGATCGCTTGCTCGACTGCGGTGACAAATATTTTGCCATCGCCAATTTTTCCAGTACGCGCAGCACGAACGATCGCTTCGATGACTCGATCAACAGTCTCATCAACGACGACCATTTCGACACGGATCTTTGGAAGAAAATCGACAACATACTCTGCACCACGATAAAGCTCAGTATGACCTTTCTGGCGTCCAAAACCTTTGACCTCTGTCACAGTGAGACCGTTGACGCCGACTTCGGCGAGTGCCTCACGAACTTCGTCAAGTTTGAAGGGTTTAATAATGGCAGTCACTTGCTTCACGATGAGTCCTATTATTTAAATTTTTGATCAGTCACGAAAACCGTTAGACAAAGGATAACGCCAATCGCGTCCGAATGCCCGCTCCGTGATGCGGGGACCAAAAGGCCCCTGCTTGCGTTTGTACTCATTGATGCGGATTAACCGTAAGATTTGATCCACTGCCTCGGGAGCGTAGCCAGCAGCAATGATTTCTGAGCGCGAGGCGTTTTGCTCAACGTATTGCTTAATAATGGCGTCAATCACATCGTACTCAGGCAGATTATCCTGGTCTGTTTGATCTTCACGCAGCTCGGCCGAAGGGGGGCGGGTAATAATTCGGTCAGGTATCACCTCTCCGAAGGTATTACGCCAACGGGCAAGACGGTAAACGAGAGTCTTGGCTACATCTTTCAAGACAGCAAACCCTCCCGCCATATCGCCATAGAGCGTGCAATAACCTGTAGCAAGTTCTGATTTGTTTCCCGTCGTTAAGACTAAATGGCCAAACTTGTTAGAAAGCGCCATGAGTAACATGCCTCGTATACGAGCCTGAATATTTTCTTCGGTGGCATCGGCAGCGAGGCCGTTAAATATAGGCGCAAGAACTTGATCAAAACTGTTGGCTAAATCAGCAATCGCAATTTCACGATAAGCGACGCCTAGTCTTTTGACCATATCTCTCGCATCAATTTGTGAAATGTCAGCTGTATAGCGCGAAGGCATCATGACGGCATGCACACAGTCGGCACCCAATGCATCGACCGCCACTGCCATCACAACGGCTGAGTCGATGCCACCTGATAAGCCCAAGATCACACTTTTGAAACCATTCTTTCTGACATAGTCGGTTAAGCAAAGCTTAAGCGCCTCCCAGACCTGCGCCTCTTCTGTCGCGATTTCAGCTCGAGATTCTGATTGTTCAGGGTTAACATTTTCAGGAGATACCATGACAGAACCAGAGTCAGAGACCTCAACAAAGCTTAAACAAGACGAAAAATCTGTCGCGCGCAAAAGAAGTTGACCATCACGACCGATCACAAATGAAGCGCCGTCGAACACAAGCTCGTCTTGAGCGCCTACTAGATTGGCATAGATTACAGCGCAGTGCGTGCGCTCCACACAGCGTAATGCCACGCGCACGCGTTGAGCTTGTTTGCCAAGGCTAAAAGGGGACGCATTGAGAACCAACAAGGCCTGAATTCCGTGCGAAGCAGACGCTTTTGGGGCTGACTCGAGCCAAATATCCTCACAAATATTGATACCGAACCGAACTCCTCCCACCTCAAAACTCATAGGATGGTCACCCGCTACAAAATATCGTTTTTCATCAAAAACAGAGTAATTGGGTAATTCTTTTTTGAAATAAGTCCCCAAAATGTGGCCGTCGGACAAAACGGAGGCTGCATTGCGCAGACCGCCTGACTCTTGACAGACATGCCCCACAACCACATTCATGCCTTCGAGGCCAGAGAGCTCCTCGCATAGCTTTTTTAAGGTCTTTTCGCATTGCTCCACGAAAACAGGCCTCAGCAAGAGGTCTTCGGGCGCATAGCCCGTCAACATGAGCTCTGGCGTCACCAGGACTCGCGCACCCAAATGATACGCAGTCTGGGCGGCCTCAAGAACTAAACGAGCATTACCCGCCAAATCGCCTACCAGTGCGTTTAATTGTGCAATGCCAACCCTGACCGCAGCCATGTTTTTTCCGGTTTAAACAAGTTGTAAATAAGAAAAATTATCTCATGTTCGCCAGACTGTCGCTGCGTTCTATAATTTAAACATCATGAAAAATACTCAAAACCCCATTCAAAGCCAATTCGACAAGAAAGCCCAAGCCTGGTCCGCCCGTTTTTCAGAGCCCGTTTCTGAGCTCGTCAAACGCTATACAGCCTCGGTTGATTTCGATAAACGCCTCGCCCGCTTTGACATTCAAGGCTCTCTTGCTCACGCCCAAATGCTCGAAGCTGTAAAAGTCATTTCACCCCAAGACCGAAGTGACATTGAGCGTGGGATGACACAAATTCTAGAAGAAATTGTATCTGGTCGTTTTGAGTGGCTCTTAGATCTCGAAGATGTCCACCTCAATATCGAGAAACGCTTGGTTGAGCTAGTTGGCGATGCTGGAAAGCGTCTGCATACTGGACGTTCACGTAACGATCAGGTCGCCACGGATATTCGCCTTTGGTTGCGGCATGAAATCGACGGTCTCATTGATCTCCTCAACCAATTACGTCATGCCCTCGCCATAGTCGCACTTGAGCATTCCAGCACAATTTTGCCAGGCTTTACGCATATGCAAGTTGCTCAACCAGTGACCTTCGGACATCACCTACTCGCATACGCCGAAATGTTTGGTCGAGACGCCGCTCGTTTAGCTGACTGTCGTAAGCGGGTCAATATTTTGCCGCTAGGTGCAGCAGCATTGGCAGGCACAAGCTTTCCGATTGATCGTCCTATGGTTGCAAAGTTACTGAGTTTTGACGATGTTTGTCTGAACTCACTTGATGCGGTGTCCGACCGCGATTTTGCGATTGAATTTTGCAGTGCCTGCGCACTCATCATGACCCATATTTCCAGATTTTCTGAGGAAATCGTTATCTGGATGAGCCCACGCGTTGGTTTTATTGATTTGGCAGATCGTTTTTGTACTGGCAGCTCGATCATGCCACAAAAGAAAAATCCTGATGTTCCTGAGCTTGCTAGAGGCAAAACCGGTCGTGTCAATGGACATCTTGTCGCGTTATTGACACTGATGAAAGGTCAGCCCTTAGCCTATAACAAAGATAACCAAGAGGACAAAGAAGGTCTTTTTGATACGGCTGATACCGTGCGAGACACACTGACTATTTTTGTTGATCTCGTTGCAGGCATTCAAGTCAAAGCAGATGCCATGCGTGCAGCCGCTTTGCAAGGCTTTGCAACCGCTACGGATCTTGCAGACTATTTGGTCAAACGTGGAGTACCTTTTCGTGATGCGCACGAAGCCGTTGCACATGCTGTACGAGAGTGCGAGAAAAAAGGCTGTGATTTAGCAGACTTGAGCGTCAGTGACTTGCAGAAATTCCATGCCTCAATCGGTAATGACGTTCATACAGTCCTGACGCTCGAAGGCTCTGTAGCTGCACGCAATCATATCGGCGGGACAGCTCCTGAGCGTGTGCGCCAAGCCGCACAGACAATCATCGACTTAACGCTCAAAGACGGCCATTGATTCGACATGGCCGGTGTGGGGAAACATATTCACCACACCGGCTGCAGTTAATTGGTACGCACTCTTTTGTAAGAGAATTTCTGTATCACGCGCCAAGGTTGCAGGGTTGCATGAAACATAAACTATGCGCTCAGGTCTCAACGACGCAGGCAGATTAATGAGCGCTTGTGCCAGAGCCATAGCACCCTCTCTCGGGGGGTCGATCAGCATACGATCAAACCGCCCAAGCTCGGCGAGCCACTCTGCCGTCACCTCGAATAGATTTAAAGTCTGAAACGTAGCATGTTCAATGCCGGCCCGAGCGGCAGCAATCTTTGCACGTGCAGTCAAAGTTTCACTACCCTCAACTCCCACCACTTCAAGGCAACGCGTTGCTAACGGAAGGGTAAAGTTTCCAAGCCCGCAAAACATATCAACAACACGGTCTCCGGCTTGAGGATCCAACAAAGTCAAGGCCCTAGAAACCAGGGCACGATTAATTTGATGATTGACTTGAGTAAAGTCGGTGGGTTTAAACGGCATGTTGAGACCGAACTCAGGCAGCGTGTAATAAAGACTGTCTTCGTGAGCTGCCTCAAGTGGAGCAACAGAGTCAGGCCCCTGAGGCTGCAACCACCAATGCACCGCATGTTGTGCGGCAAAGTCACGTAAAGACTGAACATCCGCTGCTGTCAAGGGCATCAAATGTCTGAGTACCAACGCAATAACACCCTCACCGACTGATACTTCAATCTGTGGAAAACGATCAGGAGATGACATGCCCATAATGAGCTTGCGCAGTGGCATGAATAGCGCGGCGATTTCAGGTGGTAAAACATGACAGGTCTTAATATCAGCAACAAAACTACTTTTACGCTCATAAAAACCAACTAATACCGTACCTTTCTTAGCGACCCATTTAACAGAAAGACGTGCACGGTAGCGATAGCCCCAATAAGGGCCATGCAGAGCAGGCAATACGCGCCCTGGCCGGACCTTGCCAATGTGTAGCAACGCATCCTCAAGGGCGCGCTGCTTGACTGCAACCTGAGCACTTGGCTCAAGATGTTGCATCACACAGCCACCACACACGCCAAAGTGTTCGCAACGAGGCGTCACACGTGAGGAAGATTCTCGTTGAATATACTGAACGCGACCGACATCATAAGAGGGTTTTTTACGAAAAGTATTGACTGTGACATGCTCAGATGGCAAAGCACCTTCGATAAATACGACTTTGCCATCACGACGAGAAACACCGCGTGCGTCTAGATCGAGAGATTCGACCTGCAATACATCATGAGACATGCTTATTGATCCCAAGCTTCTAGGTACTGCTTCCAGTGCGGCTCAGGGCTTGCTTGGAGTGTTTCGCGAACGAGAGTCACTTCATCGTCATAAGCAGCCAAGTCGAGCTCACCACGCAAGAGTCTGAAACGGCAGTAAACCAACCAAGTGTTCACCACATCAGTCTCGCAATATGCCCTCACCTCATGAGCACGACCTTGAGTCCAAGCATCCCAAACCTGACTTCCATCCATCCCGAGCTTGCCAGGAAAACCGCATAGCTTGGCGAGATCATCGAGTGGCGCATTGCCACGGCCGTTATGCTTTGCAAGAACATCCATCAAATCAACGTGACGTGTATGGTAGCGACTCAAATAATTGTTGTAGCGAAACTCGCGGTCATCATCGCCAGTATCCCAATACCTGGGTGAAGCCACACCATGAATCAAGCTGCGATAGTGAAGAACAGGCAAATCAAAACCGTTGCCATTCCAACTGATTAGTTTGGGTGTGTAGCGTTCGATTGTTTTAAAAAAACCAGATAAGAGGACCTTTTCTGGATCATCAGCTGTTCCCAGACACCGCACACGAAAGCCCTGTTCATCGCGAAAAACGCAACCCACAACAGCGACGCGTTGCAAATGCAAAGGCAAAAAGTCACTTCCAGTGAGCTCTTTGCGTGCAGCAAAGGCTTTTTGTGCGACCTCAGCGTCAGATAGTTCAGATCCCCAGCCGTGTAGTCGACGCAAACCGTCCACATCAGGAATGGTCTCTAAATCAAATACAAGTGTGGGGGTCATTGGAAAAACTATCGCACAGGTAAATATTGAGTTGGATCGACAGGCGTACCGCGTCGACGGATTTCAAAGTGCAAACGAACAGAGGTCGTATCTGACTGTCCCATCTCTGCAATTTTTGTTCCGCGCTTAACGGCTTGACCTTCTTTGACCAACAAGGTCTTGTTATGAGCATAAGCAGAAATAAAACCATTGCTGTGCTCAACGATGACTAAATTACCAAGACCTCGCGGCCCGTCACCTGCAAAAATAACCTTACCATTCGCTGCAGCCTCAATCGGGTCACCAGAGCTCCCTGCAATATCAATACCTTTTGTAGTAGGGGTGAAGCCCTGAATCACTTTGCCTTTTGCAGGCCATCCCCAACTCACTAGGCCGGCATCAGACGCACGCGTTTCGCTCGAGTCATTGGCAGATTGAGCGCTCGTGTCACTAATGGATGAAGTGTTATTGCCTTGGCCGGATACGCCGCTGGGTCGAACAGCAGCTGGTGCACCCTGTGATTCGGACAATCGCAAGGTCTGACCAACAATCAAGAGATTAGGGTTAGAAATCTTGTTGATACGCGCAATCGTTCCTTCTGGGATCCCAGTCGAGCGAGAAATTTTGTTTAAAGTGTCACCTGGCTTGACAACGTAGCTCGCAGTACTCGATAGACCAGAGGATAAGTTCGCGACAGGCGCCCGATTACCCGAAGTACACCCCGCCAACACGAGAGCGATCGAAAAACACACGGTGGTGGTTAATGTTTTGAACTGAGTATTTGATTTCACACGGGCCTCATTAGTATGACTGCTGCATGTTTGGGTATCCCCACGCATACCATTCTCCTGCATATTTACGGTTGCAAGCCTGACTTAAGGGGGACAAAACGAACCTCCTCAAGTTCCTGCCTGGACCAGCTAGTTTCACTGGTGCGTTGTATTCGAATTAACTTTTGTGCACTCGTACCCTCAGGCGCGATCAACATACCACCTACCCTAAGTTGCAGCATTAGAGCTTGCGGAATTTTTAAACCAGCCGCCGCGACAACAATGGCATCAAAAGGAGCTGCGCTCGACAAGCCAGCCATGCCATCGCCATAACTCAACCTAATTTTGGACAATTGCAGTGAGCGAAGATGCTCCTTAGCCATATCGTACAACGAGCGTATACGCTCAATCGAGTACACCTGAGGAAAAACATAAGACATGACGGCTGCCTGATAGCCACATCCGGTTCCAACTTCAAGTACGCGTGTGGGTAATTCTACTTCGCACACGGCACCAATCATCCTAGCGACGACCCAAGGTTGTGAAATCGTTTGACCATGACCAATCGGCAGCGCTGCATCATCGTAAGCCCGGCTCGCTAAGGCTTCATCAACGAACACATGACGCGGCACAAGCTGCATCGCACGCAGTATACGTTCGTCGGAAATACCTTGGGCATGCAGTCGCTCAACCATAGCAGAACGCAAACGCTCAGAATGTAGTCCAAGATTCTCCTCCGAACGAAGCGGAGTGCGCACGCGATCTGAACTCGTTGGCAGACGTGAAATCGATATTTTTGTATTGCTATTTTTAGCTGAAATACCTTGTAAACCTTTGCTGCCAAGCGACTTCAAGTCCTTGGCTGATGCGAACAGTTTTGGAGGGATTAACCATTGCATATTGGTTGAACCCATGAGGCAACATCTGACAATTGCGCATGTTGAGTTAAATCGAGCCTGAGTGGCGTTATGGATACATAGCCTTTGCTGATTGCATCGAAATCAGTGCCTTCAGTCGCATCATTGGCAGCACCGGCAGGACCAATCCAATAGACTGTTTCCCCATAAGGTGTACTTGAGCGCACAACAGGTTGCGAAGGATGGCGTTTACCCAGACGTGTCGCAATGATCCCTTTATTGAGGTTAAGAGGCATGTCAGGAAAATTGACATTGAGCAAAGCGGCACCTGCCAAAGGTCGAGCCAGCTGTTGCTGGACAATTTTGCGTGCCAACACTGCCGCAGCATCTAAGTTAGACCACCCCTTTGCGACTAATGAAAATGCGATGGAAGGAATGCCAAAAAGATAACCTTCTGCTGCCGCGGCAACGGTGCCTGAATACAGCGTGTCGTCACCCATATTGGCACCATTATTTATGCCAGAAACAACTAAGTCGGGACGACGGTCAAGCAGTCCTGTCAATGCTACGTGCACGCAGTCAGAAGGTGTACCGTTTACATACGTGAAACCATTTGGAGCCTGGCGCACCGCTAAAGGTCGACTGAGCGTCAGAGAGTTGGAGGCACCGCTATGATTGACTTCGGGTGCTACAACAGTGATGTCAGCTAAGTCACGCAAAGACTCGACTAAGGCCTCGAGTCCAGGAGCGTTGTAACCATCGTCATTAGAGACCAGTATGTGCATATGTTGGGACTAAAAGTACTTTTAGATTGATTACGAGATATTGTACCTGCTGCTCAGTACTCGAGGGATTGCCCCAACCCAACTTAAGAGCTGTCGAGCTAGAATGAACCACTTTTATTATGGCAATATTGGAACCTAACAATGGACTCCACGCAAAACGCCCTGCCCGTTCTTGGAATGCTTTTAATGGCATACCTAATTGGGTCTGTTTCTTTTGCAGTGGTCTTTAGTAAGATTTTTGGTCTACAAGATCCAAGAACCTATGGTTCTGGAAATCCTGGCGCTACCAATGTCTTACGCTCAGGCAATAAGGCTGCTGCGATACTGACTTTGATTGGAGATGCTGCGAAAGGATGGTTTGCTGTATGGATAACAATCCGAATGGAATATTCACCTCTTGTTGTGTCAATCGTCGCGCTGACAGTCTTTCTTGGTCATTTGTATCCGGTTTTTTTAAAATTTAAAGGGGGTAAAGGGGTTGCGACAGCATTTGGTGTGATGGTCGCCATTCAGCCCGTCCTAGCATTAGCCACGATGGCGACATGGATCATCATGGCCGTTTTTTTTCGGTATTCTTCACTAGCAGCGCTGACTTGTGCAGTATTTGCGCCCTTTTATTATTTTTTTGGGGGTATGTTGGTTTGGCAAGCACAGCCCCCTATCGGCGTTGCACTCATGATCATCGCATTTTTTTTGCTGTATCGCCACAAGGCGAACATACACCGATTAATACAAGGCACCGAACCCCGCATCGGTCATCGCAAAAAAACTTAATCTAACGAATTGAGTTTGCGTTAAATCGCAGCAAGATCCCAGCGAGGACGCACATCAAAACCGTGATGTTGATCTGTAAGATCCACCATTCCTCTCACAATTCTTTGTGCCGCAGCAAAAGCAATCATCGCCCCATTGTCAGTGCAAAATTCTAGTGGTGGAAAATAAGCTAATGCATTGCGTTTTTTTAACGAGACGGACAACTTATCTCGCAGCAATCGATTGGCACCTACTCCACCAGCAACCACCAGTCTTTTTAGGCCTGTCTGATCCATTGCAGAGATGGATTTAGCCACCAGCACGTCCACAATCGCTTCTTGCGTAGCAGCCGCTAGATCTGCAGCCAATGTCTCACTGACAATCGCCTGAGACTGCGCAGTTTTGAGTCTTGTAAGAACAGCAGTCTTGAGGCCACTGAAGCTAAAGTCGAGGTTGCCGCTATGAAGCATAGGGCGAGGCAAACTAATTGATCCTGCGTTGCCCTGCTCTGCAAGTCGCGCCAACGCAGGTCCCCCTGGGTATCCTAAACCAAGCAACTTAGCGGTTTTGTCAAAAGCCTCACCAGCCGCATCATCCATCGTTTCACCCAGCAAGGTGTACTGCCCCACATCATCCACACGCATCAGCTGCGTATGACCACCGGAAACCAATAGCGCCACGAAAGGAAACTCAGGACACGGGTCAGCTAGCCGGGGGGAAAGCAAATGCCCTTCGAGATGATGAATCGCAATCGCAGGAAGGGATAAGGACCATGCAAGCGACTGCGCAACGCTGGCTCCAACAAGCAAAGCACCTGCCAGGCCTGGCCCAGCGGTATAAGCTATTGCGCCAACGTCTTGGAGCGTTAAGTGAGCCTCTTTTAATACAGCGCGTGTTAAAGGAATCACTCGACGCACATGATCACGAGAAGCCAGCTCGGGAACCACGCCACCGTAGGCAGCATGCATGGCGACCTGGGTATAGAGAGTGTGAGATAGCAAACCCCTGTCGGTACAGACAAGAGCAACTCCTGTCTCGTCGCATGAGCTTTCAAAACCTAAAACAATCATACGTGCATCAGTCCTCAATACCTTTTGAAGTCAAATATTCTTCGTAAGGTCCGCGATAATCATTCACTAGACCGGTTGGCTGTATTTCCCAAATGCGGGTTGCCAGCGCAGAGACAAATTCTCGATCATGGGACACAAAAAACAAAGTGCCAGGATATTTATCCAAGGCAAGTTGCAATGACTCAATCGATTCCATATCGAGGTGATTGGTCGGCTCATCCAACAACATGACATTATGCTTTTTAAGCATTAAACGGCCAAAGGTCATCCGATTTTTTTCACCACCAGACAAGACGTGAGGGGCTTTGGGTAAATCATCTGCAGAAAACAACAAACGACCTAAAACAGAGCGGATGGACTGATCATCATCAGAAGGTTGACGGTAATGCGTCATCCACTCAAACAAATTGCTGTCTTTATCTGTGAAAAGCTCGGAAACGTCTTGGGCCATGTAACCAAGGTCAGCATTTTCCGACCATTTGACAGTGCCGCGATCGGGTATCAAATCGTTTGCAAGCATCCGCAACAGAGTCGTTTTACCTGCACCATTTGCACCAATAATTGCAATCTTTTCTCCTGCTTCCACCATAGAGGAAAAAGGTCGAATCACGGGCGCATCAAAACTCTTTTCAACCGACTCCAAAGTCACAGCCTGACGATGGAGCATTTTTATTTGCTCAAAACGAATAAATGGATTTTGTCTTGAGGAGGGTTTGACCTCAATCTGAGCCGATTTAATACGGTCAATTTGCTTAAGGCGCGAAGTTGCCTGGCGTGCTTTAGACTTGTTGGCGGAGAAGCGACGCACGAAATCCTGTAGTTCACTCACACGCTCTTTGGCCTTGGCATTCGCGTTAGATACACGCTCACGTGCTTGCGTAGAGGCCAACATATAGTCATCGTAATTGCCTGGATACACACGCAGCTCGCCAAAATCTAAATCTGCCATGTGCGTGCAAACCTGATTGAGGAAGTGCCGATCGTGACTAATGATAATCATTGTGCTCTGATAACCATTAAGCACATTTTCAAGCCAACGAATAGTATTGATGTCCAGGTTGTTCGTTGGCTCATCGAGCAGAAGTACATCTGGATTTGAAAATAGAGCCTGTGCCAATAACACCCTAAGCTTCCATCCGGGCGCAATCTCTCGCATTGGTAGTTGATGCTGCTCGACGGGAAACTCAAGACCAAGCAAGAGCTCTCCTGCACGAGCCTCTGCAGTGTATCCGTCATACTCTGCAAACTTTGCCTCAAGATCCGCTGCCCGCATGTAGTCTTCGTCAGTGGCGTCAGCATTTGCATAGATCGCATCACGTTGAGACATGGCTTCCCACATCTCAGTGTGTCCCATCAGGACCACATCCAGAACGCGATAGTCCTCGAAAGCAAACTGATCTTGGCGCAACTTGCCTAACCGTAAGCCAGGCTCAAGGTGCACATTGCCTGCAGTGGACTCAAGATCTCCACCAATAATTTTCATCAGCGTGGACTTGCCGGAACCGTTGGCGCCAATCAAGCCATAGCGATTACCCTCCCCGAACTTGACATTGACATTTTCGAATAGAGGTTTGGGGCCAAACTGAATGGCGAGGTTTGATGCTGTTATCACGTTAGGCTACTTTAGTAAATAATGGAGTTACATCTTGATAGATATGTTTTCAGTGTAACAACATGGGCAAAACTGCCCTTTTTAAATCCTCCTTCCCTATCATGCGCAAGGTCAGCACCCGTGCTGAACTCAATGACACAATGTGAGGAGAAAAAGTTGGAACAACTTACTATTTTATTTCATACCCTGGGTGGTTACGTTTGGGGACCTATTCTGCTGGTCTTGCTAGTCGGCACAGGGATTTACCTAACAATTAGACTTGGGGCTCTACAAATACGACTATTACCCTCAGCACTTCACATGGCATTCTCCAAGAGCAAGAATCCAAATCTACCGGGTGACATTTCTCAGTTTCAGTCACTGATGACGGCACTGGCCGCAACAATCGGTACCGGCAATATCGCCGGCGTCGCAACAGCCGTCGTGCTGGGAGGCCCTGGAGCGCTGTTTTGGATGTGGGTCAGTGCCTTTTTTGGTATGACCACCAAGTATGCGGAGGGCCTTTTAGCCGTGAAGTACCGCATTAAAGAAGCTGACGGCACAATGTCGGGCGGGCCTATGTACTATATCTCGCTCGGTTTAAAAATGAAATGGCTGGGCATGATGTTTGCCGTCTTTGGGATGATCGCAGCCCTCGGAACAGGAGCCTCTGTACAGTCCAATTCAGTCGCACAATCGATGCAAGCAAGTTTTGGCGTGTCAGGATGGTTAACAGGCATCGTACTAACCACTATCACTGCATTAGTGATATTGGGTGGCATTAAAAGCATAGGTCGTGTTACCGCGATCATCGTTCCCTTTATGGCCGCCGTCTACCTGTTGGGCGGTCTAGCTGTCATTGTCACAAACATCGAGGGGCTCTGGCCAGCGTTAAGTCTCATCATGACCGATGCGTTCACCGGGTCAGCCGTAGCAGGAGGTGCATTAGGCACGATGATTCGGTATGGCGTGGCGCGCGGTGTCTTTTCCAACGAGGCGGGGCTTGGAACAGCACCAATCGCCGCCGCTGCAGCAAAAACAGACCAGCCAGTCAAACAAGCGCTTGTTTCAATGACAGGCACCTTCATCGACACAATTATTGTGTGCTCGATCACGGGTATTGTTTTGGTCATGGGTGGGCAATTCACTTCAGGTATCACTGGTGCAGCACTTACGGCGCAAACTTTTGACAATATGTTGCCGGGGCCTGGCGGATGGATTGTTACGATTGGATTGATATTTTTTGCTTACTCGACCATTTTGGGCTGGAGTTATTACGGTGAAAAATGCGCCCAATATGCTCTGGGAAAACGCGTCATCTGGCCGTATCGATGCCTCTACACAGCGTTTGTGATGATCGGAACTATTGTGTCGCTTGACTTGGTCTGGGCGGTATCAGACGTCGTCAATGGGCTCATGGCTTTTCCAAACCTAATCGGAATCGTGTTGCTTTCAGGCGTGGTGATCAAAGAAACACAGGCCTATCTTGCTGCTGAGCGCGAAAGCACCGACAAAGAAAACAAGTAAAGAGGAATTAAAGCTCATCTTGGTGCTCATCGAGCACCAGATGCGCAATACCATCTTCCGTAGCAATCCCTACTTTTGCACCGATTGGCAAAGTCACTTTCATTGGAGTATGTCCAAAGGGCAAGCCAGGAATGATTGGAATCTTGACTGTTTGCTTGATGAAATTAATGGCAGCGTTGAGGTCATAACCACGATCGTGCTCGGCCAACTTGTACCCTGTAAATCCACCTAATAAAAGCGCCTTTTGTTTCCCTAGGATACCTGCATGGGCAAGCTGATTCAGCATACGCTCGACGCGATAAGGATGCTCGCCGACATCTTCGATAAATAGGATACCGCCTTTGATTTTAGGCATATAGGGCGTACCAATGAGTGCCGTCAGCATCGCAAGATTTCCGCCCCACAGAACGCCACGACAATCAACCGGATCTGCTTTTTCTGATTCGAAACTCAGAATTTCAAGTTCGCCTCGCATGACTTCACCAAAAATTTCAGTCGTCAGTATCTCTGTTTTAGAGGCACCAAAGTCATAACAAGCCGTTGGCCCTGCATAGCTCACCATGCCGGTCTTGGCTAGAAAAGCCAAGTTGAATGCCGTAAAGTCACTTTGCCCGACGAATCTCTTGCCAGATTTCGCCAAGGCAGTCCAATCGAGGTGTGGCAAAAGTCGCGTGATGCCATAGCCACCTCGAGAAGCCATCACAATCGGGAGCTTCTGTTTAGCGGCTCGATTAAATGCGGCCAGTCGCTGCTGATCAGTTCCTGCAAAGCGTTGGTCGCATGCCAGCACCGTGCGATCAAGAGCGACTTTAAACCCCATTTTCTCTAAGCGCTTGACACCTCTTACTAGTATTTTTGCGTCAGCAATAGCGCTGGACGGGCTGATAATGTAAATCCCCTTGTATCCAGCATCTGATCCGGCTTGGCTAGGGGCCGCATTCGAATGTGGACGACTACTCATTTAAATTCTCCTTGTTGCGACGCAGTCGAAAAAAATTTCGTAACATCTCGCCGCATGCTTGTTCGAGTACGCCACCCACCACCTCAGTGTGGTGGTTAAGTCGTGATTCATTCGGTAGATTAATCACACTGCCACAGGCACCCGTCTTAGGGTCTGCTGCGCCATATACGACGCGTGCCAAGCGAGCATGAATGATGGCACCCATGCACATGGCACAAGGTTCTAACGTCACATATAGTGTGGCCCCTGGCAAACGATAATTCCCTAAATATTTTGCCGCAGTTCGAAGCGCTACGATCTCAGCGTGTCCTGTGGGATCGTGATCTTGAATCGTCCGGTTAAAACCGGCTCCGATCACGCCACCGCGACTATCGATAATCACGGCGCCTACGGGCACCTCGCCCAAGTCCTGCGCTTGTAGAGCTTGCTTGAAAGCAAGCTGCATCCACGACTCATCCACGATAGACACGGGATTTCAATGCAATTCTGCCAGCTAGACTTGTCAGTGCTTCCTCGAGCCATTGATATAGCTCAGCTTCATCGTCATAGCGCGCTTGATTAAGGTTAGAGACGCGCCCATCCTCGATAAAACCCCAAGCACGACTGCGTTTATCACGGTGTTTGGGATCCCAAACACCAAATGCAAAGCCACCAGAGCTCCGGATCAAGGAAAAACATGGAATATCGGTATACCCATCGCCCACAAAAACCATTTGATCGAATGGCACACGCAAGCGGTCTTCGGGAATTTTGCGATTGACTTCAAAAGGTTTGCCTAAATAAGCTGGACCGACAATCCCTTTTTGAATGTGAAAAAGGTAGCGTGTTTTATCAGTAAAGCTCACGACTCGACGCGGAAACGTAATACCGCCTTGGGCGTCATAAATAAACTCTGATGCCCAAATTGCCGTGAATTCGTGGGCGATGCGCGTATGTCGCACGACATCACCAATCCCGCTAGAAATCAGATAAAACTCAAGCTGTACCTGAGGGTGCACTTGTCTAACTTGATCACGCAGTCTTTGAAATAGAGTTTCTACTCCAGTATGTAAAGGCAGAACTTGGCCCCACTCTTTGAGCCGTTCTTGCGTGACAGTGCCGTATTTACCTTCTTTGGACAAGGCAATCATTTCGTGTAGGTATGCTGGAACGGGATCCCAATCTTTAGCAAGAAGTGGATCTACACGACCAGACCAAAACTGCTGCGTATCAACACCGATACTATCCAGAAAGCCCGAAGTGCTGTCAGGTGCAAGCGTATCGTCAAAATCAAAAATGAGAGCGATTACATCAGACATCGTGTCTATCCCGCGAATCTATATAGCTTGATTGTAGCGATCTTGCATCTACCTAGCACAAGAGAGCAAGATCAGAGGTATCCGGACACACCCAACGCACAACATCTCGAGAGGCATCGATGCAACCACCTTCTTGATAAACACCTCTGATATCGCGGTAACGCATCATACGTTCAACAATACGTTTGACGTGTTCGGGTGACTTTTTTGTCTCAGTCACTTTAGCTCGAACGATATCCTCGTTCATACAGATCGTACCCGTTGAGTCCCAAAAGACCCCATCCCTCCAATGATAAATTTCTAAGCATTTGTCGTTGAGATTAAAGGGCTTGGCGCGCTCCCAAAGATTACAAAATTCACCACCACCGTGGTAAACCACCCATGAGCCTTCAAAACCCTCCACATCGGCAGATTGACTATCAGGATTACGGAACCAGACTCGGCTGCCAGGCACATAAAATCGCATCGGTAAAGGATGCTCCAAGCTGCCAACTTCGTAAATAAAGGCATCATTAAAATCGTCAGCGAGCAACGCACGAACCTGCCATTGCTTCAGAAGTTTTCCATAAAGTTCTGGATTGTGGCCTTTGAGCTCTTGGGCAATTGCGAGTAAAACGATGTACTCGGCTGCACGGCCACATGAAAAGGTATAAAGCTGTTGACCTGAAACCTCAGGTTGAGTGGTTTTAATCAAGGCATCCACCATATCTACGCCTGGCTTTAGCAAAAAACCACTCGCTTCGTCATAAGTCCAACATTCCTCAGGACGCTCATAGCCATCGGGATTAAAGGCTAATTCGGTACGCCTCGCCGCATCGACTGCGAAATGTCGAACACGCACAGCCGCCCTTAACTCCTCAACCGAAGGAAAACAATACGCAATGGGTGCCCGCGCAAGGCATAACAGGATCTCAAGGTTTAGTTGCTCGGGATGGTCTGTAGTCTGTAAACCAAGACGACTATTTAAATCAAGCGTGTTGTACTCAGGCGTCAATAATTGCAATGCAGGCGTAGCCCTCATTTGAAGCAGACAACGACCTTGATACGACCCAATAACAATATTGATGTAAGCTTGTGCTTCAAGCTTTGCCACCCATTCGGTGAGGTCTGTCATTGCGAGCTGTGCACGCGCTTCTTGATCGAAGAACAAACATATGCCCTCGAGCCCCACTATCTGGTGCGTTGGATATTCAGCCATTGAGATGAAAAGCTCCTAAGTTAAACCTTTATTCGACATGCGTATTCCTGAGTGTTTACTGTATGTCATCCGCCAACACTATGTCCATCCCAGAGATTCGTCCGGAACAATCAATTGAGTTACTCAAAGCGCTTCATATTTTGACGCGAGATGGGAAACTTAACCAAGACAGCAGACGCAAACTCAAACAGGTTTATCACTTGTTTCAGTTTATTGAGCCCTTGCTCAAACAAATTCAAAATAAACGAAGTCATTTTTGTGTCGTCGACCATGGCGCAGGTAAATCATACCTAGGATTTATACTGGTTGACCTCTATTTACGTCACTATGCGCCACAAGCCAGCATGATTGGGATCGAAACACGCTCCGAACTCGTGGCACAGACACAAAAACTCGCCCAAGATCTGGGCTTTAGCCAAATGCGTTTTTTTAATGAGTCTGTGGCACAGTCCATGACCTCCCCACTACTGCCAGCTGAGATTGATCTCGTCACCGCACTGCATGCCTGTAATACCGCCACCGATGATGCGATACGATTTGGTTTAGCTAAACATGCAGAGTTTATGGTGCTTGTTCCTTGTTGTCAGGCTGAAGTTGCGAGCGTACTACGTAAAAATAAAGCCGAACAACTCAAAGACCCATTGGCGGAAATTTGGAGGCACCCTCTCCACACACGCGAATTTGGGAGCCAAGTCACCAACACGCTTCGTTGCTTACAACTCGAAGCGCATGGTTATCAGGTCACTGTGACAGAACTCGTCGGCTGGGAGCACTCTATGAAAAACGAGCTCATTATTGCGCAACGAAAAGGTGCACCTAAGCCTCACACGATCGCCCGCTTAGAAGCTCTACTCGAACGTTTGGGACTGGATGAGCTTCGGGATCGTTTTTTTGTGCCTCAAATTTCAGCACAAGCAGGAATGACCTCACAATGACGAGCCCTATCCGTTTATTGATTGCTGGATGCGGAGATCTTGGTTTGCGTGTTGCGCATCAGCTTTTAATTCAGTCAAATGCTTGCGTGTGGGGACTGCGACGTTCAATTGTCGATGACACTCTACATCCACCCGGTTTTTCCTGGCATGTTGCCGATTTGTCTAATCCCGCAACATTGACAACACTTCCTTCAGGAATCACGCATATTTTATTTAGTGCTGCACCCAATGCGCGGACAGAAGCGGAGTATCGCGATGTTTATTTCAATGGTCTTCAAAATATCGTGCAAAGCGCAAGCAGTCCATTTTTAAAACGTATCATGTTCATATCGTCGACAGCCGTCTACGGAGAGCATGGGGATGAGTGGGTCGATGAACAAACGCCCTCATCTCCTAAAAATTTTAATGGTCGGGTGTTACTCGAAAGTGAACAGTGGCTCAGTCAGTTTGGACGGAATCACGGCCTGACGACGATCAACCTGAGGTTGTCAGGCATCTATGGCCCAGGACGAACGCATCTACTTGAAAAGCTGAAACTCGGACAGGCGGGAGCACCCACCTTCCCCATTCACTGGGTTAATCGTATTCATGTTGAGGATGCCGCCAGTGCCATCATTCATCTCATGGATATTTCAATGCCCATGGACACTTACCTTATCACCGACAGTACACCGCTTCCAATGCGCACGCTCTACGAAGCATTGGCTAAGGACCTCGGCGGACCTGTACCTCCTGAAGACTCGGCGCCTCGCTTTGTTGGCAGTAAACGCCTCAGCAATGCCAGACTAGTCGCCTCAGGCTTTAAATTAAAGTGGCCTGACTGCAGGGAGGGCTACGCATCAATTATTCAATCCGGATAGTTTATTTCTAAAATGTCGAGCTCGTCGATACCGCCCGGCGTTCTTAACGTGACAGTGTCTCCAGTTTTAGCTTTAGTCAAAGCGCGTGCAACAGGCGAAACCCAGCTAATACGACCCTGCAAAGGTTCGGCCTCATCGACACCTACGATTGTGACCTGTTGCTCTTGGCCATGTTGGTTTGCGTACAACACTGTTGCACCAAAAAATACTTGATCCCTGTTTGTTTGAAGCGCGGGGTCAACGATTTCAGCCAACTCCAAGCGCTTAGTCAAAAATCGCATTCGCCGATCAATTTCACGCAAACGTTTCTTTCCGTATAAGTAATCGCCATTTTCAGAGCGATCACCATTTGAGGCAGCCCAAGAAACAATCTTGACCATCGCAGGGCGATCCTCAGTCATCAAATAAGCCAACTCATCGCGCAAACCCTTATACCCAGAAGGCGTCAGGTAATTTTTAGTTCCAGGAGGTAAGGACATCGCCTCCGGAAAGTCGTCTTCTTCTTCGCTATCTTGCTCTTTGACAAATGCTTTATTCATAACATCTCACACCAAATCCTGCCAGACCGGTTTGAGATCAGAAGGTAATGGTGGAAGGCTACCGAGTTGAACGCGACTCTCATGCGGACTATGGAAATCTGATCCGCACGACACATGAAAATCATAATGTCGTGCGACTTGAGCATACTCTTTGAACTGCGGCACACTATGGCTACCGGTAATCACTTCAATCGCACAACCACCCAAGTCTTTGAACGTATCAAACAAGGCACCAAACTGCATCGGCGTATATTTATAGCGGCCAGGGTGAGCAATCACGGACACGCCGCCAGCTACTTTTATCCAATTGAGAGCAGACTCTAGAGTCGCCCATTGCATGGGTTCGTGGGCAGGACCGTCATCCTTGAGCAAGCGATCAAAAACAGCTTGTACTTCGGGAAAATAACCAGCCTGCACTAAAAATCGCGCGATGTGTGTTCGACTGATGAGCTCAGGATTACCAGCAAAAGATAATGCACCATTAAAAGCACCAGGCATACCTAGCGCATCTAGTCGGTCACCAATCCGCTTAGCGCGTTCGGCACGCCCTGCGCGTGTTTGGCGCAGTCCTTCAAGAATCGTGGCATCATCGGGATCAATCCCAAGACCTACAATATGAACAGTCTGATTGGCCCAGGTCACTGAAATTTCGACACCCGTCAAATAGTTCAGACCGATTTCTCGCGCTGTCTCGCGGGCAAGTGTTTGCCCCGATAACTCGTCATGATCTGTGAGTGACCAAAGCGTCACGCCGGACGCTTTGGCACGCTTGGCTAACTCGTCTGGTGCAAATACTCCATCAGAGATCGTCGAATGACAGTGCAAATCAGCACAAAAAATATCAGCGAAATTATTCATAGTGGTTACGCTCTCAGACATTCGTGGATTGAACGTTTTGACTTGTTAAAAATTCTTGGACTATTGCAATTTGCTCTGCGTCCATCAAAGTAGGAGCGTGCCCCACCCCAGGAATATGAGTCAAGTGTGCGAGAGGTTGAAGTTGCAACATTTTTTGACAGGTTAGCTCAGAAAGTAAGTCAGATTGTTGACCGCGAATGATCTGTATGGGGGCTGTGATTGAGGAGAATGCTCCCCAAAGTAATGTCTCACCTTGCGCAGCCAAAGCTGGGTTCAAATGTTTGAAAGGCTCGGCAAGTGCTAAGTCATAGTGCTTAATCCATTTTCCAGCTTGCTCAATATAAACGTGGCGGGTCAAGTCTACCCACTGGTCAGGCGTATGCGGACCAAAAGACTCGCAAGTCTGACGTACATAAAACACTGCTTCGTCAAAACTTAAGAAGCTATTTCTTTCCCCAACATAGCGACCTATACGCTCTAGCGCGGCAAACTCGATATGTGGACCAACGTCATTTAAAACAATTGAGTTCAGACAAAGATGAGTAGATGGAAGCGGTGTGTGGTGTTGTGAAGGCGTCAGTGACGCATTGAGTTGGTGAGATTGAGCCAAAGCGCCTGCATAACTTAGTCCAATCAACCCTCCCATGGATGTTCCAATCCAATGCAAACGCTGAGGCTGCAAGCGGGCGATCAAAGTCACCATATCCGCAACATACTGAGGCACGGTATAAAAAGCGGGGTTCATCAACCAATCAGAGAGTCCGCGACCAACAACATCCGGACACACCACACGAAAACGCAACGAAAGATGTTCCGCGAGTGCATCAAAATCCCTACCGCTACGTGTCAAACCGTGCACGCAGAGAACAACCTCCGGGTTGTCTGGGTCACCCCACTCTCGATAAGCCATGCGATGTAAACCTGCCGGGCTGCTACAAGTCACGGCATGCAAACGTGGAGACCTCATGTTTCACTCCCTGGGTCAAGTTCGACAAAAGCTCAAACAACAGACCTATTGTATTACCGACCCAGGGCTTAATGCGGCATCGCAACAAAACTTATTTTTTAAGCATCCCTGCGTTACGAGCATCTTCCATGACTAGAGGAGTTTTTTCCTTGATGAAAGCAGGAATCTTCTCGAGTGGAATATCAACAATTACAAACCCACTGTCTTGAAGACGTTTTTTTGTGGCGGGATCTGCGTTGAGCTTTGCCATGTAGTCAGACATTTTCTTTTGTGTGGCAAGTGGTGTGTTTTTTGGCATCGCAACACCTCGATAAGCACCATCCACCCACTCAAGACCAAGCTCTTTAAAGGTTGGAACATCAGGCAATGCTGGATGACGTTTATCTGTAGCAATCGCTAACGTTCGCACCCTATTTTTCTGCTGAATAGCCAAGGGTAAATAACCCATCGCACCATCGACGTGCATACCAATTAGAGACGCAATGAGATCACCGGTGCCTTTGAATGGGACATAGTTCACTTTGACACCAGCCAACTTGTTCAGGCGTTCTGTTGCCATATGGTTGGCTGAATATTGTGCAGAACCCGCAAGCGTCATCTTTTCAGGGTTTTTCTTGGCAGCGGCAACAAATTCTTGGTAGGTTTTATAAGGGCTATCGGCTGACACCATTAGTGCATCGGGCGTAAAGTGATAGTAGTAAACGGCATTGATATCGTTAGTTTTGTACTGAGTACCATCCTGTAAAGGCTGCAGCATAATGTGCGGAATGTTGATACCAATAATATTAGTACCATCACTGGGGTAGTTATTGAGCTGACTCCAAACGAGTGCACCTCCCGCACCTGCACGATTGATGACAACCATAGGTTGTTTGAACTGCTTTGCCGAGATGTCAGACTGTAAACGTGCAACGACATCAGACTCGCCACCCGGAGGAAACGGAATGATGTATTGAATGGGTTTTTCACTCATAACTTGAGCAGCAACCTGGGTGACCCCGAGCAATGCCATCGACATCACGCCAACAATCGTGGCAATTTTTCTTACTTGCATATTAAAGTCTCCATTAGTTTTAACCAGCCGCTAAAAGTCAGCCGAAAAGAGTCAGCCAAAAGAAATTTTGGTCAGGCTTTTTACTACTGTACCCTGACTTGTTGTCAATTTGCTGACAATATTTAAAAAATTGACGGGCAGTTAGTCCCTTTGGTGCCAATATCGTTTACGAAGCTGAGCTTGGGCATAAACATGTAAACCTTTTTCATCAGAGTCGGCCGTCACAGCGCCATCGTTGTCCGTCCGCCAAAAAGTTGCTGCCCTCGCCTGCCAACGCGCAATAATTTCTGGCGCAGGATGAGAAAAGCGATTGAAGAAACCAGCTTGTGCAATCGCGTGTCGCGCATCCATTTGGGCGACAAACTCTGATGATGAAGAAGTCGTGGATCCGTGGTGCGCTACGACAACTACATCTGCGCGCAGATCAATCTGCGGCTTTTTCCAACCGTTTTCAACGTAGCCAGCTCGGTTAGTGTAAAGAGTCGAAGCACGCTGCAAAATTTCTCCTTCTTGCTTGGTGCTGATATCTCCCGGAAGCAAGGCAGAGTGGAATTTTCCCTGAATGAGAAGAACACAACTATTGGCATTAGATCGATTTTTTTTCCTGCCTTGATCGTTAGTTTGAAGATTCTGTTTTGCCTCAGGAGCTACCTCGGGATGCAAGAAGCTGAATTTCACTTCATCCCAAGTCCACGTATGCTCTGCTGCGCAATTCAAACTTTTAAGTGGACGCGGAATTGAGTTGACAGGTAATAACGCATGATGGTTTCGATCCAGCCAACGAACAAGATCAAAGCTTGCATAGGCAAGTTCGACAGGAATTTCTTGTAACAGTCCTGGCACACCTCCTGCGTGATCAATATCAGGATGCGACACGACTAAGGCATCCAGACGTCTCATTCCATAGGCCCGTAACACGGGGGAAACCACACGCTGTCCAGCATCGCTTACGCCAAGTCTAGGACCTACATCAAACAAAAGCACATGACGATGCGTGCGCACAAGCACCGCAGAGCCTTGGCCTACATCCAAAGCAATGAGTTGCCAACCTCCTAGGGGTAGCTTTTGCGGTTGCCAAGTCAAAGCTGGGAGCAATAATGACCACCCTACCCACCTAACAGGTATCCCGGGAGGTTGTAATGCCCAGGCAATACCCGCTATGGATAAAAGCATGCACCAAAAAGGCATCGCAGCAATTGTAAAAGACGACCAAGAAGCAAATGCGAGCCATGACACCGGTTGCATCGTCAAGTCTAAGGCAAAATGGGCAAGCCAAGCGGTCCAGCCAGCCAACGCATCGAACGTTGGCACAAGAGAGATCAGCGCCATCAGTAAAGAAAGCGGTGTAACAATAAATGTAATGACAGGTATAGCAATCGCATTGGCTAGGGGCGAGCTGACCGAAACTTGTTGAAACAAAAATGCCAGTGCTGGAAGCATCGCAAGCGTAATGATCCACTGCAATTTCGCAGACTCTTTCAGCATATGCCAGAAACGCCGGCTAGACGAAACAAGATCATCACGGGTATTTTGCGTGTGTGATCCGACATAAAACAAAACACCTACTGCACCAAATGAAAGCCAAAAACCTGTCGTAACCGGTGACCAAGGATCAATAACTGTCACTACTGCTGCTGCGAGGCACAGCACGCTAGAGACACTAATAGGCAAGCGTGTCAGCATCGCGATTCCCGAGACCAAGAGCATAAAAAATGTCCGTCTTGCGGGAACTCCCCAGCCTGCAAGTAGACAGTAGAGCCAAGCCACACACAATGCAGAAATGCTCGCTATTACTTTTGCCGGAACACACTCAGCAACAGCCCGGCCTCGCCAGCGCAAGCGTTTCCAGAACCAAAGCATTGAGAGCCCGCCAAAAGCCGCCAGCATTGTCACGTGAGAGCCGCTGATAGAAACCAGGTGAGTAATGCCCGTCTTGTTAAAAATCTCCCAATGCTCGGGTTTAACACTATCTTGATCTCCGATTGCCAAAGCAATCAGCACTGCACCGTAAGACATCTGACCGATATGCTTGCGCATGGCCGTACGCAGATATTGACGGACTCCAGACACCATGACCGACATCGATGCAAATGGATTTTCGCTTATGAATTCTGGGTTCCCTCTCACGCGTCCGATCGCGCGTATATTTCGGCTGAGTAAATGCGCCTCATAGTCAAAGCCATGGGGATTTAAAGCACCTCGTGGACTTCGAAAAATGAGTGCCGCTCGCCAAATCTGACCGGGCCGTATCGTGTGAGCCATCCTGTCTTGGGAAGGTTTGCGCCAAACAACTTGAATGTGTTGAGGAATACCTGCTAGACGCGTACCAGTTTGATCATTCGCGAGAACAGCTGCCTCGAATCTAAAACTATCCCCTTGATCCTGAACCAAGCCAATCACTTGGAATGGAACACGCGACACTACATTTTCCAGCGAAGTTGAGAGTCGATCCGCTATACGCTTCTCTGCTCGCCATGTCGACCATGCAACAGAAATTATAAAAACCAAAAGAAGTATAAGTATTCGAGTGACAATACAGATTGCGCGTTTTGCATACTGATTTTTTTCAATCACTGAAAATCTTAATACTCCTTTAGAGCTCGTCAATAATGCACATAGCAACAGCGTTAGGCTAAAGATGTCCGCCCATTGAGGCAAGACCGACAAATTTTGTAAAAAAACGGAAGCTACGACGATTGAGAGTGCAATCAACCTGCCCATCGACGCTCCAGCGAAACACTATATAGTGCTTGGCTATCGCCTGAGTGTCACCTCAATATGAACGAATTTGACCAATCGGAAAACTACTTAGCTCTAGGTAGGTCTAGGTGACACTCCAGACCTCTCTTGGCACCATTTCTTAAGGCCAACGTACCGCCATGCTGTTCTGCAATACTTCGGGCAATCGTCAATCCCAGTCCAGTTCCGCCATGAGCTCGATTTCGCGAAGAATCCAATCGATAAAATGGATCAAATAAGCGGTCTAGCTCCTCGATGGGAACACCTGGCCCTTGATCGGAAACTACGAGATGTAGAGATCCGGGTAATTGAAGGACTTGCACCTGTGCAGCACCTCCATACTTAATAGCATTTTCCAATAAATTAGACAGACATCTTTTCATCGCTTGAGGTCTGCACGGGAATGGAGTAGCTGAACTACCAATAATCTCAATCGACTGACCTAACTCTCGTGCATCATCTTGCAAGCTCTCAAGTAAAGCATTGATATCAAGTAGCTGGACTTTTTCACTTGTTTCAATGCCACGCATATAGTCCAATGTGCCTGCGACCATCCCTTCTAACTCAGTTAGGTCGCGCGTGAACTTGTCCCTAATCGGCTCATCATCAAGTAACTCAGCTCTGAGACGCATCCGTGTAATCGGCGTTTTTAAATCATGAGACATTGCCGCGAGAATGCGCGTACGGTCATGCAAGTACCGAGATAAACGCGCTTGCATGCCATTAAGCGCGCGAGCAGCTTGGACAACCTCAAAGGGACCTGTTTCCGCAAGCGGTGGACGATTGATATTCTTACCAAGCTCAGTCGCTGCGAGAGCAAAGTTTTTAAGAGGGCGCGTGACCCAACGCACACCGAACACCGCGAGCAAGACCACGGCAAAAATTAATACCAGACCACTCATGAGAGCCCTAAAGGGCCATGTCCAAGCTTCTGGCTGAAGCTGTGAATTAAAAGTCACCCAATTACCGTCTTCCAGCCGAATCTGGGCAAACACTGAGGCATGTGCATGATGTCGATGCCGTCCAAACGACTCACCTTGATGAGGCTCAATGAAACCTATATTCATTGCACGATCTCTACCCAAGATTCTTTTAAGGAGGCTAGTAAACATAATTGCTTGAGGCGAATCATTTGATTCGTATGAATCACTATTACTCGGCGGACTAGATGCAAAAGGAGAAATTGCAATGCGCATTGCTGGAGAACTCAACAGTTTGACTAAGCGAGCGCGCTCAGAAATATTGACTGTATCAAATAAAATTACTGTATCAGCGATGCGACGCAAAGACTGCAAGCCACTTGCTTTAGAAAGAAATTCACCTCTGTCCTGCAGAACGATCGCGAGACTAATGCCCTGCGCAACAATCAGTCCAATTAAAAAGATAATGACTAATCGACTAAACAGTGAACGCGGCAAAAATTTCATATTTTTTCCGACATGACCTCAGCGGCCAAGACATAGCCTTCCCCACGCGCAGTTTTAATGATTGAGGGTTCTTTTGGATTATCGTTTAAACGACGTCTCAGGCGACTGACTTGTAAATCGATACTGCGATCAAAGGGGCCTGCATCACGAGACTGTGTCATGTCAAGCAATTGATCTCGCGTCAAAACACGATTTGGATGTTCCAAAAATATTCTGAGCAATTTAAAATCTGTACCACTCAAAGCGATAGTGACAGATTCAGGCGAAACTAAATTTCGAGTGACAGTATCAAGTGTCCACTCTGCAAAATGAAACATTCTTGCTAGGTCAGGTTTTAAATTAGAAGGTAAGGCGCGCGTTCGTCTAAGGATGCTTTTGATGCGTGCAACTAACTCTCTAGGGCTAAATGGTTTCGATAAATAATCATCCGCACCCATCTCTAAGCCTACTATACGATCCACCTCCTCGCCTCGCGCAGTCAGAATGATGATCGGGATATCAGAGTGAGCTCTTACCTCTCGACAAAGTGCCAAACCATCCTCTCCAGGCAGCATCAAGTCCAGCACAATCAAAGCAGGCTCTGTGCGCGAAAGAACTGCGCGCATTGCACGACCATCGGCAGCCACGCTGACACGATAGCCCTGTTTTTGCAAGTATTCACTTAGCAGGTCTCTAATGTCGCGATCGTCGTCAACGATAAGAATATGGTCCATAGCACTCATCATGCCTGCAAGTTCTCCCTACTGCACAGAAGCTTTTGAATTTAATTGTATTGCAATGTATCAAACCCCAATATTTTCGATTAACGCTACAAAATCGCTGCGAAACGACATAAAAATCCGCTCTCTCACTGATTCAATGTGACTTATCCGCTGCAGTTGCTAAGTTGTGGCGGCAACATCACCTCGATAGGGAATACCTTATGAACAGCACACGCAAACTTGCAATGACAGTTTTAACGACTCTGGGAATTTCTTTGGCATTCGCCAATGCTCAGTCTCATTCAGCATCAGCACAAGGTACGGAAACCACACCATCGACATCAACCAATACTCCCGAAGCGACTTATAGCCATGAAAAAAATCATGATATGAAGCAAGGGAAGCACCACGACGAGGGCCATGGAATGAGCCAAGGAAAAAAACACGGGAAAAAAGGTCAACACTCGGAAATGAGCAAACTCATGACACCTGAAGAGCGCGCAGAAATGCGGGCAAAAATGCAGGCTGCTCAGTCCCCTGAAGAGCGGCAGGCACTTCGTGCAAGTATGCGTGCTGAAATGCAAAAGCGCGCTAAGGAAAAAGGAATCACATTGCCTGAGCACAAGGATGAACATCAGCACAAACATCAATACGGTGCTCAATCAAGCTAATTCACTCAGTTCAACCATAAACTAATTTATTAGTTAAACCTGTTTACTCACTGCGAGACCAGCCAAACCCGGCAGAACTCGCAGTGCTGCTAATGCAGTGCCCTCAAGGAACTCATGCTCGGTGATACCTCTAAGCGAAGCAAGCACTTTGGCAATTTCAGCAACTTGATAGGGTTCATTGCGTCGATTGTCATGTAACCAAGCTGGTGCAATGTCTGGTGCATCTGTTTCAATCACAAGAGCACTCAGCGGAAGTTCAACAGCCAGACGTCGAATTTGCAATGCGCGTGTATAAGTCATTGCGCCACCAAACCCCAAAGCAAAGCCTCTCTCGATAAACTGATTCGCTTGTTGCATGCTGCCATTAAAAGCATGCGCAATGCCTCCACGGACTCGGCTGCGTCGCAAATACTTGAGAATCATGTCTTGAGATCGCCTGACATGCAACAGCACCGGCAAATCAAACTCGCATGCTAACTCTAACTGTGCCTCATAAAAATACTCTTGTTTGCGTCGCAATGAACCTTGGCTAATCTCAGGTACGAAAAAATCCAGACCAATTTCACCCACCGCAACGAGCTTAGGGTCATCGCGGTACAGTTTTAGTAAATCTTTTAATGCCGCTAAGTCCTGCTCGCTAGCATATTGCACGCACAGAGGGTGAATGCCAAGCGCATAGAATCCTTGATCAAAACTATGAGCCAATGTACGTACGCGTTCAAAATTACCTGCATCGACTGCAGGAATCACAATAGCTTGGATGTTTACTTGTTGAGCGCGCGCAATGACCGTATCGCGGTCTAAGTCGAACTCAGGCGCATCGAGATGACAATGTGTATCAAGGCGCATTGACTAGTCGCCCAGCATCCATATGGAGTCGCCGATCTGCCAAGGCGGCGAGCTCGGGATCGTGCGTCACAATCAAAAATGCAGTGTGAGACTCTGCATTCACCTGCTTGAGAAGTTTAAACATTTGATGTGCCGTATGACGATCGAGATTGCCGGTAGGCTCGTCCGCAAGTACGCAGGCAGGTCGTGTCACAATGGCTCGAGCGAGAGCCACCCGTTGACGCTCTCCACCTGAAAGCTGACCCGGAAAATGTGTCGACCGGGCAGACAAACCAACCAGCGTCAAGACTTTCAACGCCTCCTCCCGCGCCTTTTCACGACTCTCTCGCCGAACAATCAACGGCATCGCCACATTGTCGAGCGCGGTAAATTCTGGCAAGAGATGATGGAACTGATAGACGAAACCCAGCTCTCGATTCCGTAAGCGACTGCGAGCAGACTCAGACAAACCTTCAGTTGGATGCCCTGCTACGCGGATCGTTCCGGACGTTGGTAAATCTAACAGACCTAGTGCGTGTAACAAAGTACTTTTGCCCGAGCCAGACGCGCCAATGACAGCCACTAACTCGCCTCGTGCGATGTCCAGACTGACCTCACGCAATACGTCAATACGCTCATTGCCATCGTCGTAAAATTTACTAAGATTTCGGGCTTGAAGCGCAAAATCAACCGACAGGTCAGTCATGGCGAAGCACCTCCGCAGGCTGCAGCCGAGAGGCACGCCAGCTTGGATAAAGTGTTGCCAACAACGACATCACCAGAGAGGTCAGCCCAATCGTTGTAATGTCATCAATGCGAGGATCAGAAGGCAAAGCATTAATGAAATAAATCTCTTTTGGCAGTAATTGCGTGCCGATGAGCCGTTCGATCGCCGGCACTAACACGTCGACATTAAAGGCAATGGCGACACCTCCCACCACACCTAGCAACGTCCCCACCACTCCAATCAAGGCGCCTTGAACCAGAAAGATGCGTGCAATCTCACCTGGTGTAGCACCAAAGCTTCGGAGAATCGCGATATCAGACTGCTTGTCTTTGACAGCCATCACCAGCGAAGACAAAAGGTTGAAGGCAGCGACGGCGACGATCAAGGCCAAAATCAAAAACATCATCCGTTTTTCAGTTTGAACAGCAGCAAACCATGTTCTGTTGTTGCGCGACCAGTCGCCGATTGCAACATTATTGGGTAGCAGGGGAATCAGTGATCGAGCGATTTCGGGAGCTCGATGCATATCATCAACCCGCAGCCTCACACCTGCCATGCCACTGTCTCGAAACATTTTGGCTGCATCCGATGCATCTACAAAGGCTAGAGAGGAGTCGTATTCGTAGTGGCCGGAACGAAAGGTCCCGACCAAGGTGAACTGTCGCATCCTAGGGGTAAATCCAGCGGGACTGATGTTGGCTGCAGGTGCAAGCATCATCACGGTTTGACCGACTCTGACCTGAAGTAAATCAGCAAGCTCTTGACCCAGCACAATACCAAAAGCACCGGGTTTGAGATCAGTAAGCTTGCCCCTGACCATTTGCCGCCCTGCTTCGGACACCTCTTTTTCAGCCTCTGGGTTGATGCCACGCACTTGAACGCCACGTAAATCCTGACCTCGCATCAACATAGCCTGAGAAGCGACAAAAGGCGCTGCGCCTGTGACGTTGGGGGATTGTCGGGCTTGTTTGGCGAGTTCAGACCACCGTTCGAGTGTCTGCATGGGCTCACCACCCGGCACATAGATTTCTATGTGAGGCAATACAGAAAGCATACGGTCTCGCACATCTTTCTGAAAGCCATTCATGACGGATAACACGACGATCAATGCTGCGACACCTAAAGCGATTCCGGCCATCGAGGTCGCCGCAACGAACGACACAAAACCGTCGCGACGTCCACCTCTGGCACGCGTGCGACTCAGGCCCGCGTAGCGAGCACCTATCCAAAGTTCATAAGGTAATTTAAACACCTGTTCATTATCGCACCAAACCCCCAATCTGGTGCTCATCCCACTACAATTCAACCTATGCGACTCATCATTCCCGGCTCCCTACCACCACATTCCGTTGCAGCGGACCTCATTCCTCATGTGCAGGCGCACTGCCCTGAGTTGGTTCAAATCATGAACCGACTGACCACCGTTGAAACGCCATGCTTGCCAGAAGAAACTGGCTGTACAGCCACAGAATTTCTTGAACTTTCTGCGAGGGGATATGCTGGTCAACCCAGTCACAGCTTTGGTGCAGGCCTAGGGCCGCTGCGTGCAGGGATCACTCAACCTGGAGAGATCGTCTGGATTGCTGATCTGTGTTCCGTCGCTATTGGGCGCGATGGTGCCGCGCTTGCCATTCCTGAGTCGCTTGAACTGACCCAAGCACATGCAGATGCGTTGTTTGAAGCCGTACAGCCTTTGTGGAATGACAGCGGTATTTCAGCCTTGCCAATTGACTTGGGCCGCTGGAGAGTTTGGCTCGACCCGGATTCACGTCTTCACTCCATTTCACCTGCAGCAGTTTCCACGCTGTCAGTTTCTGATTGGTGGCCACAAGACGAGTCGATGAAAGCTTGGCGCAAACTTCTGAATGAAGTGCAAATGGTTTGGCATACGCACCCTGTAAACGAGCAACGCATGGAGCATGGTCTCGAGCCCATCAATAACCTCTGGCTCTATGGTGGAGCTAGAGGATGGAAACCGAACCAATCAGACGTACACGATCAGTACCTGAATCACCTAGCAAAGACATTCTTAGCCAACGACTGGGCGGCTTGGATTGATCAATTACCTGCATTATCACAACAACTTGCACTCTTAACTGAATACGACAGTCTGACCCTAATCGGTGCGCGCAGATCTGTCACGCTCAGCTCCAATCAACAAAAGTGGTGGCAGCGAATTTTGCCCCGTCGCCCGCAAAACTGGACGATCTGGTGGACACGCCGAAACTAACCGTACGCACAACAAACCCTGAAAGCAACTCAAGACTTCAAGCTGCGGGCATTCATCCTTTGCTTGCTCGTCTTTGGTCAGCACGAGGCGTGCTTCGCCAAGAGGATGTGCAACTTGAATGGCCTGCGATGCTCGCGCCTAATACGCTGACTCAGGCTGAGCTTGCAGCCGCTTTATTAGCGGATGCAATCGAGGGTGGTCAACGTATGCTGATCGTGGCGGATTATGACTGTGATGGTGCAACAGCCTGCGCAGTTGGCATGCGAGCATTAACAGAAATGGGAGCAACTGTTGATTTTCTTGTACCGAATCGTTTTGAAACGGGCTACGGACTCTCACCTGCTGTCGTTGCGTTGGCTTGTCAGCACATGTCAGGCCGCCCAAACCTACTTATTACAGTCGATAACGGAATTGCGAGTGTTGACGGCGTCGCAGCAGCCAATGCCGAGGGAATCGGCGTCATCGTCACGGATCACCACCTACCAGGTGATCAATTGCCTCAGGCCCTTGCGATCGTCAACCCTAACCAGCACGGCTGTGATTTCCCCTCAAAAAATTTAGCTGGCGTCGGCGTGATTTTTTATCTGATGCTCGCACTCCGTGCAGAGATGAGAAAACGAGGTCACTTTCCTGCCAAGGGTGGTCCTCGTCTCGAGGCGCTTGCAGATTTGGTCGCGCTGGGCACCGTTGCCGATGTTGTCAAACTAGACGCCAATAACCGATTGCTTGTTACGCGAGGGTTAGAGCGCATGCGTCGAGGTTTGATGCAACCAGGCATCCGCGCTTTATTTGCTGTGGCAGCTCGGGATCCACAAGCTGCGAGCGCCTTTGACCTAGGGTTTGCCCTCGGCCCACGTATCAATGCAGCCGGTCGTCTCGCAGATATGGGGCTAGGTATTCGATGCCTCATCACCAATGACGACATGCAAGCGCTTGAACTCGCACGCGAACTCGACACAATCAATCGCGAACGCAGACAGATCGAAAACGTCATGAAAGAGCAAGCACTGACAGCAACGGAGGCCGTTCAGGCGGGCACACTCGGTGCCTCTGTCTGTGTCTTTCACCCTGATTGGCACCAAGGTGTGGTGGGGTTGGTCGCCTCGAGATTAAAGGAAAAATTTTTTCGTCCAACGCTCGCTTTTGCCCCAGCAGGCGATGATGAACTTCGGGGGTCTGGCCGCTCTATTCCTGATGTGCATTTGCGCGATGTATTGGATCTGGTCTCCAAAAGACACCCAGGTTTAATCCGTAAGTTTGGCGGTCATGCAATGGCCGCAGGTCTCACGCTTGGCAAGAATGATTTTGAACGATTTGCCCCGGCCTTTGACCTCGCCGTCACTGAACTCACCGGCCGAACAAGTTTCGAACCTGTCATTGAGACTGATGGCTCCCTCGAAGAAGGTTACGCAAACGCCCAAGTGGCCAATATATTGGAACAACAGGTCTGGGGAGCGGGCTTTGCAGCTCCGCTTTTTTTGGACACCTTCAAAGTACAAAGCCAAAAGTTAGTCGGAGAAAAACATTTAAAACTTTCGGTTCAGCGCGGACACCAGCGTTTTGACGCGATATGGTTTAACCACACGGATAGACTGCCCGAATACATCAAAATGGCCTACAGACTTGATCAAAATGTCTGGAATGGGGTGATTTCGGTGCAACTCATTGTGGAACACGCCGAAGCATCATAAAAAACGACTCCCCTTCTGGGCGTGAAGCAATAGTCAGACTCCGTTAAACTATCAAGTTAAATGTATATATAGCGGAAAATTAAGCTCATGGAAGCAGAACGTCAAAATCAAATCTCTTCGCGCCTTCTCGACTACGCCGCGCGTGAGGCAGCTCTTCGGGGGTATCTTTGACTACGAAGTCAAAGCCGAGCGACTCCATGTCGTTAATGCCGAATTAGAAGACCCAACTGTCTGGAACGACCCAAAACGTGCTCAAGAGCTTGGGCGCGAGAAAAAAAATATAGAAGTTGTCGTGCAAACCCTCACGACTCTCGCGCAATCCATCGCAGACTCTTCGGAGCTGTTTGAACTTGCCGTCGCAGATAATGACGATGCCACATTAGAAGCCATTGAAAGCGATGCTGAGCAATTTCAAGCCACCCTCGAGGGCATGGAATTTCGGCGAATGTTTTCAAACCCTGCTGATCCGCTCAACTGCTTTTTAGATATCCAATCCGGCGCAGGTGGAACAGAAGCGCAAGATTGGGCATCGATCCTCTTACGTCAATATTTACGTTACGCTGAACGCAAGGGTTTTAAAGCCGAACTTCTCGAAGAGTCTGAGGGTGAAGTCGCAGGGATAAAATCCGCCACAATTAAAATCGAAGGCGAATACGCTTTCGGCTTTCTTCGCACGGAGAGCGGTGTTCATCGGCTAGTCCGCAAGAGCCCATTTGACTCCTCTGGAGGCCGTCATACTTCCTTTGCGAGCGTCTTTGTTTATCCCGAAGTCGATGATTCGATTGAAATTGATATCAATCCGGCTGATTTGCGGATTGATACCTACCGCGCAAGTGGTGCGGGCGGCCAACACATCAACAAAACCGACTCTGCTGTTCGCATTACTCACGTTCCGACCAATATCGTTGTGCAATGCCAAAACGACCGGTCACAGCACCGCAACCGTGCCGAAGCCATGCAAATGCTGAAGTCACGCCTGTTTGAACTAGAAATGCGCAACCGCATGGCCGAACAGCAAAAAATGGAAGATGCTAAAACCGATGTGGGTTGGGGTCACCAGATTCGCTCTTACGTGCTGGATCAGAGTCGCATCAAAGATTTACGTACCAACGTCGAGATCTCCAACACGCAAAAGGTGCTGGATGGAGACCTAGATCTATTTATTCAGGCAAGCCTGAAGCAAGGAGTATAAAAATGACAACGTTGACAATTTTGACCGGAACGACCCGAGGCTTAGGTGCTGCAATGGCAGAGCAACTCGCAGCAAGCGGCGAACATCTTGTGACACTCTCACGCAAAACTTCTTCGGCTCTAGCTGAGATTGCATCAGCTCATGGAACTGCCCTGACACAAATCGAAGTGGATTTGGCAAACACTCAAGCGGTCAAAGATGCTGCATCGCAATTCATTCCTTTGCTCAATAACCATTCGCATGTGCGCTTGATTCACAATGCCGGCGTTGTAACACCTATTACCCAATCGCAACATTTGACAAACCTAGACGCCATCAACGATGCATTCCATGTCAACATTACTTCAGCGATTTTTTTGACTGCACACGTATTGGATAGTTCGCCTCAGGCCTCTGACCGTCGTGTCATGTTGATCTCTTCAGGCGCAGGTCGCAATGCAAGTTCTGGTTGGGCTGTTTACTGTTCAACCAAGGCCGCCATGGACCGCTATGCAGAAGCAGCCCAGCTCGATCAAGGCACCAAAGCGCGAATAGTCTCCATGGCACCTGGTGTCATTGATACGCCCATGCAAGAAACCATTCGCGCGACTTCCAAGGATGACCTACCCTCACTTGAACGCTTTATTGGCTTTAAAGAAAGCAAACAACTGGCAGACCCCAAAGCCGTCGCGCAACGTCTTTTAGAAGTTCTGGAAAGCGAAGCCTTCGGCACTAAAACTATTGACGACATTCGTCAACATCAAGCCTGATTATGACTGACACCAACACTCTCCATCACGACGAAAACCACCTGATTGCCGAGCGCAGAACTAAGTTAGCCGGCTTACGCGCCCAAGGTGTCGCTTTTCCTAATGACTTTGTTCCAGCCAATCGCGCTCAGGGATTGCACGCAAGTTTTGGCGAACAGGATCAAGCGACTCTCGCGTCTGCAGCGCATCCTGCCTCAGTAGCAGGACGGATGATGCTCAAGCGCGTCATGGGCAAGGCAAGTTTTGCAACATTACAAGACAGTACGGGCCGCATTCAAATCTATCTTGAGCGCACGAGTCTGGGCGAAGATATTTATGATGCCTTTAAAACTTGGGATATTGGTGACATCGTTGCGATAACAGGTCATATTTTTAAAACAAACAAAGGCGAGCTATCGATTCATGCAACCGAAGCGCGCGTATTAGCAAAGTCTTTGCGACCCCTCCCCGACAAGTTTCACGGCGTCTCTGACCAAGAATTACGTTATCGCCAGCGTTATGTCGATCTCATCATGACCGAACAAACGCGCGAGACTTTTTTGGCGCGAAGCAACGCTATCAGTGCGATTCGTCAAACCATGGTGGATGCTGGCTTTCTCGAAGTTGAGACGCCCATGTTGCACGGCATTCCAGGCGGTGCGGCAGCCAAACCCTTTGTCACGCATCACAACGCACTCGACATGGAAATGTTTTTGCGTATTGCTCCCGAACTCTACCTCAAGCGTCTGATCGTCGGTGGTTTTGAAAGAGTATTCGAGATCAATCGAAACTTTCGTAACGAAGGGGTGAGCCCGCGCCACAACCCTGAGTTCACCATGATGGAGTTTTACGCAGCCTACACAAACTACCAATGGCTGATGGACTTCACTGAACAAATTATTCGCGCAGCGGCCATTAAAGCTTGCGGATCGGCAACGCTTACGTATCAAGGTCGAGAGCTAGATTTGTCCAAACCCTTTCACCGTCTCACAATTGTCGAGGCGATTCTCCAGCATGTTCCTGAGTTCACCGACACCCAACTGTCAGATATTGAATTTGTTAAAAATCAACTCAAAAAACGTGGTGTCGATGTCAATGCACCCAACTTAGCACTCGCAGGTTTAGGCGCATTACAGCTGGCCCTATTTGAGGAGACAGCTGAGTCACAGCTCTGGCATCCTACTTATATCATCGACTACCCAATCGAAGTTTCGCCTCTTGCACGGGAGTCAGACACTCGCCCAGGCATTACAGAGCGTTTCGAATTGTTTATGACAGGTAGAGAAATCGCCAATGGATTTTCAGAGCTCAATGATCCTGAAGATCAAGCTGCGCGTTTCCACGCTCAGGTTGCTGCCAAAGATGCTGGCGACGAAGAGGCCATGTTCTATGACGCGGACTATATCCGTGCACTCGAATACGGTATGCCGCCGACAGGCGGGTGCGGAATCGGTATTGATCGATTGGTGATGTTACTGACGGACAGCCCCAGTATCCGGGATGTCATTCTGTTCCCGCACTTACGAAAAGAAGACTAAATTCAATCTTGGTAGAGAGACAACCACGCCAATCCAGCTTCAACGCTTGCGCGTGGTTTGTACTCGCACCCTATCCAGCCTGTGTAGCCTATAGACTTAATCTTCTCAAACACAGCGGCGTAGGAGATCTCGCCTTCGTCAGGCTCGGCTCGACTAGGAACAGCTGCAATCTGAATGTGACCAATATGCGGCAGATAATGAGCCAGCTTAGCCAAAACATCTCCCTCGGCCACACCAACGTGATAAACATCAAACATTAATTTGATATTTGCGCGTTCGCATTGTTCACGAATCGCATTTGATTGAGCTTGAGTCGAGTAAAAATATCCAGGCTTGTCGCGTTGATTAATCGCCTCAAGCAAGATGGTGATACCTTGCTTTGCGGCTAGATCAGCAGCCCATTGAAGATTACTCACGAGGGTGCGAGAGGCGAGAGTGCGCTGGGATGGATCGATCACGCCCGGCAGCACATGAATGGCTGAAGCACCCGCTGCGACACACCAAGCAAGCGACATTTCAAAGGACTGCTGAAAGTCTTTTTCTCTACCTGGTAAAGCTGCCAAACCTGACTCTCCAATACTGGCATTTCCGATAGGTGCATTAGCAGCTAACAGGGTCATACCAAGACGGACACAAGCGTCTTTCACCTCCATAGCGGACGTCTCATAAGGCCAATGCAACTCAATGGCGCGAAAACGATTCGCCGCCGCCCGCTCA
Source organism: uncultured Burkholderiaceae bacterium (assembly GCA_963926265.1). Classification (GTDB taxonomy): domain Bacteria; phylum Pseudomonadota; class Gammaproteobacteria; order Burkholderiales; family Burkholderiaceae_B; genus Zwartia. The sequence continues at coordinate 71,484 of CAWUWN010000010.1, forward strand.
ATGCGTTCAAGCAGAGGCAGCTGCGCCCACAGAAAACCTAAATTTGCTGAAAAACGCAACATGGAGCATCTGCCTCAATCAATATCCAGTTTTTGAAGTAGCGGAGGCTTGTCCACCTCGGGCGGTCGTCACGGCTGCCTTGGCAGCATTTGCCATGAGAGCCGCTTCATTACCAGGTGTCACCATTTGAAAACCTTGCTGAATCCTCATCGCAGCGGCTTCACCCGAGGAGCAAAAAATACCTGCGATTTTTCCATGAGCAAGCGCGCGTGTTCGAATGTGCTCAATAGCTTTCATCACGACGGGGTCATCAGATTCAGATTTAGGCACCGATCCCAAGGCCAGTGCAAGATCGTTCGGTCCAATGTAAATCCCGTCTAATCCTTCAATTGCGAGAATTTTTTCTAGATTATCTAAGCCTGCCTGAGTCTCGATCATACCAAGAGCCAAGATTTCTTTATCAGCATTTGGGTAGTAATCAGCACCACCATACAACATGGCACGAGCTGGACCAAAGGAGCGCTGTCCATGAGGAGGATAACGGCAAGAGGAAACAAAGTTCACAGCGTCATCGACGGTGGAAATCATCGGACAAATAATTCCATATGCACCACTATCAAGCAAACGCATGATTTGAGCTGGATCATTCCAAGGCACACGTGCGAGTGGGATTGCAGGAGTAGATGAAAGAGCCTGGAACATCGGAAGTGCGGCATCAATCCCTATCATGCCATGCTGCAGGTCTACCGTGACAGAGTCAAAACCCTGATGGCCGATAATCTCTGCTGAATAGGATGAAGGAATGGCCAACCAACCGTTAATAACGGGTTGACCGGAAGCGATTTTCTGACGGATCGTATTGGCTCTCATGTATATCTCCAGTGTTATTGATATGCCGGATACTTTACACGATTGCCGCCAAAACGTATCAGTGATTTTCTTTGGCGTGATTGATGGTGTAGCGCGGGATTTCTATGGTTAAGTCTTTGTCGGCCACGCGTGCCTGACAAGCGAGCCTTGAGGTTGTGGAAAGCCCCCAGGCGCGATCAAGGAGATCTTCTTCTGAATCAGAGGCTTCAGCGAGCGATTGGAATCCCTCTTTAACTACAACGTGGCAAGTCGTACAGGCACATGAAAGTTCGCACGCATGCTCAAGCTCCACATGATTGTCCAGCAAAACTCGACATATTGACTCGCCGACAGGGGCATTATCAATCACTTTGCCCATGGGGCAGACATCAGGATGAGGTAGAACAGTAATTTTGGGCATAAAAATCCTATAAGTCCTCGAGCGAACGACCTGTCAACGCAGCACGGATACTTCGATCCATTCGACGTGCGGCAAAGTCATCGGTCACCGCAGAAAGTGTTTTAATCGCTGTTCGAATCATATCGACATCGTCACCTGACGCAGCCTCGCCCGTCATTTGAAGTTGTTGGGAAATGCACGTTTGTTCAGCAGCACTTAACAGATCAGAGTCGGCAGCAAGTGCAGCCACAACGGACTCAATGAGTTGCTGCGCGTCGACTTGCTGTTCGCGTAACATCCGCATTTGGGCATCGTAGCCAGCTTTTGACATGCCTTCGGAGAGCATACGAGAAACCTCATCATCACTCAAACCAAAAGACGGTTTGACCGTAACAGAGGCCTCCACACCAGAACCTAGCTCTCGTGCGGAAACACTCAGTAAACCGTCTGCATCAACTTGAAAAGTGACGCGTATGCGCGCCGCACCTGCGACCATTGCAGGAATACCTCTCAACTCAAAGCGAGCCAATGATCGGCAATCCGATACCAAGTCGCGCTCACCCTGGACAACATGAACAGCAAGTGCAGTTTGGCCGTCTTTAAACGTGGTGAATTCTTGCGCGCGTGCCACTGGAATCGTACTGTTACGCGGAATGATGTGCTCAACTAATCCACCCATCGTCTCAAGTCCGAGCGTCAAAGGTGTCACGTCTAACAATAACCAATCTTCGCCTGGATTGCGATTACCCGCTAATAAATTAGCTTGAAGTGCCGCACCAAGCGCCACCACTTGATCGGGATCTAAATCAGTCAAAGGCTCTGTACCAAAAGCATCCCCTACGCTTTTTCGAACAATCGGCATCCGCGTCGCACCACCTACCATCACAACACCCTTGATATCATGAGTCGTCAATGATGCGTCCTTGAGCGCTTGCTGCGCACAGGAAAGGGTACTAGCAACCAGAGGTGCAGCCAAGCGCTCAAAGGCTGTGCGGGAAAGCTTGAGCGAGTAGGCCTGGCCATTCAAACTGACTGACTCAGCATGCTCTTGGTGATTTGTCAGCATTTCACGTAATCGTCTTGCAGCACTCAATAACACTCGGCGTGACTGATGGGGGACAGAGGTGAGACCTTGTACTTGGATAAAGTCATCCACAATGCACGCATCAAAATCGTCGCCGCCCAAACGTGTATCCCCACCGGTCGCAATGACCTCAAACACGCCTCGCGTCAGCTTCAAGAGTGAAACGTCAAAAGTACCGCCACCCAAATCAAAGACTGCGTAAACACCCTCTGACCCATGATCAAGCCCATATGCAATCGCAGCAGCAGTTGGCTCATTCAACAAGCGCAATACATTAATACCCGCAAGCCGCGCAGCATCTCTCGTTGCTTGACGCTGCGCATCATCAAAATAGGCTGGCACAGTAATCACGGCGCCAACCAGAGCGTCGCCTAACGTTCCTTCAGCTAACAGTTTCAGTTTTTCAAGAATCTGTGCCGCAACTTCGACGGGCGACATGCTGGCATGCTGGGTCCGAATCCTAACGCTTTGGCCATCTTCAACAAAATGAAAAGGCATACCTGAGCTGAGCGCTTCTTGATAGGACCTTCCCATCAATCGCTTAATCGATACAAGGGTGTCCAATGGAAAGTCTGCTTGTTTCGTAAGCGCCTCTATCCCGACGAGAGCATGCCCACCCTCCTCTATATAAACCGCAGAAGGCACAAGTGGTCGACCGGCATCGGAAAGAACTTCCGGCACACTGCTGCGAACAGCCGCAACCAAGGAATGTGTGGTGCCCAAGTCAATCCCGACTGCCAAACGACGCTGGTGTGGTGCAGGAGACTCACCGGGCTCAGAAATTTGCAATAAAGCCATATGTTTGATTCAGTTGCGCACTCTGTGCGGCGTAGAGACCGCAAGGCCTAATCAATTGCACGACATTGTGCAATCAGCTTATTTAAAAACATCCACTCGCGTATACGCGCAGCGGCCAAATCATAGCGCTCATGCGAAAGATGTTCACCGACAGCCCCCACAATCTCTTGTTCTGCATCTGTCAATTCGGTGCCAAGCGCCTGTCGAACTAATTTGCGAGCACTCTGGTCAATACTCAGATCGAGACACTCGTCGAGTTGTTCGTGCCATGCCATCTGACGCAATAAAAACTCAGAGGACATAGCGGTGTTCGTTTCCGTTTGAAGATCAACACCAGCAAGCTCACAGAGATAGCGAGCACGCGACATTTGATCTTTCAAAATTCGGTAGGCTTCATTTGCCTGAGAGCTCCATTGCATCGCCACACGCTTTTCTGCAGCGGAACGCGTAGCAAAGCGATCAGGGTGAACGGCAAGAGCTACTTTTTTCCAAGCAGCCTCGAGAGCCTGGGGATCCAGATGAAAGAGACGAGGCAACCCCAACAGGCTAAAGTGATCCTGTTCAGAAAGTGCGCTTGAGGTAGATGCTTCCAAGGTATTTATACCGTGAAAGACTCACCACAGCCACAAGTTGCCTTTTCATTAGGATTACGGAACTTAAAGCCTTCATTCAGACCTTCGCGAGCATAATCAAGCTCGGTACCGTTCAAATATGACAGGCTCTTGGGGTCAATGAAAACCTTAACACCGAAGCTTTCAAATACTTGATCTTCAGAAGCGGCTTCATCGACATACTCAAGCTTGTATGCCATGCCCGAACACCCCGTCGTTCTCACCCCTAAACGCAACCCGATACCACTCCCGCGTTTTTGTAGGTATTTACCGATATGGTCGGCAGCCTGAGAAGTAAGTGTGACGCTCATGATTACCCCGTCGTGTGCTTGTTTTTGTAGTCCTCAACTGCAGCTTTTATCGCATCTTCTGCAAGAATCGAGCAGTGAATCTTAACGGGAGGGAGCGCCAATTCTTCGGCGATCTGCGTATTACGAATCGTCAAAGCCTCGTCCAAAGTCTTGCCCTTAACCCATTCGGTCACTAGCGAGCTTGATGCAATCGCTGAACCACAGCCATATGTTTTAAATCGAGCGTCTTCGATAATGCCGGATTCATTCACACGAATCTGTAGTTTCATCACGTCGCCGCATGCGGGCGCACCGACCATTCCGGTGCCAACCTGATCATCGCTTTTGTCAAAGGTGCCAACGTTGCGCGGATTTTCGTAGTGGTCAAGGACCTTGTCGCTATATGCCATTTTAATTCTCCAATCAGAACGATTAGTGGGCGGCCCACTGAACCGAATTTAAATCAATACCTTCTTTGGCCATTTCCCAAAGAGGTGACATATCGCGCAGCTTTCCTACACGGGCTTTAAGCAGCTCGACTGCAAAATCAATTTCTTTTTCAGTTGTAAAACGACCAATCGTGAAACGAATTGAACTGTGCGCTAACTCATCATTACGGCCAAGTGCGCGCAGCACATAAGAGGGTTCAAGACTCGCTGAAGTACAAGCAGATCCGCTCGAGACTGCCAACTCTTTGATCGCCATGATCAAAGACTCACCCTCAACATAATTAAAACTCACATTCAAATTGTGCGGCACGCGATGTTCGAGATCACCGTTTAGATAAACCTCTTCGATCTGTGACAAACCCGCCCATAAACGATCACGCAACATGCGGACACGCTCATTTTCAGTCCCCATCTCTTGTTGAGCCAAGGCAAAGGACTCGCCCATACCAACGATCTGATGCGTGGCGAGTGTTCCTGAACGAAAACCACGCTCATGCCCTCCACCGTGCATCTGAGCCTCAATACGAATCCGAGGCTTACGACGAACGTACAAAGCACCGATCCCCTTGGGGCCATAGGTTTTGTGCGCACAAAAAGACATCAAATCGATTTTAAGCGTCTGTAAATCGATCGCGACCTTACCCGTTGCTTGAGCAGCATCGACGTGGAAGATAATGTTGTTCGCACGGCACAACTCTCCGATAGCAGCGACATCCTGAATGACACCGATTTCGTTATTCACGAACATCACTGAAATCAATACGGTGTCAGGACGGATAGCCGCTTTGAGCGCATCCATGTTGATCAGACCATTTTCCTGGACATCAAGATAGGTCACATCAAAGCCTTGGCGCTCTAACTCTCGACACGGATCCAAAACGGCTTTGTGCTCGGTTTTGATCGTGATGACATGTTTACCACGCTCGGCGTAAAAGGTTGCAGCACCTTTAATGGCGAGGTTGTTAGACTCAGTCGCACCGGAAGTCCAAACAATTTCGCGTGGATCAGCGTTCACCAACGCAGCAACCTGACCGCGGGCGCGCTCAACGGCCTCTTCGGCTTCCCAACCATATGCGTGGCTGCGTGATGCAGGGTTGCCCGCATGCTCGTACAGCCAAGGGATCATCTTTTCGACAACACGTGGATCTACCGGTGTCGTAGCAGAATAGTCAAAATAAATAGGACGGTTGGACATGCTGAAACTCCTGAGTATTTTTAAAGACTAATCGATGCAGGCTCTGTATTCAGAGGTGAGGCAGTTGTTCCGACAACATTTACTCGCACACCGGCGCCGGAAGTCTTGCTCGCTTCTTGAATTTGACGCAGGCGCTGCTGGTCAACAAGGTCTTGCAAAGAAACTGAATCCAAGAAATCAACCATTTTGCGATTGAGCGTAGACCAAAGCTCATGCGTCATACAGATGCCGGGCTTTCCATCCGTACCGCTATCACAGGCTGACTTACCGCCGCAATTAGTCGCATCGATCGGCTCATCCACGGCAAAGATGATGTCGGCAACAGTGATGTTGCGCGCTAGGCGGGACAAAGTGTATCCGCCACCTGGGCCACGCACACTTTCCACTAACTCATGGCGGCGCAGCTTACCGAACAATTGTTCAAGGTAGGACAGCGAAATATTTTGACGCTGGCTGATAGCCGACAGTGTCACGGGCCCACCCTGCTGGCGAAGCGCCAAATCAATCATGGCAGTGACCGCGAAACGTCCTTTTGTAGTGAGCCTCATGACAGTATCCTTTTGAAGAAACGTTGAGTGTTTGATGACTTACCCGACTAAACAACTCAAGTATACATAATTCCCGAGTAATTTAGTTGGGTATACCCTTAAAACATTGTAGGTTTTCAGGATTTAAGCCAAAAAAAAACCGCGCAAAGCGCGGTTTTTCGGATCAAAGAGACTAAGCAGCTTGGTATTGGGTCACGCGCTTGCGGACTAGTTCGAGCACGCCTTGGCAGGCATCCTCAAGATAGTCGAGTACCTTACCAAAACCCTCTGGCCCACCATAATAAGGGTCAGGAACTGTAGCTTCTTCGAACTCATTGGCGAAACGCATCAGCAACATGAGTTTGTGCTGATGGGGCTTTGGGCACTGTTGTTGCAAAGCTGAGAGGTTTTCCCAATCCATCGCAAGAATCATGTCGTAATCGTGAAAATCCTCAGGTTCAACTTGCCTGGCTTCTGCATGCGTGATCTCATAACCTCGTTTCCGCGCAGCAGTGATGGCGCGCGGATCGGGGGCCTCGCCTACATGGAAGCTATGGGTACCGGCAGAATCAATCCCGACGACCTCAGAGAGGCCTGCGTCATTAATCAGGTGGCGAAATACGCCTTCTGCACTGGGCGACCGGCAAATATTGCCCATGCATACGAAGAGGACTTTTGTCATGATGGTGCATATTGTGAGGGAAAACCCGTAACATGTCCAGATATTTTTTCTATTTTTTTTAAAGAAACTTATAAAGTCATAACAATAATTATTTCAATAATATCAATGCGTTAAATGATATTTATTTTAAATAGCATTGATTTATTTTTTAAAAAAAAGACAATTTAGCCACAAAATTGTAACCAAAAGACGTACTTAGACGCACCGTTACAACGCTCACAATCTAGGTTTATGCACCAGACAGCAGCACACGATCTTTAAGCGCCTTTAATGCATCCCTTGCGGCAGCTGCTTGCTCAAACTCGAGATTACGGGCGTGATCAAGCATTAACTTTTCGAGACGCTTGAACTCTTTAGCCAAGGCTTTCTCGTCTGTCAACAACGATAGGGATATCTGTGGCTCCTCTTGATTCCTAAAAGCAGGCGCAACAATTCCATCAATCAATTCGCGAACAGCCTTTCGTACACTGCGTGCCTCAATGCCATGCTCTGTATTGAAGGCCAATTGTTTTTGACGCCTGCGCTCTGTCTCCCCCATCGCGCGTTTCATCGAGTCAGTCATGCGATCAGCATACAAAATGGCCCGGCCGTTTAGATTTCGTGCCGCACGACCAATTGTTTGAATCAAACTGCGATCTGAGCGCAGAAAACCTTCTTTATCCGCATCTAAAATTGCAACAAGAGAAACCTCTGGAATATCAAGGCCTTCGCGCAATAAATTAATGCCAACTAGTACATCAAACACCCCTAAGCGCAAGTCTCGAATGATTTCAACTCGCTCGACAGTGTCAATATCTGAGTGCAAATAGCGCACCCGAACACCATGCTCCGCCAGATAGTCTGTCAGATCTTCTGCCATGCGCTTGGTCAGCGTTGTGACCAAGACCCTCTCCACAATCGCCACGCGAAGTTTGATCTCCCCCAATAAGTCGTCAACCTGAGTTCGGGCAGGCCGAACTTCGACAATCGGATCAACTAACCCAGTTGGACGCACGACTTGTTCGACAACGTTATCCGTATGCGCTTGCTCGTACTGACCCGGCGTAGCAGAAACAAAAATACACTGGCGCATCCTTGTTTCAAACTCTTCCATTTTTAGTGGACGATTGTCCATAGCTGAAGGCAAGCGAAAACCGTAGGTCACAAGCGTTTCTTTGCGAGCGCGATCGCCACGATACATGCCCCCTAACTGTCCGATCGTGACATGACTTTCATCAATGAACATCAATGCATCGCTCGGTAAATAATCAATCAGCGTCGGAGGCGGATCGCCGGGCGCAGCACCGGAAAGATGACGTGAATAGTTTTCAATGCCCTTACAAAAACCCAACTCAGTTAACATCTCTAAGTCAAAACGGGTGCGCTGCTCGATCCGCTGGGCTTCAATAAGATGACCGCCCTCAACAAAAAACTTTACGCGTTCACGGAGCTCTTGTTTAATTGTTTCGATGGCACGCATCACAGTATCGCGGGGCGTCACATAATGCGAGCCTGGGTAAACAGTGAATCGAGGCACTTTCTGACGGACCTTGCCAGTGAGCGGATCAAAGAGCTCCAAACTTTCTACTTCGTCATCAAATAAAGAGAGGCGAACAGCAAGCTCAGCACTCTCTGCTGGGAAAACATCAATCGTTTCGCCGCGAGCACGAAAGGTCCCACGCGTAAATTCAGTATCGTTGCGCTCGTACTGCATCGCGACTAGTCGGGCGAGGATTTCGCGCCTGGGCACACGGTCTCCGACACGCAAAATTAAAACCATCGCGTGGTAGTCTGAAGGATTACCAATGCCGTAAATACATGAAACCGTACCGACAATGATCGTGTCACGACGTTCGAGCAAGCTCTTTGTTGCCGATAAGCGCATCTGCTCGATATGCTCGTTGATCGAAGAGTCTTTTTCAATAAAGAGATCGCGTGTTGGGACGTAAGCTTCAGGCTGGTAGTAGTCGTAGTACGAGACAAAATACTCCACAGCATTTTTAGGAAAAAATTCTCGCATTTCAGCATAGAGCTGAGCGGCCAAGGTCTTGTTGGGCGCCAAGACCACGGCAGGCCTTCCAAGGCGCGCAATCATATTGGCCATTGTGAAAGTTTTCCCTGAACCAGTGACACCTAGAAGCGTTTGCTTCATCAGACCATCTCTGACTCCCTGCTCCAGTTGGTTAATGGCATTGGGCTGATCTCCGCCAGGCGGGTATGGCTGATATAGATGAAACGGGCTATCAGGGTAATCAACATAGCGTGGCTCTTCTTTGCCTGTAGAAATAGTCGCAGGCACAATTGGAATCGAAGCACGAGCCCCCAAGACACCTTCGTGCATGATTGCAGGAGGCGGGCTTGGGGCGACATCGTCAAAATCACTCATTTCTTGGGGGGGAATATTAGAGGCCATGCTAGACTTATTGGGGAAACCCCTCGGATGCGGGATTAACCGTCTATTATGTCTGCTGTTAGACAGAGCGTCCACCCAAAAAATTATTGTTTTTAAAGAATTCACTCCTCAAACCCAAGCTGATCCTTTTCGCATCTCTCCACAGACACTCAAAATGAGCACCCTTTTTCAATCCGTAGAACTCGCCCCACGTGACCCAATTTTGGGTCTGAACGAACAATTTAATGCCGATACACGCGCACACAAGGTCAACCTAGGTGTGGGCGTCTACTATGACGACAAAGGCAAAATTCCTTTACTTTCTGCAGTCCACAAAGCCGAAGTCACGCGCGTTGAGGCCGCCGCCTCACGTGGTTATTTGCCCATCGAGGGCATAGCTGGTTACAACAAGGGCGCACAAGAGTTAGTGCTTGGCAAAAACTCTTCCTTGGTCGCTTCGGGGCGAGTGTTGACTATGCAGGCGCTAGGCGGAACAGGCGCATTGAAAATTGGTGCTGATTTCATCAAACAATTGGTACCCAATGCCAAAGTTGCTATCAGTAACCCAAGCTGGGAGAATCATCGCGCACTCTTCGAACGTGCCGGTTTTGAAGTTGTGAGTTACCCCTATTACGATGCGGCAACCCACGGTTTAGACTTTCCAGGCATGTTGAACGGATTACGTGGGCTCCCCTCCCAGAGCGTGGTTGTATTGCATGCATGTTGTCACAATCCGACTGGCGTAGACTTGACGACGGATCAGTGGCGTGAAGTTGCCAAAGTCATCAAGGACGCGAACCTAATCCCTTTCTTAGATATCGCCTATCAAGGATTTGGCGATGGCTTGGAACAAGATGCTTCGGCGGTGAGGCTTTTTGCTGATCTCGATATGACGATGTTTATCAGCTCATCCTTTTCAAAATCATTCTCGCTATACGGCGAACGTGTTGGCGCACTGACCATCGTCACTGGCAGCCAAGACGAATCAAACCGCGTGCTCAGCCAAGTTAAGCGCGTCATTCGCACCAACTACTCCAACCCTCCTACCCATGGCGGCACAATCGTGTCGACTGTGCTCAACTCGCCAGAGCTTTTTGCATTGTGGGATCAAGAGCTTGCAGGAATGCGTGAGCGCATTCGCCTCATGCGCCGCCAGTTGGTTGAAAAGCTTTCTCAAAACGGCGTCACTGAAGACTTTAGTTTTGTAATGGCACAACGCGGCATGTTCTCTTTTTCTGGCCTAAGCGCGGCACAAGTTGAGCTTTTACGAACTGAACACGCGATTTATGCCGTGAGTAGTGGACGCATCTGCGTCGCAGCATTAAATAGTCATAATATTGATGTGGTAGCCAAGGCCATTGCCAGCGTCATGAAAAGCTAAATTAATCTTTTGTAAGGTTAAGTGGTTTAAAACAGCTCCGCTTCTCCGGAGCTGTTTTTATATACAGATAATATTTGCAATTCAAACATAAATGATGCAAAATCTAGGCTGTATATAAAAACAGCACTGTATATGTGCACATGCCTGAGGGCTTGACTGTGACTATTAAACTAACTGATCGACAACAACAGATTTTGGATTTGATCCGTGAGGCTGTGACAAATACGGGTTTTCCTCCTACGCGAGCCGAAATCGCTCAAAAGTTAGGGTTCCGTTCTGCCAATGCAGCCGAGGATCACCTGAGGGCGCTAGCTCGCAAAGGCGTCATCGAACTCACCGCTGGTGCCTCGCGTGGCATCAGACTGACCGAGAGCGCAGCAGAGTTCACCTCTGAAACGCATGACCACTTTAATGGTTCATCTGAAATTGAAAGTACTGACACAACCATTCGATCGCCTTTAGCCCGCATAGGACTTAAAAATCTACCTGACATGGGGCAAATGCTCGTCCCACTCATTGGGCGCGTGGCAGCAGGCTATCCGATGTTGGCTGCTGAAAACATCGAAAAAGAAGTCTCTATCGACCCAAATATGTTCACCCAACAGCCAGACTATCTACTGAAGGTCAAAGGCTTGAGTATGCGTGATGTTGGGATTTTAGATGGTGATTTACTGGCTATTAAAAAAACGAGTGACGCCAGAAACGGACAAATCATCGTTGCGCGCATTGATGATGAGGTGACCGTCAAGCGTTTAAATAAAAAAGGTAACACGATTGAGTTGCTTCCAGAAAACTCAGATTTTGAACCGATCGTGATTCAGCCTGGTCAAGACTTCTCTGTCGAAGGTATTGCTTTAGGCCTGATCAGAAATACCCCCCTACAATAAGCACCTCACTGAGCACCCCCTTGATCGCTGACCTGAAGGTGCTGTGTTTAGCTTTCTTTCCACCGCTCTAGCGTTCGGCGGTTGCGTTTAGTCGGGCGTCCCTCCATTCTCTGTGAAGGTTCGCTAAAGAATCGTCTATTCTCAGCAACTGTTTGTCGAGCAAGGAGACTCTCTGGGGTTTCCTCAAAGAGCAAGCTTGCCAAGGGTGCAGACTTTCGCTGCTCAGTAATTCCTCGAACCACAAGCTCAAAACGCTCTTGCTCGCGATTGATCTTGAGGTGCTCACCAACTTTGATTAAGCGCGCAGGTTTAGCGCGATCATCTGAAACCAAAACTCGGCCCGCTTCAATTGCAGATGCAGCCAGGGTACGTGATTTATAAAAACGCGCTGCCCAAAGCCATTTATCGAGCCGAACAGAATCAACAAACACTTGCATTGATCTCTCACTCCTGAAAAAAGAGGCGCCATGCAGGCGCCTCTTGGACTAGCTCATATCGAACATCTTGAATACCACTGCTTCCTCAATGTTTAATCACAGGATCAGTCGGTGCTGCAACCTCAGACTTTGCTACGACATCTTTGGCTACAACAGGCTCCTCTGGCAAAGGCTTGGTTGGCTGCGAAAGCGCAACCTCCAATACCTTATCTATCCAGCGAACCGGTACGATTTCCAAATGATTCTTTACGTTATCAGGAATCTCTGCAAGATCCTTGACGTTTTCTTCAGGAATCAAAACAGTCTTGATCCCACCACGGTGTGCTGCAAGTAACTTTTCCTTGAGTCCGCCAATCGCAAGCACCTCACCACGCAAGGTTATTTCCCCAGTCATGGCAACATCAGCACGGACTGGAATATGCGTTAAAGCTGAAACGATTGCTGTTGTAATCGCAATACCAGCTGAAGGGCCGTCCTTGGGCGTGGCACCCTCTGGAAAGTGAACGTGAATATCGCGTTTTTCAAACACAGTATCGGCAATACCCAAACGAGCCGCACGCGCGCGCACAACACTCCGCGCGGCTTCGACTGACTCTTTCATCACATCGCCAATAGAGCCCGTGCGCTGAATCACACCCTTACCAGGCATATCTGCAACTTCAATCGTCAGCAAATCACCGCCCACCTCAGTCCAAGCAAGTCCAGTCACCTGACCGATCTGATTTTCCTTCTCAGCCATGCCAAAGTTATAGCGACGCACGCCTAAGTAATCGCTCAAATTGTCAGAATTTACAATCACCTTGGCGATTGGTTCGGAAGACTTGGCAGCCTTTTTAGCCTCGCTTTCAGCAAGAAGTTTCTTAACAACTTTTCGGCAAATCTTGCCTACATCACGCTCGAGAGAACGTACGCCAGCTTCGCGCGTGTAATAACGGACGATGTCTCGAATTCCTGATTCCTCTAAGAGGAGCTCTTCAGGCTTCACGCCATTGTTCTTCATCACCTTAGGGACAAGATGATCAAGCGCAATATGGATTTTTTCCTCCTCTGTGTAACCAGAAAGACGAATGACTTCCATTCTGTCGAGAAGTGCAGGTGGAATATTGAGCGTGTTACTCGTTGCAACAAACATCACATCCGACAAGTCAAAATCAACCTCAACATAGTGGTCTTGAAAGGTGTGATTCTGTTCTGGATCCAAAACCTCAAGCAATGCTGAAGCAGGATCACCGCGGAAATCCATTCCTAATTTATCGATTTCATCGAGCAAGAATAAAGGATTTCTCACTGCGACCTTTGACATATTTTGCAAAATTTTGCCAGGCATCGACCCGATATAAGTGCGCCGGTGTCCACGAATCTCAGCTTCATCACGCACACCACCCAAGGCCATACGAATGAACTTGCGGTTCGTGGCTTTAGCAATAGATTGACCCAACGAGGTCTTACCGACCCCGGGAGGACCGACCAGACAAAGAATCGGTGCTTTAACCTTGTCAACGCGCTGCTGAACCGCAAGGTACTCAAGAATGCGTTCTTTGACCTTGTCCAAGCCATAGTGGTCGTTATCAAGCACACTTTCAGCATTAGGAATCGAGTTGTTGACTTTACTCTTTTTGCGCCAAGGTAAAGCAATCACAGTATCAATGTAGTTACGAACAACCGTAGCCTCAGCAGACATGGGCGACATAAGTTTGAGCTTTTTGAGCTCGCCATCAACTTTTTTACGGGCGTCTTTAGGAAGATGGGCAGCTTCGATTTTCTTTTCGAGCTCTTCTATGTCCGCACCCTCTTCGCCCTCACCCAACTCTTTCTGAATAGCCTTAACCTGCTCATTCAAATAGTAGTCGCGTTGGCTCTTTTCCATCTGCTTTTTGACACGACCACGAATCCGCTTTTCAACTTGAAGAATATCAATCTCTGTCTCAAGTTGGGACAACAGGGCTTCGAGACGCTCAGAAGTCGAGATGATCTCAAGCATCTTTTGCTTCTGCTCAAGTTTGAGTGGCAAGTGAGCAGCAATCGTATCGGCTAAGCGACCAGCATCATCAATGCCCGCTAAGGAAGTCAGAATTTCAGGCGGGATCTTTTTGTTGAGCTTGACGTATTGCTCGAACTGGCTCACGATCGCCCGACGCAATGCCTCGATCTCCGCGCCTGTAGAAGCATCAGGCGCGATTGGGACTGCCTCAGATGTGAAATACGTTTCCACATCATGAATATTGTTCACGCGTGCACGTTGTGCGCCCTCGACCAATACCTTAACAGTGCCGTCAGGAAGCTTCAGCATCTGCAAAATAGTCGCCACACAGCCGATTTCATAAACATCATCCGGGGTCGGATCATCTTTACCCGCAGATTTTTGAGCTGCCAACATAATGCTCTTGCCGGCTTCCATCGCAGCTTCAAGTGCGCGAATTGAGCGGGGACGCCCCACAAACAGGGGAATAACCATGTGAGGAAACACGACAACGTCGCGTAACGGCAACAGGGGCAGATTGATGGGTTCAGAAGGCAAAGTCTGATGTCCGGACATGATGTGCTCCTAATAAAAACTCGGCGAATCCTAACTGGGCGGCCGATACAAAGCCCGTATAATTCCGAATAGATTCGTTATTGGGACAATAGCCTAAATTTCAAGCTCAAAACTCCAATTAAAGAAAAAGCCCCTATAAAGGGGCTGGGAAATCAGAGTCAAATACTGACAAAATTTCACTTTACGCTGCGGCATCCCGTAAGGTCGGTTTTTTTATCTCAGGTTTAGGTTCGCTTTCATCGGCGTATACCAATAATGGCTGCCCCTCCCCATTAATAGCCGCCTCATCCAACACCACACGTTTAATATTACCTTGGGTAGGTAATTCATACATGGTGTCTAAAAGTGCAGACTCAAGGATTGAGCGTAAACCACGTGCACCTGTTTTACGCTTAATTGCTTTGCGTGCAATGGCCTTGAGAGCTGCTGGACGAATCTCAAGCTCAGCGTCTTCCATGGCAAACAATTTTTGAAATTGCTTAACCACTGCATTTTTGGGTTCAATCAAAATCTGCATGAGTGTTTCTTCATCCAACTCTTGTAAAGTTGCGATGACTGGCAAGCGTCCCACCAACTCTGGAATTAAGCCAAATTTGACCAAATCTTCGGGCTCGACCTCAAGAAAAGTATCTCCCGTCGATCTTTCAGTTTTAGACTCAACCGAAGCACCAAATCCAATACCTGAACGCTCGGTCCGGTTACGAATCACCTTTTCTAAGCCGTCAAATGCGCCGCCGACGATGAATAAAATGTTGGTGGTATCGACCTGGACAAAATCTTGATTGGGATGTTTGCGCCCGCCCTGAGGAGGCACGGAAGCAACCGTCCCCTCAATAAGCTTTAGCAAAGCCTGCTGCACGCCTTCACCAGACACATCGCGAGTAATCGATGGGTTGTCTGCTTTACGAGAGATCTTGTCGATCTCGTCAATATACACAATGGCACGTTGAGCCTTATCTACCTCATAGTTGCAATTTTGCAACAGCTTTTGAATGATATTTTCAACGTCTTCACCAACATAGCCGGCCTCGGTCAGCGTTGTCGCATCTGCCATTACAAAAGGTACGTTCAATTGACGTGCCAGCGTCTGAGCAAGCAAGGTTTTACCTGAACCTGTTGGGCCAATCAGCAGAATATTGCTTTTGGAAAGCTCAACGCCATCACCCTTCATCTCGCCATGGCGTAAGCGTTTGTAGTGGTTGTAAACCGCAACAGCTAACACACGCTTTGGTGCTGTCTGACCAATCACATACTGATCTAAGAAAGCTTTAATCTCTGCAGGCGTCGGCAATTCAGTTTTGATGGACTCTTTGGCACTCGCCTGAGCTTCCTCGCGGATGATGTCATTACACAAGTCGATACACTCATCGCAAACAAACACGGATGGGCCCGCGATCAGCTTGCGAACTTCGTTCTGTGCCTTATTACAAAATGAGCAATGCAAGACTTTAGTCGTTGCAGATCCTTTCTTCTCGGACATAGCGTTCCTGTAGGTCTTGGGCCGGAGTGTCTTAGACAGTGTCCGCGCGTGATGTCAGCACTTTGTCAATCAAACCATAGGCCACAGCGTCGGGCGCAGACATAAAGTTGTCGCGCTCAGTGTCGATCTCAATACGCTCGACAGTCTGCCCTGTATGTTCAGCAAGCATCTTGTTTAAGCGCGCACGAAGATCGAGAATCTCGCGGGCTTGAATCTGAATATCAGAGGCCTGACCTTGAGCGCCACCAGATGGCTGGTGAATCATAATGCGTGAGTTAGGGAGTGAAAAACGCTTACCTTTTTGACCGGCCGCCAACAAAAAAGCGCCCATACTTGCTGCAAGCCCCGTACAAAGTGTAGAGACTTCAGGCTTGATAAAGCGCATAGTGTCGTAAATGGCCATACCTGCATAGACCGATCCACCGGGCGAGTTGATATAGAGGGCAACATCCTTGTCAGGATTCTCAGACTCTAAAAACAACAATTGCGCCACGACTAGATTGGCAGACTGGTCGTTGACCGGTCCAACCAAAAAAATCACACGTTCTTTGAGAAGGCGTGAATAAATGTCGTAGGAGCGCTCACCACGGCCCGATTGTTCAATCACCATCGGTATGTAACCAAGCCCAGTTGGCGTCACAGAGGCGCCACCGTGCATAGATGCATAGAAATCGGTAAAACGTTGCATTTAGGCTGTTCCCATCACTTGGTCAAAGGGGACATGCTCGTCTTCGACCTTAGCCTGAGCCAGTGCATGCTGGACAACATTGTCCTCAAGCACGATGCCTTCGACTTCAGAACGACGCGCACGATCTGAAAGATAATAACTGATGACTTCAGCAGGTTTTTCGTAATTGGCAGCAAATTCTTCAATACGTGCACGCACTTGCTCAGGTTTAGCCTGGAGTTGTGCTTGTTGAACGAGTTCAGAAACGAGCAGTCCCAAGCGGACACGACGTTCGGCTTCGGCAGTAAACGCATCGGCAGGAATTGGCATTTTGTCGGCATTGGGAACGCCGCGCTGAGTGAGCTCAGCACGAGCAGCTTGCACGCGTGCCTCACACTCGCTCTCGACAAGCGACTTAGGCACATCAAATGTGGCTGCACCAATTAAGGCATCCATCACACTATTTTTAGTACGTGCCAACGTACGGGCTTTAACTTCGCGCTCAATATTGCCACGAATGTCAGCAAGCAATTTTTCTACATCGCCCTCAGGTTGACCCAAGGACTTAGCAAACTCAGCATCGATGACAGGCAACACTGGCTCTGCAACTTCTTTGACAGTAATCGTGAACTCTGCTGTTTTGCCAGCAACGTCTTTACCACCGTAATCAGCAGGAAAAGCTAAAGGGAAAACCTTGGATTCACCGGCTTTCAGACCGCGAACAGCCACCTCGAACTCAGGCAACATGCGCCCCTGACCCAACACAAAGGGAAAATCATCGGCTTTGCCGCCATCGAAAGGAACGCCGTCTATCGTGCCGACAAAATCAAGTGTGACACGATCCTCATCCGTTGCAACGCGGTTATCACGGGCAGCGTATTCGGCACGTTGTTTGCGCAAAATATCGACGGTGCTTTGTACCTCGGCGTCACCCACTGTCGTGACGGCACGTTTAATGCTGAGTCCAGTCAAGTCGGGGAGCGTAATCTCTGGATAGACCTCAAACACAGCGTAAAAGGCCAAAGAACCCTCTGGAGTACCTTCGGTTTTAGGCTCAAGCTTAGGAGCACCAGCGATACGTAAGCCTGAGGCTTCAACGGCCTGTTCGAAAGCTTGTCCAACCTTGTTGTTGATCGCATCGTAGCGAATACCGGCTGAGTGTGTCCGTTCAAGCATTGCCATTGGGACTTTGCCAGGACGAAAACCGGGTGCCTTGGCCGTCCGAGACGCTCGTTTCAGTTCAGCCTGAACAGCTTTTTCTACGTCGGCCAACAAGACCGAGATTTCGATGCGGCGCTCAAGGCCGGAAAGGGTTTCAACCACTGGTTGCATAAAAATCTACCAAACAAAGAGGACGGAAAGCGCGGCAATAGAGCCCACGCCGAGTAAAGGAACGGGGTTGGTGCGAAGGGCGGGACTCGAACCCGCACACCTTTTACAGCGTCAGGACCTAAACCTGGTGCGTCTACCAATTTCGCCACCTTCGCAATAGCCGGTCATTGTAGCGCACACTCAGCGTATTTTCCGCCCCACCCTGCCAGCCAACTGGTTAAAATGTCGGAATGAATCCGCGCCTCGATACTTTACAGCCCTATCCGTTTGAAAAACTAAGGGCCTTACTCGCCCAGTCAAACCCTGCCGCCTCTGGCTTGCGGCCAATCAATCTCTCTATCGGCGAGCCCAAGCATCCGGCTCCAGATTGCGTGAAAAACGCAATTATTGGCGGCCTAGAGGGTTTGTCTGTTTACCCTCCAACCAAAGGTGACCCTAAGCTTCGTCAAACCATCAGTGCTTGGATCGGACGTCGATACGATATCCCGCGCCCTGATCCAGAGACACAGATCTTACCCGCGCTTGGTTCTCGTGAGGCGCTGTTTGCTTTTGGTCAGGTGATTCTGGACGGCACTCAAGACGGTTTGGTGGTTTGTCCAAATCCTTTCTACCAAATCTACGAAGGTGCCGCACTCCTCGGCGGCGCGACCCCCTACTACGTCAATTCAGATCCAAGCAAAAACTTTCGCTGTGACTGGACCACCGTTCCTGCTGAGGTTTGGGCGCGCACGCAGCTTCTGTTTGTTTGTTCACCAGGCAACCCTGCCGGCAATGTCATGCCTTTGTCTGATTGGAAAATTTTATTTGAACTGTCTGATCGCTACGGCTTTGTCATTGCGTCTGATGAGTGCTACTCAGAAATCTTTCTGGACGAAGCCCACCCACCATTAGGCGCAATGCAAGCTGCGTACCAATTAGGTCGTACTGACTTTAGAAATTTGATGAGTTTTTCTAGCCTTTCCAAGCGCTCAAATGTACCGGGAATGCGTTCAGGTTTTGTTGCGGGTGATGCAAGACTCATTTCGAAGTTTTTACTCTATCGCACTTACCACGGGAGCGCCTTGTCACCTGTTGTCTCAGCCGCAAGTATTGCAGCTTGGGACGATGAGGCGCATGTGATTGAAAACCGAGCGCAGTACCGCGCAAAATTTGATGCGGTCTTGCCAATTCTTCAACCCGTCCTCAACGTCGAGCGCCCAGATGCTTCGTTCTATCTTTGGGCAGGCACGCCAGGACCAGACGCCGAGTTTGTCCGAGACCTTTTGACGCACACCAACGTCACGCTGCTACCAGGCAGCTTCGTTGGAAGAACTGTTGACGGCATCAACCCGGGCTTAAATCGAATCCGGATTGCCTTAGTCGCACCGCTTGCAGACTGCGTCGAGGGTGCACATCGTATCGCCGACTTTGTTCGCAAGCATTACCCTCAGTCTGTTCGTTAAAAACGCAAATTAAACATACAGTCACATAATCACTCAAGCACTTCCACTTACTTTAAATTTTTTCTAAACAGGGCACACATGACTCTCGATCTGCAAACCACTATTGAACAAGGCTGGGAAAACCGCGCCAATTTGTCACCCTCTGACGCAGATGCCGCTATTCGCGAAGCCGTTGAGCACACCATCGATGCCTTAGATACAGGTCGTTTACGTGTTGCCGAAAAAATGAACGGTAAGTGGGAAGTGCATCAGTGGATTAAAAAAGCAGTCTTGCTCTCATTCCGTTTGTACGACAATGCGATCATGGGACAAGCACCCATGCAGTTTTTCGATAAAGTGCCACTCAAATTTGCCGAGTACGGAGAAACAGCATTTAAAACGGGCGGCTATCGCGTCGTACCTCCTGCCGTCGCCCGCCGGGGTGCTTTTATTGGACACAACGTTGTCTTAATGCCCTCCTATGTCAATATTGGTGCCTATGTCGACGAAGGCACAATGGTCGATACATGGGCCACTGTTGGCTCATGCGCACAAATTGGCAAAAACGTTCACTTGTCTGGTGGTGTGGGGATTGGTGGCGTACTTGAGCCGCTTCAAGCCAATCCAACCATCATCGAAGACAATTGCTTTATCGGTGCGCGCTCCGAAGTGGTCGAAGGCGTCATCGTTGAGGAAAACTCAGTATTAGCCATGGGCGTGTTTTTGTCACAAAGCACGCGCATTTATGATCGTGAAACCAAAGAAATTCATTATGGGCGCGTCCCATCAGGATCGGTCGTTGTGCCTGGCTCGTTACCCTCTGCAGATGGCTCACATAGTTTGAACTGTGCCATTATCGTCAAGCGCGTAGATGCGCAGACACGTGCAAAGACAAGCATTAATGATTTGTTGAGAGCTTAATTTCTCGATCAAACGCTTCAACGCACTCTCACTCAATTTTTTCAGGCCTGAACCTCGAATGACCAAATTAATAGATGGTTCACGTGAAGCGTTACTCAGCGTTCGCGACTTGATTCGCTACGCTGTATCGCGCTTTAACGAACACAAACTGTTTTTTGGACATGGTTCAGACAATGCCTGGGACGAAGCGGTTTATTTGGTTTTGCATGCATTGAACTTACCTCCCGATCAACTCGAGCCTTTCATGGATGCGCGCATTTTGCCATCTGAACGCGAAGCGGCTCTGAGTTTGATTGATTTACGTTGTGAACAGCGCTTACCCGCACCTTATTTGACCCATGAAGCATGGCTGCAAGGCTATGCTTTTCATGTTGATCAGCGTGTGATTGTGCCGCGCTCACCGATCGCTGAGCTTTTGATGAATCAGTTGAGCCCCTGGATCATCGACCCCTATGAGGTCACAGGCATTCTGGATTTATGTACGGGCTCAGGATGCTTGGCAATTATTGCGGCACACCAGTTCCCGGAGGCATTTGTTGACGCTACAGATATTTCAAATGATGCACTCGATGTTGCGCTCATTAACGTTGCAAAACACGACATGAAAGATCGACTGAATCTGCATCATGGAAGCCTCTTCGATTCACTGCCAGTCTCTGCACAATACGATTTGATCATTAGCAATCCGCCTTACGTCAATTCAGCATCTATGTTGACACTTCCCCCCGAATTCCGACACGAGCCTTCGCTGGCACTTGCGGGTGGAGATGATGGTATGGATCTTGTGCGAACGATTATCGAACAAGCTCCTGCACATTTACGTGACAATGGTCTTTTGTTAATTGAAATCGGACATGAGCGCTCTTATTTTGAGGCAGCCTTCCCTGACCTAGAACCTGTATGGCTTGATACCGCCGAGGCTTCTGATCAAATTCTTCTCCTGACCAAAGAGCAATTAACACCGTGATTCGTGCTTCTGGCTTGACGGTTCGTCGTGGCACTAAAGTATTGCTCGATCAAACTGAATTTGTTGTTCACCCTGGCGAACGTGTGGGTTTCGTTGGGAAAAATGGCGCCGGCAAATCAACTTTATTTGCACTACTTCAGAATGAAATTGAAGCGGATGCTGGATCGCTAGAAGTTCCTCAGGGCTGGCGCATGGCCAGCGTAAAACAGGAAATCGCATCAAGTGACAGTTGCGCGCGAGAGTTTGTCATTGATGGGGACACACATTTACGAGCACTTCAACGTGAACGTCAACATGTTTCCTCGGAACTTGAAAACAATCCCAGTCAAGCGGACGTACTAGGTGCTCGTATCGCTGAGCTTGAATCTGAACTCATTGAAGTCGGCGCATGGACCTCGGCCTCACGCGCAGAGCAACTCCTCGCGGGATTAGGTTTTAGACCCGAGCAATGGGATCAACCTGTGGACAGTTTTTCTGGTGGATGGCGAATGCGAATTGCACTTGCCAGAGCGCTGATGGCACCCTCAGAGCTGCTGCTACTTGATGAGCCTACCAATCACCTAGACCTCGATGCCATGCTATGGCTAGAGCGCTGGCTTGTTGCCTATGCAGGGACTGTTTTACTCATTTCTCACGACACTGAATTTCTAGACTCAGTTGCTCAGACGATTCTTCATTTTGATCAAGGCAAACTCAATCGCTACAAAGGTGGCTATCAGGACTTTGTTATCCAACGCTCTGAACGCCTTCGTCAAACAAAAATCGCTTGGGAACGTCAAACACGCGAAACCGCTAGACTTCAAGGCTTTATTGATCGTTTTAAAGCCAAAGCGTCAAAAGCCAAACAAGCGCAAAGTCGCGTAAAAGCACTGGCACGCATGGAGCTTTTAGCCCCTATCCATGCGGAGTCAGGAATAGACATCCGCATTCCTTCTCCTGAGGAAATGCCTGACCCGTTGCTGGTTCTTGAGGATATGCAAGCTGGCTACACAAACGAACAAAATGAAGCTATTCCTATTTTGCGAAATGTGCGTCTCATGGTGCGTGGTGGCGATCGTATCGGCATTCTTGGTGTAAACGGTGCTGGGAAAAGTACGCTCGTTAAAACACTCGCGGGAGAGCTTGATGTTCAAGCTGGAAGTCGTAAAGCATCGCGCGGCCTGGAGGTTGGGTACTTTGCTCAGCATCAGCTCGACATGCTGGACCTCGACAGTAGCCCTCTCCAACATCTTGCACGTCTTGCTCCTCAAACGCGTGAACAAGAACTACGCAATTATCTTGGCGGCTTTGGCTTTGGCGGTGATCGCGTCATGGACAAGGTAGCGCCCATGTCAGGAGGCGAAAAAGCTCGGCTTGCACTTTCACTTATCGTCTGGCAAAAACCCAATCTCTTGCTGCTCGACGAACCAAGCAACCACTTGGACGTAGAAACGCGCGAGGCCTTAACAACCGCATTAGCTGAGTTTGGGGGTAGTATGTTGCTCGTGTCACACGATCGACATCTATTGCGTACGACTGTAGACAGCTTTTGGATTGTGGCAGATGGTGGCGTGCAGGAATTTGACGGTGATCTCGAAGATTACAGAGACTGGTTGGCGCAACATCAGTCCAATGCACGGAAACAAGATCATGCTGAGCGGCAGTCTGGGAGTGTCCAGGCATTGGATCAGATCATCGGCACGTCAAGCGGCTTGGAAATCTCAAGCGCAGATCGCAAACAACAAAAACGTGAAGAAGCGCAAGAGCGTCAACGCACGGCCGTCTTACGCAAACCCATTGAGGTCAAGCTAATCAAAATTGAGAAAGAACTTGAAGCGGTACAAAGCAAACTCTACACACTCGATGCGCTGATTGCCGACGCAGATCTTTACTCAGAGGCTCGACGTCAAGAGCGTTTGCTAACACTCGCTCAACATGGGGAATTGACTAAAACACATGGTGATCTAGAAGAAGCTTGGCTAGAGCTTCAAAGTGAACTGGAATCAATTGGCGCAAACTAGGACAATAATTAGCCCTGAATGATTTCAAGTTTCGCTACGCCAAGTGCCAAAGTTTTTGCCCCAACGTCACGAAACTGGATCTGAGCTTGAGCATCTAATCCACTACCAGACAGTCCAAAAATAGTACCTTCCCCAAAGCGACCATGCCGAACACCTTGGCCTACGCGAAAATGTTGATTCCCAACCGTCACGCCATAAGATGCGCTTTGAGTCACGGCAGGCGCGCGCTTGACGCTACCCTGCCTTGCGTAGGCATCAAAACCTACACCGCTCGATTTCCAGCGCGGTTCAGAGTCACTAAGACCCTGTTTGGGCGTCAACCACTTTAGATGCTCCTCCGGAACCTCAGACAAAAACCTCGAACGCATAGCATAGCGAGTCTGTCCATGAAGCATGCGACTCTGAGCAAGACTGAAATAAAGTCGTTCGCGAGCACGGGTAATTGCAACGTACATCAGACGACGCTCTTCTTCGAGGCCGGCCTGTTCAAGAATACTGTTTTCATGAGGAAAGAGACCTTCCTCGATACCGGTAATGAACACGGCATCAAACTCAAGTCCTTTTGCTGCGTGCACAGTCATCAATTGCACGGCATCTTGACCTGCTTGAGCTTGGTTGTCTCCTGCCTCAAGCGCCGCATGAGACAAAAAGGCCATTAAAGGCGATAGTCCATCAAAACCCTCATCCATTGGATCTTGGGCACCCATCGTCTGAACGACTTCGCCAGCTGGCAATCCACCCATATTGGACTCTGCAACAAAAGCCGCTGCAGCCGTGATGAGCTCTCTAAGGTTTTCAATGCGATCAGCACCCTCGCGGTCAAGCTGATAGTGTCCAATCAAACCACTGTGCTCAATGACGTGCTCAACAAGCTCAGGAAGAGGCAAACATCGTGTCTCCTCAGCTAAACGTGTAATCAAGCCTAAGAACTGGGCCAAATTGGAGCCGCCTTTGCCTGGGACTCTTGCAACCGCGCTACTCAGGCTCGTATCGTAAGCTTTTGCCTGGTCACCTAAAAGTTCCAAGGTTCGCGCACCAATACCGCGTGGCGGAAAATTGACGACTCGCATCCAGGATGTATCGTCATCGAGATTAGCCATCAAACGCAAATAGGCCAGCGCGTGTTTAATTTCCTGACGCTCAAAGAAGCGCAAACCACCATAAACCTTGTAGGGCACACCTGAGGAAAACAAAGCGTGTTCGATCACTCGCGACTGTGCATTGCTACGATACAAAATAGCGATTTGACTGCGCTCACGACCGTCAGAAATTAGGCCTCGGACTTCTTCGACGAGCCACTGGGCTTCAAGTAAATCAGTAGGCTGCTCCACAACACGGATTTGCTCACCCTCGCCTTGTTCAGTCCATAGGTTTTTTCCAAGGCGACCTGTATTGTGACTGATGAGCGCATTAGCAGAGTCGAGGATATGACCAAAGGAGCGATAGTTTTGCTCAAGACGGATCACCGTGCCGTGTGCATAGTCACGCTCAAAGTCAGCCATGTTGCCAACGTTGGCACCGCGGAAAGCATAAATTGACTGATCATCATCACCCACTGCAAACAAATGAGCGCCTCCACCAGCCAGAAGTGTGAGCCATTTATATTGCAATGTATTCGTGTCTTGGAACTCGTCAACCAAAATATGTTTAAAGCGACGCTGATAGTGCTCACGAATCGGCGCATGACGCAATAATAATTCGTAAGCACGTAAAAGCAACTCTGGAAAGTCAACGACTCCTTCTCGTTGGCACTGCGCTTCGTAAAGGGTGTAGATCTCGATTAAACGACGGCGGAAGCTATCGTAGGCCTCGACATCACCCGGACGCTGGCCATCCTCTTTGGCGCCGTTAATGAAGCGTTGCACATCACGAGGTGGATATTTATCGTCATCTACCCCATTTGCCTTAAGGAGTCTCTTGATGGCAGCTAACTGATCTGCTGTATCCAAAATCTGAAACGCCTGCGGCAAGCCAGCATCCCGATGGTGGGCTCGTAACATACGATTACAGAGGCCATGAAAGGTTCCGATCCACAAACCACGCGTATCAATCGGCAAGATGGCCGACACTCTGGCGACCATTTCGCGTGCTGCTTTATTGGTAAATGTGACGGCTAAGATACCAAGGGGGCTCACTTGACTGGTCTGAACAAGCCAAGCCATTCGGGTAGTAAGCACCCGAGTTTTACCGCTACCAGCACCCGCCAACACGAGTGCGTGTTGCGCGGGTAAAGTAACTGCGTTTCGCTGAGGGTCGTTTAACTTATCGATCATGCCGCATAGCGGCGAAGACGCAGAGCGAACTCCTCAAGGCTCGCAATGCCACTCTGCTGGGCACGCTGACACCACGCCTGTAGATCATGAAGCAACTGTTCGCTTGACGCTGTGGAGCTGTCCCATAACTTGACCAAATCATGTCGCATCAGGACAAGGGTAGACAAAGAATCATTTTGTGAAATCGCTTGCTCAATTCGGGCACGCTCAGCAGGCGCGAGATTCTCTTCGCCACGGCCGAGCCAATGTGTCGCAGCCGCGAGCGCATCCGCCTTAGTATCCGCCTTTGAAGCTTTTAAACGAATCAACTCGTCCTTGCAGGCAATTTTCATAATGCCGGTGTAGCGGGCAAGAATTTCGTAGCGGTGTGCAATCACACCTTGAAGCGTGCGTAGATCTACCCCCGCCTTGCCATTCGCCTCTAATTTCAACTTAGGCGCGACCTTTTTGATATTGGCTAAGCCAAGCGCCTTGAGACCCAAGATGTAAACCCAGCCGATGTCCAACTCGTACCATTTACTGGAGAATTTAGCAGAGGTGCCGTAAGCATGGTGATTATTGTGAAGTTCTTCTCCACCAATCAAGATGCCGATTGGAAAAACGTTTGTGCTGGTGTCTGGACTTGCGAAGTTGCGATAACCAAAATAATGACCGATACCGTTGACTACGCCTGCAGCCCAGAAAGGAATCCAGGCCATCTGGATCGCCCAGATAGTGAATCCGATCGCACCAAACAACGCCACGTCGATGATCAACATCAAAATGATGCCACGTGCGCTAAAGCGCGTGTAGACATTGCGCTCGAGCCAGTCATCAGGTGTACCGTGACCAAACTTAGAGACCGTCTCAGCATTTTTAGACTCATGGCGATACAGCTCGGCGCCACTAAATAAAACCTTGCCAATGCCATAAATCATAGGTGAGTGGGGATCGCCATCCCGCTCGCAGCGGGCGTGGTGCTTGCGATGAATCGATACCCATTCTTTTGTGACCATTCCCGTCGTCATCCAAAGCCAAAAACGGAAAAAGTGCATGACCGCCGGGTGGAGATCCAAGCCGCGATGCGCTTGGCTGCGATGCAAGAAAACGGTGACCGCAACGATAGTGATATGGGTCATACCGAGAGTAAAAAGCACCACCTGCCACCAATTAGCTTGGAGCAAACCACCTGCTGCAAAAGAGATAAAGTCGTTCATGTAAGTGTCTATGATCCAAGACATTAAGATGAACAGAATTTTAGCCTAGCCTAGTGTGAACTACCAGTAAAAACCCTCAAATTTTTATGCAAAATCAACTATTTAAGGCTTAACGGCCGCCAAACAGTCGATTACGCTCGCGCTTTGGGTTTTGCCCTTGGTTTTGCCCTTGGTTTAGCCTTTGGTTTTACTTTTGGCCCGGCCTCAACTGTCGTACCAACTTCTGGTGCCTGTGTTTCTTTAGCGACAGGATCAATGAGACTCTCAGGCTCTAAAAGCGTCACAGACTCAGTGTCTACATTCAGTTCAGGCTCACTTTTTGACTTTTCTGCCACTAAGGCCTTCTTTCTTTCGAAGATTGCAGCAAAGAACCCATCCGTACCATGGACATCTGGACGCAAACTCAAATAGGGACCTTCAATTTGAAGCGAAGTGCGAGCCGCCAAAATCGGAGCCGCATCGATTAACTCAAAATCAGGGTGGTTTGCTAAGAACAGCTCTGCCTGATCCTGATTTTCCTCTTTCAAAATACTACACGTTGCGTAAACAAGACGTCCGCCCGGTGCTACACAGCGTGAAGCACTTGCCAAAATACGCGCCTGAAGTGCAGTGAGCTCTTGGAGGCTCTGAACGGACTGCCGCCATTTCAAGTCAGGGTTACGCCGCAAGGTTCCTACGCCACTGCAGGGTGCATCCACCAAAACACGGTGCGCTTTACCTGCAAGACGCCGAACACGTGTGTCATTTTCATGCTCAATCGCGACCGGTACGATATTAGATAACCCGCTTCGAGCAAAGCGCGGCTTAGCTTTTGCCAACCGTGTCGCCGATACATCAAACGCGTAGAGCCTTCCCGTAGAGCGCATCAGCGCGCCGAGCAAAAGTGTTTTGCCACCTGCACCGGCGCAAAAATCGATGACCATCTCACCACGCTTTGGCCCAACCATCAAAGCGAGAAGCTGACTGCCTTCGTCCTGAACCTCAATCAAGCCATGTTCGAACTGGTGCCACTTATTCATAGCAGGCCGGCCTTTGAGACGGATTCCCCATGGTGAATAGGGTGTCGCAACTGGGGCATGTCGTACGCCATTGCCCTTGATTAAGTCGGCAAGCATTTCATCGCGATCCGCTTTCATTGGGTTGACGCGAATATCCAGCGGCGCTGCGGTGTTGAGCGCAGTCGTTAAGGACTCAAGCTCGGGCATATCCTTGATGCGATCAAACAACCAATCGGGCAAGCTTGTTCTCACCTGCAAAGACAAGGATTGCTCATCAATCTGGGCGATTCTGTCCAGCCAAGCCAGCTCACCAGAATCTAAAACAGGCCGCACCTTGTCAGCACCCATCGTGGCAATCGCGCCCTGAATCGCTAAGCGGCGCACGGCATTTCCGACTCCGCTCTCTCCGAGCTGACGATAACGACGCAAGTGACGCAACACGTCATAAACAACCTCGGCGACCTCCGCGCGGTCGCGTATACCAAGTTTGGGATGCGCTCTAAACCAGTGCGAAACAATCGAATCCGCAGCAAAACGCCAGGTCAGTACCTCGTCAAGGACCTGGCGAATCTGATCCAACCGAATTGTCATGACCGGTTGGCGAGGCTTTGGCACATATGTTGACACAACGGGTTGTTTTTCCGCGCCATATGGTTGGCTGTCTCCCTGTCCGGCAAAACCTCGCTCACCCTGAGGGCGCGGTCCGCGAGGCTGAGCATTCATCAGTCTTTCAGTCGCAGAGCCAGGTCTGGCCGTACCAGCTGAAGCCCTCAACGCTGCGGCCCGGGCTTCATCTTTTTTGTTGGTGCGCCCTGAACCCGTCGCGCCATGGGGTCGACGGCTTGGTTTACTGGGGTTGCTCATAAATATTGGCCTGGTGTGAAAAGTCGTGTGGTGATGCCGTCCACCTGAACGCGCTGATCGCTGGTCAGGTGTACTCGGCCCTGGGCAAGCCAGCATGCAACTTGCGGATAAATAAGGTGTTCTATGCCAAGCACTCTTTGGGCGAGTGTCTCGGGGGTGTCGTCATTCAGAACTGGGACCACACCCTGAGCGATTATTGGACCGTGATCTAGCACGGGCGTCACGAAGTGTACGGTGCATCCATGGGATTGAACACCCGTAGCGATCGCCTGAGCATGGGTATGCAGTCCAGGAAAGGCTGGTAGCAAGGAAGGATGAATATTCACAAGCCTACCGGCATAGCGCTCAACAAAGCCGGGGGTTAGCACCCGCATAAAACCAGCCAGCAACACGTAATCGGGCGCAAATTGGTCTATGGACTCAGCAAGCGCAGCGTCAAAAGACTCTCTGGAGCTAAATGCAGTGTGTGCAAGGCCTACGGTCTTGATCCCCTGCTCAGCGGCCCAAGTCAATCCGGCGGTCTGCGCACGACTCGCAATAACGGCAGCCACATCTGCAGCACACTCCCCAGCCTGGCACGCTTGCACGATCGCTTGCATGTTCGAACCCTGTCCAGAGATCAAAATCACAAAACGAGGGCGTAAATTTTTGGGGTCTGACATGGTATTCCACAATAAGTCTAGCTTGAAATTGTAAACTGTCACCTGTGAAAACAATTCTCAGCATTTTTCGCCAAGCCCCTTCGCTTGATTTACGCCTACCGTGCGCTCTGTCAATTGGCAACTTTGACGGGGTTCATCGTGGGCATCAAGCCATGATCGCACAAGTCTGTCAGGCTGCAGAGCGTCTCGACCTCTCCCCGACGATCTTGACCTTTGCTCCTCACCCGCGCCAGTATTTTGCACAAGTCAATCACAGACCAGAACTCTCGCCGCCACAAATTACGGGTTTGAGAGACAAACTCACCGCCTTAGCCGATGCAGGGATTGAGCGCATCGTTCTCGCCCGCTTTAACCAAGCAATGGCAGAAATGTCTGCTTCTGACTTCGTGACGCAATGGCTGGCTCGCGAGCTCAATGTCCGTTGGGTGCTAGTAGGCGAAGATTTCCGCTTTGGTCGCCAGCGTGCTGGCGATGTCAGTCTACTTAGGGAAATCGGGCAAACATGCGGCATTGAAGTACACACTCTGAGTGATATAACTGATGAGCATGGCCATCGAATTTCAAGCTCCGAAGTGCGCGGAGCACTTGCTGCAGGTGATGTTGGGCGTGCGGCCGGTCTGTTAGGACGCCCCTATGGGATGACAGGCCATATTGTTCACGGTAAAAAACTGGGGCGCACACTGAATATGCCCACCATGAACATGCGCGTCACACCTCGCTGTGCGGCACGATCTGGCATTTATGTCGTTCGAGTCCATGGTCTTGGAACAACACCCTTACCTGGCGTAGCCAGTCTGGGGGTGCGCCCAACCGTTGAGGATGATGGACGAATTTTGCTCGAGACCCATTTATTTGATCTGAATGTAGACGCATACGGTAAAATCGTTTGCGTTGAACTCCTGCAACACCTGCGGGACGAAGAAAAGTTTCCCGATTTGCCAACCTTGACTGCCGCCATGCATGCCGATGCACAGCATGCGCGCGCTTACTTTGCGCTCCATGGACTATAAAAACACACTCAATTTGCCCGACACCCCCTTCCCGATGCGTGGAGACCTTCCGCGTCGAGAGCCCGCATGGGTCGCACAATGGCAAGAAAAAAAGGTCTACCAAGCTATCCGAGATGCGAGTCGCGGACGTCCGACCTTTTTATTGCATGATGGCCCGCCCTATGCGAATGGTGACATTCACATCGGTCATGCTGTCAACAAAATTCTAAAAGACATCATTGTCAAAAGCCGCAATATGGCTGGTTTTGATGCGGCCTATGTGCCCGGCTGGGATTGTCATGGCATGCCCATTGAGATTCAGATCGAAAAGAAGTTTGGCAAACACTTGCCTGTTGCCGAAGTACAAGCAAAAGCGCGGGCTTATGCGCTTGAACAAATCGAGCGACAGAAAAAAGACTTTGAACGCTTGGGCGTGCTCGGCGACTGGAATCGTCCTTATCTGACCATGAACTTCAGCAATGAGGCCAATGAGATTCGTGCACTTGGCCGAATTTTGCAAAAAGGCTATGTTTTCCGTGGCCTCAAGCCTGTTAACTGGTGTTTTGATTGTGGCTCTGCCTTGGCTGAAGCAGAGGTCGAATATGCAGACCGTAAAGATCCTGCCGTTCACATTGCGTTTCCTTTCGCTGACCGTCCTGCCCTCGCAAAAGCGTTTGGCCTGCCTGAAGTCGATGCAGGCGCGATTGTGATTTGGACAACAACACCTTGGACCATTCCTTCTAACCAAGCGCTCAATATTCATCCTGAATTTAAATACGCATTGGTGCGTGTCTCCCCTGCTCCTGCCGCTGGATCAATGCTGATATTGGCCGCAGACCGTGTTGAGACGTGTCTTAAAGATTGGGGACTCGAAGGTGAAATCATTGCGCAATGTGTGGGCCTCGCACTTGACCAGATAACGTTCAATCATCCTCTAGCTGACATTGACGAAGGCTACCGCCGTGTGGCGCCGATTTATCT
The DNA here is from genome assembly GCA_963926265.1 of uncultured Burkholderiaceae bacterium. Lineage (GTDB taxonomy): Bacteria > Pseudomonadota > Gammaproteobacteria > Burkholderiales > Burkholderiaceae_B > Zwartia. Next base: position 102,732 of record CAWUWN010000010.1, read on the forward strand.
TGGCGACTATGTCACGTTAGATACAGGAACGGGTGTTGTGCACTCGGCTCCTGCTTACGGTGTCGAAGACTTTCAGTCCTGCAAAGCGAATGGCATGCAAGACGCCAACATCATCAACCCGGTCATGGGTGATGGCAAATTTGTCCCTTCCTTACCGATTTTTGGTGGACTGAACATTTGGGCAGCCAATCCAAAGATTGTTGAAGCCTTGAGAGCTGCGGGAACGCTTCTTAAGCAAGAACCGCATTCACACAGCTACATGCACTGCTGGCGTCATAAGACGCCCATCATTTACCGTGCGACAAGCCAGTGGTTTGCTGGAATGGATGTTCAGCCGATCGATGGGACCTCCACCCTGCGTCTAAGTGCCTTGGCCGCAATTGATGCCACGGCATTTTACCCAGCATGGGGGCGCGCACGCTTGCATGCAATGATCGCGAACCGACCTGACTGGACATTGTCACGTCAACGCCAATGGGGTGTACCCATGGCATTCTTTATCCACAAAGAAACAGGCGCGCTTCATCCCAATACACCGGCGCTTCTCGAAGAAGTTGCAAAACGTGTTGAGCAACACGGCATTGAAGCTTGGCAGGCGATTGAGCCCGCTGATCTGCTGGGAGATGATGCAAAAGATTACGAAAAGAATCGCGACACGCTCGACGTGTGGTTTGACTCAGGCACGACGCACGCCACAGTTTTGGGTGGGCCCGACAATCAGCATCATGGTTCCCACGGCGAACTCACATGGCCTGCTGATATGTATCTAGAAGGATCAGATCAGCATCGCGGGTGGTTTCACTCTTCCCTACTGACTGGTTGCATGCTCTCTGGACGTGCGCCTTACAAGAGTCTGTTGACACACGGCTTTGTGGTGGATGGTCAGGGCCGCAAAATGAGTAAGTCAGTTGGCAACGTGATTGCGCCTCAAAAGGTGTCCGATAGTCTTGGCGCAGAAATATTGCGTTTATGGGTCGCGAGTACGGACTATTCCGGTGAGTTAACGATTTCTGACGAAATCCTCAAGCGCGTGGTCGAAAGTTATCGTCGTATACGCAATACTTTACGTTTCTTGCTAGCCAACCTCGCTGACTTTGATGCCTCTACCGATATCGTCGCTGTAGCTGACATGCTAGAAATTGATCGATATGCACTCTCGATGACCGCGCACATGCAAGCAGAGGTGCTGTCGCACTTCGAGAAATACGACTTCCACCCGGCAATGTCTCGTTTGCAGCATTTCTGCTCCGAAGACCTCGGTTCGTTTTATCTTGATGTATTGAAAGACCGTCTTTATACCTCCGCTCCACGAAGTCTTGCTCGACGCTCTGCTCAAACAGCTTTATTACATATCACGCAGACCTTGCTCAAGTTGATGGCGCCTGTATTGTCATTCACAGCCGAAGAGGCTTGGGGTATTTTACTCAGCTCAACACTGAAGTCCTCTTCAGACGTTGGTCGCCTGACCATTTTCACCGAATGTTTCCACGTTATGCCTGCAGTCTCTGACACCAAAGATCTTGAACAACGCTGGACGCGCTTGCGGGAAATTCGGTCACTTGTCATGCGCAAGCTCGAAGACTTGCGAAGTGCAGGCAGCATTGGCTCTTCGTTACAAGGTGAGGTTGATCTGACAGCAAGCGGTCATGACCTCGCCTTGTTAGAAAGCGTTGCAGATCAGCTTCCCTTTATCTTTATCGTCTCTCGCGTAGGTGTTCAGGCCGGTACCGGCGAACTCGACATCAGCATTGCCCCCTCTACCCACCAAAAGTGTGAACGGTGTTGGCATTGGCGTGATGATATTGGCCAAGACCCAGTTCATCCGCATATTTGTGGTCGATGTGTGAATAGCTTGAATGAAGCTGGGACTCGCTAAGAATGGAGAGAACCCAACAAGACACGCCAGACTCGAAATCCATCGACATACCCAACTATCTTGGAATGGGCAGATGGCTGTTAGTGGCTTTGTTCTTGATTGTGGTGGATCAAGTCACCAAAATTGGCTTTGATCATGCCCTGCGCTACGGGGAACGTATCAACATCTTGCCAGTCTTTGACTTCACATTGCTCTACAACAAAGGGGCTGCTTTTAGTTTCCTAGCGGATCAGCCTGGATGGCAAAGATGGTTCTTCACCATTCTCGGCTTAGGTGCCAGCATATTTATCCTCTGGATGATGCATACCCACCGCTCGCAGCATCGATTTATGTTCGCACTCACGCTCATTCTTGGCGGAGCACTTGGCAATGTGATTGATCGTATTGCGTATGGTCATGTCGTCGACTTTTTACTGTTTTATTGGAAAAACTGGCACTACCCAGCGTTCAACATTGCAGATACTTGCATCACGGTCGGTGCTATCCTTTTAATCATCGATGAAATTCTTCGCCTTCGGGGTCAGCATGCAAGATCTTCTTGATAAACGGATTGTGTTGGGTTTGAGTGGTGGCATTGCCTGCTACAAGGCGGCCGATCTTGTTCGCAGGCTGATTGAAAGAGGTGCCCAAGTCGATGTCGTGATGACTGAAGCCGCAACGCGCTTTATTACTGCCGTGACGATGCAGGCTCTGAGTGGCCGCCCTGTGTTCGTAGATGCTTGGGACAATCGTATCCATAACAATATGGCGCATATCCAGCTCTCTAGAGGTGCTGATGCTATTTTGATCGCACCCGCTTCGGCGGACTTTATGGCCAAACTCGTACAAGGTCGTGCCGATGATCTGCTCTCGACACTATGCCTTGCCCGAGCTTGCCCCTTACTAGTCGCGCCCGCCATGAATCGTGAGATGTGGCTCGCAGCCCCCACACAACGCAATGTGGCTCAGCTTGCCCAAGACGGTATTGAGGTGCTCGGCCCTGGCAGCGGCGAACAAGCATGTGGTGAAACTGGTGACGGGCGCATGCTTGAACCCCTTGAGATTGTCGCTGAACTTAAGCGTTTTTTTCAACCTCAGCTTCTTGCAAGTTTACGCGTGCTATTAACCGCTGGACCAACTATTGAGCCCATTGATCCTGTCAGAGTACTGAGCAATCGCTCTTCTGGAAAAACAGGTTACGCGCTCGCCGAAGCAGCTTGGGAAGCGGGCGCAAGCGTCACACTTATTTCAGGTCCGACTGCATTGCCATGTCCCTTTGGCGTGACGCGATTAAATGTTGAGACCGCTCAACAAATGCACGATGTGGTGATGTCGCATTTATCCGAACAAGATATTTTTATCGCTGTGGCGGCGGTAGCGGATTGGCGCATTCAAAATATCTCGTCTGAGAAAATCAAGAAAGATGGAACTTCGACTCCAGAACTTAAGTTTGAAGCCAATCCAGACATCCTAGCTCTAGTCGCTGCACAAAAGACAGGTCCTTGGTGCGTGGGTTTTGCTGCTGAAACAGAAAACCTCTCAGAGTTCGCACATGCCAAGAGGCTTCGCAAGGGAATACCGATGCTCATCGGCAACCTAGCACAACACGTCATGGACTCGGATCACACGACGGTCAAAATTTTTGATGCACAAGGCGAGCATGCCTTACCGATGGGCACCAAGCAAGAAGTCGCGCGTCAGATCATAGGCGCCATTGTTCAACGCTTTAAACAATCGCAATCCTCTCGCTAACTTTCCCCAGGTATTGACATGCAAGCGTTGATCGATCAAATCGTCTTGTTTATTCAAAACAATCAGTCCTGGGCGGGCTTCATCGTTTTTCTCATGGCATTTGGTGAGTCTTTATTTGTTCTGGGCATCTTTATTCCTGCAACAGTATTGTTGTTTGCAACTGGGACGCTCATTGCAACAGGAGTGCTTGATGCAGGGCCTATTTTATTCTGGGGGATAGCCGGCGCAATCGTGGGTGATGCGCTTTCATTTTGGCTCGGCCGCTGGATGGGACACAAGGTTTTAAGGCATAGACATTTAAATGCATACAGACGACACGTGGCTCGTGCTCGACTTTTTTTCTATCGATACGGTTTTTTGGCTGTCTTGATTGCTCGCTTTTTAGGCCCTCTACGCTGTTTTATTCCTACGGTTGCAGGAGTGATGGGCATGCCTGAACTGCGATTTCAAATTGCCAATATCCTTTCTGCGATTCTTTGGCTTCCAGCGCTTCTCGCGCCAGGCTATCTTGCCTCTCTCAGCGTTGAAGCACTTAAGAAAGGACAGCACGCCAACATTTATTCCTTGGTCGGTCTCACCGTCATTGCGATCCTTGCCTTTCTAGTGATTCACAAACGACGTTCCATCAAACATAAGCAAATGATGTTACGCAAGCGTATTCATTCATTCAAAAACGATTAAACCGAATAACGAGAATTCATATGAAAGTTGTTGATGTAAAGATATTAGATCCGCGCATGCAAGATCAATTACCTGCTTATGCGACTGGAGGATCTGCTGGCTTAGACCTGCGTGCATGCCTGGATCAGCCTCTCGTTCTAGAGCCAGGTATGACGCAACTCATTCCAACAGGTTTAGCCATACATGTCGCGGATCCGAGCTATGCAGCGATGATCCTGCCACGCTCAGGCCTCGGCCATAAACATGGAATCGTGCTGGGCAACCTCGTAGGACTGATCGACTCCGACTATCAAGGCCCACTGATGGTGTCGGCCTGGAACCGCAGTGCTGTCGCGTATACGCTTGAACCAATGGAGCGTTTAGCTCAACTAGTTGTTCTACCCATTGCACAAATTCAATTCAACATTGTCGAAAATTTTGATGCCTCCAGCAGAGGCACAGGTGGCTTTGGCAGCACGGGAAAAGGCTAACCCCTACAGGTGGCATCTGCAGGCGGCTTGCGAGACGTCAAGGCCTCTGCAAGTTGTACAGCAAGTGCTTGAACATTCTCTTGCTGACCCTGAACCAATGCAAGCACTCCGATTCCAACGGGTCGCTGTAAGCGGCTGTAGCACGTCAAGAATGATTTGTTGTCAGGAAATTTAATACTCCAAACGGCATCAAGTGAAACAGACTGCCCAGGAATCAAATCAAAACGTTGCACAGCCAGTTGCACTTTTGTAACAGAAGCCATCGCGGCTTCTGCAACAAGCTTTTGTAAGGGCGGCATACCCAAGCGTTGAGTCAATGACTGAGATAGCGCAGTCGACAGCTGTGATGACAAGGAACCTGTCCAGCGATCTTCGCCAAGAACCATTAGGCGACCATCTCCTTGCCTGACGACAAGAGAGATATTATCCACCTGGGCTGGCACCGCGATCTCAGACAAGGTATAGAGTCCCAAGCTCCCCGCAGGCTCTACGCTTGAACGCATTGAGACCTGTGCAGTCTGCGAATCAATCCGACTCAGTGTGTAGTGTTGCGCAGGTGGGCCAGCACATCCCACCAAACTGAGCACACCAAAGGCTAAGGCAAAACGTTTTTGAAAAAACTTCATTTTCCTGATGCTCCGAGTGTATCTCTAGAATAAGGCTGCGTGCTTCGACCGCGAATGATAGAGTCAGGATTTGCCTGCAAGCTTTCCGTCAATGCACGCAAAGATTTCAGACTGCTCTTTAAATCATCGAGCATCGCTTCCGTATTCGTAGTCAATGTGCTGCCGGGCGCAATCAATGTATTGAAGTTTTTAACTGCCTTCTCAACTTCAGAGAGCGTAGACGCTAACTTTGGAGTGACACTTTTATCAAGATTAACGCTTAAGCGTTTAATTTCAATCACCATTTCATTAAGATCTGTAGCAATTTTTTCGAAAGGGATGTTATCGATCTTAGCGATAATGCTACCAATTTGAGCTTGCATACTGCCTAGATCATCCGCGCGGATCGTTGGTATTTCGAAAGGCAAAGTCGCTTGCACAACTTTGGTATCCGACACGCTTGGGAAGTCAGCCAAAGTAATATAAAGTTGACCAGTCAAGATATTTGATGATCTCAATTGAGCACGCAAACCCTTTCTCGTCATTTCACTCAACGAGAATGCGAAGTCCTCTGGCGTTTGCTTTGCAAGGCTGAGTTGAACATAGACAGCACCCAATCGTTCTGGATACAAAGTTGCTTCCACAACTGAAAAGAAACGTCGAGTCGTGATGTCAAAATCAAGTTCGACTGAATTTACTATGCCGATATCAACACCTTGAAAAGCAACTGCAGCCCCGATATTTAAACCGCGAACAGTCTGATCAAAGCTCATACGCACTGGAACAGCGACACCCTTAGGGACGATTGCTGCTGCGTTACGTGTGTCATAAAGTTTGAAAGGCTTTTTTGCGTCAATTAATGCAAGGGGCTTACCAAATGAAGAAAAAGAAATCCCGCCAGCAATCAAAGAAATCAGAGACTCCGTTTGCAAACTCATGCCATTTGCACCGATCGTCAGATCAATACCACTTTCATTCCAAAACCGCGTGCTCTCATCAACAAATTTGTCATACGGAGCATCCACAAAAACGTTGATATCTACATACTTTCCTGTTTCATTCAATGTAAAACCTGTCACCAGTCCGACCTGTATCCGTCGATAAAAAATTGGTGCGCCCGGTCCCAGAGAGCCGAGGCTGCCTGTACGAAGCACAAAATGACGGCCTGGTCGACTACTTGCTATGGGAGGCGGCTCCTCCAATCCAACGAAAGTTTTCTGGCTCGTAGTAGATTTAGTCAAGCCATCAAAGTCTGTTTCTATGTAAGAACCTGAAAGCAAGGTAGTCAGCCCAGATACTCCCCCTAACCCAATGCGAGGCCTGACCACCCAGAAACGCGAACCTTCATGAGCAAACGCATCACCATTTTTGGTGAGATTGGCTTCGACAATCACACCGTTCTGCTTTTCGTTAAGTCGGACACTTTTAACTAAACCGATAACAACATCGCGGTATTTAATTTGCGTCTTGCCGTTCTCTATCCCAGTGGCTGTTTGAAACGAAATTGTAATTTTCGGGCCCTGTTGCGACAGATCGCGCCATACGATTGATAGCCCAACTAAGAGTGCTGCAATAGGAATAAACCACACCCAAGCAAGGCTACGTTTTGGACGACGCGCTACGAGAGGCAATGGCTTTGCTGCGCTTTCACGAATAGGCTTCTGAATACTGGGCTCGACAGGTTGACTCAAGCAAATCTCTCTTAAATTTAAAACAAAATATTAAATCACGACAATACGTGACGGCGATGGCCGGCACGACGCCAAGCGAGTCTGGGATCAAAACTCAGTGCAGCCAGCATGGTCAAAATCACCACCGCACCAAAAGCAATTGCCCCACTTCCAGGCTCAATGCGAAGTAAAGTACCGAACTGGCCTAAAGCTGACAGCAAAATCACAACAAACACGTCCAGCATTGACCATTGACCAATAAACTCGACCACGCGATAAATCTGAGTCCGTTTAGGTAAACCTTGCATCGCCCCGAACTGAGTGAGCGCTAATAAAACTGACAAAGCTAAGAGTTTAAAAACTGGCACCATCACGCTAGCGACAAATACAACAAGCGCGATGTCCCAAGAACCCATTTGAAACAACTCTATTACTCCACCCATAATTGTATGAGAAGAGGTGCCGCCGACCGAAGTGATTTGCATGATCGGAAGGAGATTGGCTGGAATATACAGAATCACAGCAGCAAGAATCAAAGCCCAAACCTGTTTGATTTTGGCTGGTGAAGGAGGTTTTTGTAACTCAGGCAACTGAGCTGGCACACCTAAATCAAGAGCCATGAAGCGTAATCGGTGCTCTCCCAGACGACTGAGGCTAGTGATAAACACAGTTGCACAAGCCGTCGCAAAAAGTCCAACACCCACAACAAGCGAGGCCAAACCTGCAAGCTTGACTACCGAAACGAGGATGCCAACCAGGAAAACTGGCACCATACACCAGGGTTTCAAGTAGTCAATAATTTTGATTGCCCACTCAAAATATACAGGCAAGCGCCCAAATGATAAGGGCAACAATACCGCAGCAAGCAAACAAAGATGGAACACAGGTAATAAAAATCCGGCAGCAAAGGTGACAATAGCAACCTCTTGATAACCATCTCTCCAAACGACTGAAACGGCATCAAAGAATGTCGCAGCTTGTCCCTGACCCTGTAAGTAAAGGGTCGCCACAGGATAAATATTTGCGAAGAATAAGCTGATAAACGCCGTCAGAATAACGGCGAGCCAAGCGGTAGGCGTAAAAGCCGCATAGGACTCCAATACGCTATGACAACGCACACATTGAGCCCATTGGTCGGGCTCAAGTTCTGGACGACTGTAAACAGCCCCACACTGATGACAAGTCAGCGTGAGGGGCTGTGGACGGGTGTCAGTGACCGTGCAGCCTGTCGTTAACGTCATTAGTGAACCAGCGCGGCCTCCTTATCCGAACCCTTTGCCGCACCGGTTGGTTTGCTGTCTTTGACATCAAAGTCTAGTATGACCTTGCCCTCTGCGTCTACATCAACCAATACAGAGCCACCATCCACCAGCTTTCCAAACAGCAACTCGTCGGCGAGTGCGCGACGCAACGTATCTTGGATCAGCCGTTGCATCGGACGAGCTCCCATCAATGGATCAAAACCATTCTTACCGAGATGGGCCCGAAGAGCATCGGTAAACGACGCTTCTACGCGCTTGTCGTGTAACTGGTCCTCAAGTTGCATTAAGAACTTATCAACCACGCGGAGAATAACCTCCTGACTCAAGGGTGCAAAATGCACAATTGCATCCAGCCGGTTACGGAACTCTGGTGAGAACAGGCGCTTAATATCACCCATCTCATCTCCGCTCGCACGGGTATTGGAAAATCCAATATTGGGTTTATTGAGCGCCTCAGCACCGGCGTTGGTGGTCATCACTAAAATCACATTACGGAAATCAGCCTTACGGCCATTGTTATCCGTCAATGTTCCATGATCCATGACTTGCAGCAAAATATTAAATACATCCGGATGCGCTTTTTCAATCTCATCCAAGAGCAATACACAGTGAGGCTGTTTATTAATAGCTTCAGTCAATAAGCCGCCCTGATCAAAACCGACATAACCTGGAGGCGCACCAATTAAACGTGAAACAGTGTGCCGCTCCATGTATTCGGACATATCAAAGCGTAAGAGCTCAACGCCCAAGGTGAACGCCAACTGACGAGCAACTTCAGTTTTTCCCACGCCTGTAGGTCCGGAAAACAGAAAAGCACCGATCGGCTTTTCAGGACGTCCCAGCCCCGAACGCGCCATTTTGATAGCACCTGAGAGAGCCTCTATCGCACCATCCTGACCATAAACAACCGTTTTCAAATCTCTCTCAAGACTAGCAAGTTTGCTCCGATCGTCGTTGGATACTGTCTGCGGCGGAATACGTGCAATTTTTGAAACGATTAATTCGATTTCTGTCTTGCCAATGACTTTCTTTTGCTTAGAACGAGGAAGCAAGCGTTGTGCTGCACCAGCCTCGTCAATCACATCAATCGCCTTGTCAGGCAGATGCCGATCATTGATATGGCGTGCAGACAACTCAGCGGCTGCAGTCAACGCGGCAGCCGAGTACTTTACCCCATGATGCTCCTCAAATCGCCCTTTTAAACCACGCAAAATCTGGATGGTTTGCGCGACAGAAGGTTCAGATACATCAACTTTCTGGAACCGACGTGACAGAGCCGCATCTTTTTCAAAGACACCGCGAAACTCTGTGTAGGTCGTCGCACCAATGCAACGTAACTGCCCAGAAGACAACGCAGGCTTGAGCAAGTTTGAGGCATCGAGCGTGCCACCAGAAGCAGATCCAGCGCCAATCAAGGTGTGGATCTCATCGATAAACAAAATGGCTTGAGGATTATTTTTTAACTGTTTCAAAACACCTTTTAGGCGCTGTTCAAAATCACCTCGATATTTTGTACCGGCCAGAAGCGCACCCATATCGAGTGAAAAAACCTGAGCATCATGCAAAACCTCAGGCACCTCACCTTGAGTAATACGATAGGCCAAGCCCTCGGCAATCGCTGTTTTGCCAACGCCCGCCTCACCCACGAGAAGAGGATTATTTTTTCTACGTCGGCACAAAGTCTGAATTACACGTTCGACCTCTTGCTCGCGCCCAATCAAAGGGTCAATGCGACCAGCGATCGCTGCAGCATTTAAATCCTGCGTGTACAAATCAAGCGGCGACTGCCGAGATTCGGCGTTCTGGTCAGCGCCCTCAGCCTGAGGGTCTTTGGGATTTGCCGTCGTTTCAGCGGCAGCTTGTTTGCTGATGCCATGTGAAAGATAGTTCACTACATCCAGTCGAGAAATTCCTTGCTGCTGCAAATAAAAAACTGCGTGAGACTCTTTTTCACCAAAAATTGCCACCAATACATTTGCACCAGTTACAGGTTTTTTAGAAGCACCACCGGCAGACACGTGCATGATTGCGCGCTGAATCACACGCTGAAAGCCAAGTGTCGGTTGGGTATCCACCTCGGCACCTGCAGGAATCACTGGCGTGTTATCTGTCACGAATTTGCGCAGATTATTACGCAACTCGTCCATGTTGGCGGAGCACGCCCGCAACACCTCGATTGCTGCCGCATTATCTAAGAGCGACAAAAGGAGATGCTCGACGGTAATGAACTCGTGACGAGCAGATCTGGCCTCAACAAAGGCCATATGTAGACTAACTTCAAGCTCTTGGGAAATCACATTTCCTCCGACGTTCTTTCAAGTGATACAGCATTTAAATGCATTCTATGCCTTATTGGTCATTTGCCGGTTCCATTACACATTGCAATGGATGTTGACGTGCCCGGGCATCCTGAGCGACAAGAGCAATCCGGCTCGCAGCAATGTCGTGCGGGTAAACCCCACAAACGCCCTTACCTTCGTGGTGAACTTGCAACATAATCCGCATCGCTTCTTCCTGCCCTTTATTAAAATGCTTTTGCAAGACATGCACAACGAACTCCATCGGCGTGTAGTCGTCATTGAGAAGAATGACGCGATACATAGGGGGAGGCGCAGTTTTTGCACTCTGTTTCTCTACAACAAGATCCGGCGTGGAAGTGATACGTGCGGGCATATTTACATTTCAAATTAATAGTCAGTCTTAGAATTTAGACCAGATTAATACAAATATTTGGTTAACAATTACTCAAAACATATTTAAAAAGGATCAATACTAGGCAAACCGATACTTGACGAATGTGATAAATCTGACCAATATCATGACACGCTCCAAGTTTTTTGGCGTGTCAAGATGCCGGAAGCAGATTTTTACAAGCAAAAGCTTTATATCTGTTTTCCGTTTGGTTTGTATAACGTACATAAGAGGCAGTCGGAATGTCAGACTCGACCACAAGTAATGGCCCAAAGGTCACCGGAACAGTGAAATGGTTCAACGATGCAAAAGGCTTTGGGTTTGTTACACCCGATGACGGCGGAGAAGACCTGTTTGCACATTTTTCAGCAATCCATATGGATGGTTTCAAGACACTCAAAGAAGGACAGAAAGTCGCCTTTGAGGTCACACAAGGTCCTAAGGGCAAACAAGCCACAAATATAACTGCTGCATAAGCGGCCGGGGTGAATAACCCCTTGGATACTACGCAATGTACAGACGGTTCCCGCAGGAAAAACAGCGCGATCTGACGGTCGTGCTGTTTGTTTTTATTGTAAGTTTTTTTAGTTCAATTTCGGCTTCGTTTGCACAAACGAACCCAACGCTGCCAATCAAAAAACTCAACGCAGGCATGCATGTGATCCACGCAGAGGTTGCAGCCACGCCCGAGACACGAACGACCGGCCTGATGAACCGCAAGTCCCTAGCTCCAAATCATGGCATGCTGTTTGTCTTTGAACAAGCAAACGTTCAGTGTTTTTGGATGCGCAACACTTTGATCCCCCTTTCGATTGCATACTTGGACTCAGACGGCACCATCGTAAATATCGCAGAGATGAGTCCGCAAAGTGATCAGTCACACTGCTCACAAAAACCCGTCAGATTTGCACTCGAAATGGACCAAGGCTGGTTTACTGCACGCGGGATGTCTGCAGGCAAAAAAATACTCGGTCTGCAATAGGCCGAGCATAATTTGGATAACGAATATCTAACATGGATATTCGTCTTGGCGTCAGTTAAAAATTATCTAGGTACGCTAGTGAACCAAGATGGTAAACGCCATGACCAGAAAATGGCACACGAACGTAAACCAAAGGCAATTATAGTGCCGGCGATGATTGCTTCTGATTTAAAGTCAGGAAAAAAATGAACGGAAAATAATGTTACTAGAATGCCTAGTGCTACAGGCACAGCATAGACTTCGTCGCTCATTAACAAGGTTTTTCTGCCGGCCAACACATCGCGTATAAGGCCGCCGCCAATAGCGGTGAGGACACCTAAGATCAAAGGGCCGATCGGCCAGCCAAACCCCAACTCTGATGCTTTCATGGCTCCGCCGATGCCAAACATAGCAACACCTAGTCCATCTATGTAAAGCAATAATTTATACACATTTGGGTGGGCGAAAAATGACTGGGCAATGAAAGTAAGGATACTAGCTGTAACTGCGAACCGAATATAACTTAAATCTTTTGACCAAAATACAGGCACGTCTAAAATTAAATCTCGAATGGTTCCGCCACCTATAGCGGTAATTACGCCTAGAATAATGATTGAAAACAAATCAACTCGGCGATCTGCTAGGGCTAGAACGGCTGTTACTGAACAAGCGATAGTCGCGGACATCGCTAACACATGATTAAGTTGGTCAATTGACATAAATGTTGAGCGACAATCAATATTGTCTGGTTAATTTACTAATGAATGACTCCAGCAGAGTGGAGCGAATAAAATATACCAGACAAAAATGATTATTTAGACACGCTCAATGATCATTGCAATGCCCTGGCCGACGCCAATACACATCGTACACAAGCCATAACGTCCGCCCGTGACCTCCAGCTGATGCACTGCAGTCATCACAAGTCGTGCACCGCTCGCTCCCAATGGGTGGCCTAACGCAATCGCACCGCCGTTGGGATTGACGCGAGGATCATTGTCGGCGATACCTAGCATGCGCAGTACGGCAAGGCCCTGAGCAGCAAACGCTTCGTTTAACTCAATGACATCCATCTGAGCCAGTGTTAAGCCGGCCAGCGCCAATACTTTTTGTGAGGCAGGTGCGGGACCAATTCCCATAATGCGCGGCTCTACCCCCGCTGTTGCCATCGCAACCACTCGAGCCCGAGGCTTGAGACCATGGCGCGCGGCTGCTTGCTCATGAGCAATCAGCATCGCCACAGCACCGTCATTGACCCCTGAAGCATTGCCAGCCGTCACGGAGCCGCCTTCACGCACCACGCCTTTAAGCTTTGAAAGCGACTCAAGCGTGGTGAGACGAGGATGTTCGTCGCGGTTAACAATCAGCGCATCACCCTTCTTTTGCGCAATACTCACCACAACAATTTCACTATCAAAAAATCCACTTTTTTGAGCGGCAGCTGTTTTTTCCTGGCTTGCCATTGCAAACAAGTCTTGATCAGCACGCGAAATTTTGAATTGATCAGCTACGTTTTCGGCAGTTTCTGGCATCGAATCGACACCATATTTCGCTTTCATCAACTTGTTGACGAAACGCCAACCAATCGTAGTGTCATAAATCGAGGCACTGCGAGAAAATGCAGAGTCTGCCTTGCCCATAACGAAAGGTGCGCGCGTCATGCTTTCGACACCACCTGCCAACATCAGTGAGGCATCGCCAGCCTTGATAGCACGCGCCGCAGTACCAATTGCATCCATACCAGAACCACACAATCGATTAATTGTTCCACCAGGAACAACATCGGGTAACCCACCCAATAGCGTCGCCATTCGGGCAACGTTACGGTTGTCCTCACCCGCCTGGTTAGCACATCCCATCAGCGCATCATCGAGCTCTTCCCACTTAACACCTGGATTTCTTTCTGCCAAGGCACGAACAGGGATCGCTGCCAGATCATCAGTACGAACCGTAGCTAAGCCACCTGCATAACGGCCAAAGGGCGTGCGAATTGCATCGCAAATATAAGCGTTTTTATCCATGGTGATTCTCTTTTAAAAGTGTTGAAAGTCTCTGCTTAAATCTTAGCGCAAAAATCTCATCAAAAAAAAACCGACCCGTAGGTCGGCTTTCATCGAGCGCTGAGATTAGCCTAAGTTTTTAGCAGCAAATGCCCAGTTAGCCAAGTTCCAGAAACTTTCCAGATACTTGGGACGTGCATTACGGTAGTCGATGTAATAAGCGTGTTCCCAAACATCACAGGTCAGTAAAGGCACATCAGTCGAAGTCAACGGTGTAGCCGCATTGCTTGTATTGACGATATCAAGCGAACCGTCAGCTTTTTTAACCAACCATGTCCAGCCTGAACCGAAGTTGCCAGCGGCTGACTTGTTGAAAGCCTCTTTGAAGGCCGCAACACTGCCCCATTTTGCATTGATTGCGTCAGCAAGTTTGCCAGTTGGCTCTCCGCCAGCATTAGGTGCCATACTGTTCCAGTAGAACGTATGGTTCCAAACTTGAGCAGCGTTATTGAAAATACCACCAGACGATTTTTTGACGATCTCCTCAAGCGAGGCAGATTCAAACTCTGTTCCGGGAATGAGGTTGTTCAAGTTTGTCACATAGGTCTGATGATGCTTACCATAGTGAAACTCGAGTGTTTCTTTAGAAATCGTGGGTGCCAAAGCATCCATTGCGTAAGGCAAAGCTGGGAGTGTATGGGCCATTGCTGCAAAGTCCTCTTAAATGTGGTTAAAACAAACCTTTCACCTATTGTATCGGACACGCTGAACTCATGGCTACTTTCCCTTCATTTATAAGGGTTACCCGAGGGGTTTAAGTCTTATCCTTTGAGGTCTCGAGTGTTTGCACTTGGACTAAAGCAGCGCCTGAAGCGAGACTGACGTCTAGGACTTGTCCGATATCAATCTCGAGGGAGGAACGCACCACTCGTCCATTTGGGGTGCGAACAATCGCATAACCGCGGCTTAAGGTTTGCTCAGGGCTCAACGCGTGCAGGTGTGCTTGCAAGGCTAAGAGCCTAGTCTGACGTAATGCTAACAATCTGCGCTGACCAGTTCCCAGGGTTGATACAGCACGCTGTACACTTTCATTAGACTTGCTGACACTAGGAAGATGCACGCGCAAGCGCGCAAGCGCTCTGTCGGCGAGCGTACGTCGTTGTTGATCGCAGCGTTGCACCGCAGCCCGCATTCTGAAGGCTAGCCCACTTAGGCGCTCATTTTGATGCACCAGACGCTGAGCAGGTGAAACGAGCCCCCCCGAAACACGATCCACTCGTTGCAACAAGCGATCGAGTTTTCGATGAATCGCAAGAGCCAACTGACCATTAGCACGCGAGACTCGATCGATGAGCGCGCTTCGAGCGGTACAAACAAGTTCCGCAGCAGCAGTCGGTGTTGGCGCGCGCAGATCCGCAACAAAGTCGGCAATTGTGAAATCAGTTTCGTGACCGACTCCAGAAACAACAGGAATGAGGCTGGCGGAAATATCTCTCGCTAAGGCTTCATCATTAAAACTCCAAAGATCTTCGATACTGCCGCCCCCTCTTACAAGCAAAAGAGTATCGACCTCTTGACGCTCATTTGCCAAGGCCAACGCCTGCCTAAGCTGCAGCGCTGAACCAGCACCTTGAACCATCGCAGGATAAATAACAACTGGAACGTGAGGTGCTCGGCGCTCAAGAGCTGTCAACACATCGCGCAATGCCGCAGCTGAAAGCGAAGTAATGACACCAATTGCACGAGGATGCTCAAGAATGTCTCGCTTGTTAGAAGGCTCAAAGAGTCCCTCTTCATGTAATTTGGACTTGAGCGCCAGAAAAGCCTCGAAGAGAGACCCTAGACCTGCGCGGCGCATTTGCTCTGCTTGAATTTGATATTCGCCACGTGCCTCATAGAGCGTGACACGCCCTTTGAGCTCGATCTGATCACCAGATTTTGGAATAAATCCCACCGCGGTCGCTCGACTTCGAAACATCACGACTCGCACTGACGCTCCATTGTCCTTCAGAGTGAAATACCAATGACCTGATGCAGCAGGCGTGAAATTAGAAACCTCTCCACGCACCCAACTGACATCAAAGCTGTCTTCTAAAAGTCGTGCGACAGCCTGATTTAACTCTGATACTGTCAGAATATCCCGCGTCAATGCAGGGTTTTTTTGTTGATCGCCAAGTGCCATAAGGGGTTTACACCAAAGATTGTCCACAAACGTAATAAAAAATTAATAAGTTATTGTGGGTAAAGAATATATCGATTAAGTTAGCAAGTTAAATAAAATAAATTTTCTAAGTATTTGTTTTATATAAATATAAATTAAAACAATTCAATTTTGCTCAAATTTTAACCATTTGCTTCAAAGCAACCATTTTCCTTCATTTCGGAAGATACTCACAGAATTATCCACAAGTTCTGTGGATAAATTTTAAGAGTGCTTCACTTGCCAAGCATCGTGTTGCACCCGTACCATGACAGCATCATCACAAGTCATTCATCACCGAGCTAGAGAGGTTATTCGTTGCAATCAATCGTCATACAAGCTGGCTGGCCCATCTGGCTCTTGATCGCATTATCGATCGTTGGCTTAGCCATAGTGATCGAGCGTGCGTTAAGCCTGACCACTCATCGAATCATCCCTAAGGACCTCCCAGCCCAAGTTATTCAAATGGTCCGCGCAAAAGCTGACACGCCTGAAGCGATTGATAAACTGCGCGCCTCCTCGCCTCTCGGACAAATTCTCGCCGCGCTCTTGGCGCATCGTGATCTCCCAGCATCAGAGAGAAGACTTGCCGTTGAGGACGCTGGTCGAGATGTAGCCTTCATCCTGCAGCGCTACTTACCTGCTCTGGCAACGGTCGCAAGTCTTGCGCCCCTAATGGGACTATTTGGAACAGTGGTGGGGATGATCGAAATTTTTGCTGCCTATCGACCGGACGGATCTGATCCGACAGAGTTGGCGCGTGGTATTTCAATCGCGCTTTACAACACTGGGTTTGGCATACTCATTGCCATTCCAGCAGTCATGGCGCACCGTCTCTTTAAATCTCGCGTCGATTCGCTCCTACTTAAAATGGAGCAAGTGACTCGCTATGTTGCCCAAAATATATAAACAAGACTTAGGATGAATTTTCGCTCAAACATATCGGATCAAGACTCTCCCGACATCAACCTCATTCCTTTGATTGATGTTTTGTTGGTGATTTTAATTTTTCTTGCTGCGACAACCACATTTACGCGTGATCGTCAGCTCAAAATCTCCTTGCCACAAGCAAGTGCAGAGCAAATGAGCACGCCAACAGTTGAAGTTGCAATCGCTCAAGATGGTCGTTATGCGCTTGGTGGCATGGTGATGTCGATGTCAGAGCTATCCGCTCACCTCAAGACTCAAGTGGCAAACCAAGCTGATGCAGTTCTTTTGATCCGTGCAGATGCAATGGCTCCGCACCAAGCCGTCGTACATGCTATGCAGGCGGCTCGCGAAGCTGGAATTGGCAAAGTACATTTCGCAACACAGGCTTTGCAGTGAGTGGGGCTACCCGACGATCAAATATTGAACATTGGTTACACCGCCAATGGCAATACCGGCACGCCTGGGCTTGGTCGATGGCACCATTCGCACTTTTGTTTGGCTTGATCTTAAAAGTACGTGCCAAGAGATACGCTCGCTTGAACCGCCTAACGCACCGTGCGCCTATCCCTATTTTGGTTATTGGCAACCTTTACATCGGCGGGACAGGCAAAACTCCCGTCGTCATCGCCCTGATCAAACACCTCAGAGCCCACGGTTGGCATCCCGGCGTGGTCAGCCGAGGTTACGGCACCAACATCGGCCAACGACCGGTCCTTGGCCAAGGCAAGCTAGAGGCGAAGCATTTCGGTGACGAGCCTGCACTCATTGCTCGCGAAACTGATGCCCCGATTGCCGTCCATCCCAACCGATTTCAAGCCTATCTGGATCTCATCGAGAAGTACCCCCACGTCAACCTCGTCATTTCTGACGATGGACTACAACACCTCAGGCTTCCACGCGATATCGAGCTTGTCGTTCAAGATGAGCGCAGAGTCGGAAATGGTTGGTTGTTACCCGCCGGTCCACTCAGAGAACCTGTGAGCCGATTGAATGCCGTAGATGCCGTACTAACTCGCACAGACGATGCGCCTTCTTCGGTCAAAAAAAAATCTGCACTGCTTGCCATCACGCAGCACGTCAATGCGAAGGTACGAAAAACATCGATGTCACTTGGCATTTGTCGCTTTCGTCACTTACAAACCGGCATCAGTCGAGAGCCTGAATCCTTTTTGGAGCTTTCGCATGGTCTAAACATCGCAGCTGTTGCTGGCATTGCTTCCCCAGAAAGGTTTTTTTTAGGTTTGCGACAAATTGGCCTCTTTCTTGCTGAAACGCTTTCTCTGCCAGATCATTTTTCCTACGACCCCTCCCCCTTTAGTTCGCTAAATGCCTCACTCATCGTGTTGACAAGTAAGGATGCGATCAAGTGCGAAAACATCGGAGACGATAGGATTTGGGTCGCCGAAGTTGAAATGCACTTTTCAGATCCAGAATTCATTCCCTGGTTAAACCAACTATTGCTCACTAAAGCTTCGCGTCTGAAGCACGATTGATTACAATCCCTTTATGCAAACACGACTCCTTGATCTCCTTGTATGCCCGCTATGTAAAGGCCGTCTATATCTCAATGCAGAACACACAGAACTTGTGTGCCGCGGAGACCGGCTGGCCTTTCCAGTACGCGACGGCGTCCCCGTCATGCTTGAGGTAGAGGCTCGCGTCCTAGCGGATACCGAAGAAACCTCTGACAATGCCTGAAATTACCTGGAAGCGAGCATGCAGCCGTTCCTAGTCATCATTCCCGCCCGTCAGGCATCCACCCGGCTCCCTGGAAAAATGTTGGCAGATCTTGCAGGCATTCCCATGGTGGTTCGCGTCGCTCGGCGAGCGGCAGCCTCGGGAGCATCGGACGTTTACATCGCAACCGATGACAAAAATATTGCCAACATCGCGGACTCCTATGGCGTCAAGGTTCTGATGACTGCGACAGAGCATCCGTCAGGCACAGATCGACTTGCTGAAGCTGTTGAACAGCTCCAACTCCCAAACGATGCCATTGTCGTCAACGTTCAAGGTGATGAGCCGCTGATTGACCCCGATCTGATCCATCATGTTGCTGCGCTTCTTGCTCAACACCCTTCTGCGGCGATGTCGACCTGTGCGGCCCCGATTGCTGATGCCGCACAATTTTTTAATCCCAATATCGTCAAGGTAGTTTGCGACAATCATGGACAAGCTCTTTATTTTTCAAGGGCTCCCATTCCCTGGGACCGAGATGCCTTGGCAAGTGGTTCACAGACGCTGAGCCCAGAGACCCCAGCGCTTCACCATATCGGTTTGTACGCCTACCGTGTTCATTTTTTAAAATGCTTTCCCACGCTGCAACGGGGCGTTCTTGAAAGTATAGAATCTCTCGAGCAGTTACGTGCGCTCGAGCATGGTTACAAAATCGCTGTTCACCTGAGCGCCACGCACCCTGGTGCAGGCGTCGATACTCAGGCGGATTTGGATCGAGTTCGACTCATTTTGCAAACAAAAACTGCTCAATCAGGGTAAGCACCACAAAAGCAAATCATCGACTACTGCTGCGATGCGGCATAATATTGTCCATCATCACTCAAAGTATCGGGAGTTCTCATGCGTCTAATATTGCTTGGTCCACCGGGCGCCGGCAAGGGCACGCAAGCGGCATACATTACTGAACACTTCGGTATCCCACAAATTTCAACTGGGGATATGTTGCGCGCAGCTGTCAAAGCGGGTACGCCTTTAGGTGTTGCTGCTAAAAAAATCATGGACTCGGGCGGTTTGGTTTCAGACGACATCATCATCGGCCTGGTACAAGATCGCCTCAAACAACCAGACTGCAGCCAAGGCTACCTCTTTGATGGCTTTCCGCGCACCATTCCGCAGGCTGATGCGCTCAAGCATGCGCATGTTGAGCTTGATTTTGTCATTGAGATTGCAGTTCCCGAAGAAGACATCATCGAGCGAATGAGCGGTCGTCGGGTTCACCCCGCAAGTGGTCGCAGCTATCATTTACGTTTTAATCCACCAAAAGTAGCTGAGCAAGATGACCTGACCGGTGAGCCCCTAGTGCAGCGCGATGACGACCAAGAAGAAACAGTCCGACATCGGCTTACGGTTTACCGTGAGCAAACTCGCCCGTTGGTCGATTACTACTCAAATTGGGCCAACCTCGACCCGACTGCACCTCGTTATCGCAAAGTTGAAGGCGTGGGTTCAGTCGATGAGATCAAAGCCAAAATCTTCGCCACTCTTGTTTAAAGATATAGAAAAGTCTCATGGAAATTAACAATAAAGTATTTATCGTGACCGGCGGAGCCTCTGGTTTAGGGGCTGGTACAGCCAAAATGCTCTGTGCCAACGGCGCGCACATTGTGTTGGCAGATGTCCAAGATGAAGCAGGTGAAGCGCTCGCAAAAGAACTCGGTCAACGCTATATTCATTGCGATGTCACGCAAGAGCAAGATGCCCGTGCAGCGGTCGCCGCAGCCCTTGAGCTTGGGCCTTTATTCGGCTTGGTGAACTGTGCAGGGATTGCTCCCGCGGCAAAAACCGTAGGGAAAAATGGCGCGCATCCACTGGATATGTTCCAAAAGGTTATTACGATCAACTTGATTGGTAGCTTCAATATGATTCGTGTGGCCTCTGAAGCCATGAGTAAAAATGAAGCAGAACCTTCAGGTGAGCGCGGTGTATTGATCAATACCGCATCAGTTGCGGCCTACGATGGTCAAGTCGGACAAGCCGCTTACGCGGCCTCTAAAGCGGGCGTGGTCGGGATGACATTACCGATCGCCCGTGACTTAGCCCCTCTCGGAATCCGCTGCGTCACCATCGCACCCGGCATCTTTGGCACTCCGATGATGTTTGGGATGCCGCAAGCTGTGCAGGACTCTCTCGCCGCCAGTATCCCCTTCCCTTCACGCTTCGGCCTTCCCGAAGATTATGCCAAACTTGTCCACCAGATTGTGACCAACGAAATGCTAAACGGTGAAACCATTCGTCTGGATGGCGCAATCCGCATGCCTCCAAAATGAGCCTGTTGCGTGCGGCCGCGACAGTCAGCAGTTTTACGCTGATTTCGCGAATCACTGGTCTAGCACGCGACATTATCATTGCCCGTGCATTCGGTGCGGGCGCCCTCACAGACGCATTTTGGGTGGCATTCCGAATTCCCAACTTACTCAGACGTCTGTTTGCTGAAGGCGCATTCGCGCAGGCTTTTGTTCCGATTTTAGGTGAGGTTCGTAATCAGCACGAGTCAGAGGCAGTCAAAGTTCTGCTAGACCGAGTGGCCATCACGTTATTTCTAGTGCTCTCCCTCACGACAATTGTGGGTGTGATTGGTGCGCCTTGGGTTGTCATGGCAATGGCGAGTGGCTTAACAGACCCTGCCCGAGCGTCTGATTTTGACTCCGCTGTTTGGATGACAAGGATGATGTTTCCATACATTATCTGCATGTCACTCGTCGCGTTTGCCTCTGGGGTTCTCAATACCTGGCGAAGGTTTGCTGTTCCAGCGTTCACACCGGTTTTACTGAACGTATCTATGATTGGCAGCAGCCTACTGATCTCAGACTGGTTTGCACAACCTATTTATGCACTCGCAGCTGGTGTCATGCTGGGAGGCCTATCTCAACTTGGGGTGCAATGGTGGGCGCTTTCACGCATTGGTTTACGACCACGCTTAATCGGACCCGTCCAACCTGCACTCAAAGACCCAGTCGTTCGGCGCATCATGAAGCAAATGCTGCCCGCTACGCTCGGTGTCTCTGTCGCACAGATTTCTCTGCTGATTAATACGAACATCGCCACATGGCTGACACCAGGAAGTGTGACGTGGTTGTCCTTTGCAGACCGATTGATGGAGTTTCCAACAGCACTGATTGGTGTTGCGCTCGGAACGGTTCTTTTGCCAAGCCTCTCCAAAGCACATGCTCAACCAAATGGACAGCAACATTACAGCCATTTGCTGGATTGGGGATTGAAACTTATGCTGTTGCTCGGTCTCCCCGCAGCGTTATGCATGGTACTCATGTCGGATGCTTTGGTCTCCACACTATTTCACCACGGTGCCTTTAGTGCCGTAGATGTCGCTCAAACGCGCCTAGCTGTCATGGCGTATTCAGTAGGTCTAGTAGGACTGCTCAGTGTGAAAATTCTTGCGCCAGGCTTTTATGCGAAGCAAGATATCCGTACGCCTGTCAAAATAGCGATCGGTGTACTGATCTTGACCCAGCTTTTAAATCTGCTGCTCGTTCCATCACTTGCTCATGCGGGCCTTGCATTGGCAATCGGTCTCGGGGCCTGTCTGAACGCGCTAGCGCTATATATTGGACTGCGACGCAAAGGCATCTATCAACCCGGGACGGGTTGGCTGATTTTCTTCCTTAGGCAAGCATTCGGACTTTGCTTGATGGCGATCCCACTTTGGTACGGTGCAAAACAGGTCGACTGGATCAGCCTTCAAGGCTCTCCGTGGCTCAGGTTTCTTTTACTAATGGCGATACTTGCCGCTGCTGGCCTTGTTTATTTGCTGTCGCTTTGGGCTCTCGGAATGCGCGTTAAACACTTTAAACGGGCACCAGAAGCCAATCTGACATCAAAATCGAGTGAATAGGGTGAATAGGGTTTGCAATTCAGGGACTTAGTGCTAAAATCACTGACTGAACTCAACCAATTGTGCGGATGGGTGCTGGCAGACAGCTCACATAAGCGCGCTTTTTTAAGATAAGACAGATTATTCATGGCAAATACAGCCCAAGCTCGTAAACGTGCACGTCAATCAGTATCAACCAACCTGCACAACTCCAGCCTGCGTTCAATGTTTCGCACCGCAATCAAGCGTGTGCGCACAGCGATTGAAACTGGTGATAAGGCCGCTGCTGCTGAAGTGCTCCAAAAAGCGACAAGCGTCATTGATCGCGTAGCTGACAAAAATATTATTCACAAAAACAAAGCAGCTCGTCACAAGAGCCGCTTGTCTGCAGCAGTTAAATCACTCGCCTAATTCCTTTTATTGCGCGGTAGCGCAGTTTTGGGAGCATGCTTCGGTTCCATTTTTGTTCCGATTTATGTCTTGCTTTGATGCATGTTGATTCCTAGTATGATCGGACAGATGAAGACATTAAAAACAGCCCTCTTAGGGCTGTTTTTCATTATCATCCTAATACGCCGTCATATATTTAAACCGGATAAATATTTTTTAGCCAAGCAAAAGCCTACAACCAGCATATCTCTTTTAAGACGGATCAAATTCATATGACTCAGCCCCGTATTCTGCAGATTGGATCTCTTACTGGTCACCCACCCGCCGATACAGATCTTGCTGATCGCTATGACGTACTGCAATATTGGAAAGCGAAGAATCCGCAAGACTTTTTGTATGAACATGCTGACCGCATCGAAGTCATCGCCACATCTGCCAATATCGGCTGCAAATCTGAAGTGATTCACGCACTGCCAAACCTCAAGGCAATTTGCAGTTGGGGGGTTGGTTACGACTCGATTGACGTCGACGCTGCCCAAAGTCGAAACATTTTAGTGAGTAATACACCTGATGTTTTGAATGACTGCGTGGCAGATCTGGCCTGGGGATTGCTGATCGCAAGCGCACGCAATATTGGCTGGGGAGAACGCTTTGTGCGAGCGAATCAATGGGAAAACAAAGCTGGTAGCCTCACCTTAGGAACACGCGTCAGCGGCAAAAAACTCGGCATCGTCGGCCTAGGTCGTATTGGTGAGGCGATCGCGCGCCGTGGTTTGGGTTTTGATATGGAAGTTGGGTATCACAACCGAAATGAACGCAACGACGTTCCATACGACTATTTTGACTCGCTTGTTAACCTCGCGAGTTGGAGTGACTTTTTAGTCATTGCGACCGTTGGAGGTGCAAGCACGCGCGGGTTGATTAATGAATCTGTACTTCGCGCCCTAGGTCCAACTGGTATCTTAGTCAACATTGCTCGAGGCTCCGTTATCGACGAACCCGCAATGGTGCGCGTACTGACTGAGGGAGCTCTTGGTGGAGCTGGGCTAGACGTTTTCGACAAAGAACCTAAAGTTCCAGATGCGTTAAAAACAATGAATAATGTAGTATTAATGCCGCATGTTGCGAGTGCCACACACGAAACTCGTCGCGCGATGACCGATTGTCTTTTGGAAAACTTGGCTTCGTATTTTGCAACGGGTAAAGTTTTGACCCCAATCGACTAATTACCACGGCCCAAGGGATCGGCTGTTAGGTTGAGCGCTGTGGTGAGTTGATTGTCTTGAGCAAAATCATGGACAAACTTCCATGCTAAGGGCTCGAGTTGTCTCAGTCGCTCATCGACCACAATACAACGCACTCCATCGATCAAACTTGGAACTGCGTATGGAGAGTACGAAAGATGACCGCCTAGCGTTCCGACAGGCCTATAGGGAGCTAATACACCCGCGAGACGCTCTGCCCAATCACTTGGCCTGAAGGAAGCGCCAGAATGAGTCAGCCCAAAGATGATGAAATAGCGAACTTCTGATGTCATGCATAACCTGTATCGCCGATTATCAGACCCAAGAACTTCTGATTCATGAGTCTGTCGATAAGATTGTATATGATTGATGCTTTACACCCATGCGCGCGATCCTGCATGATGGGTATTTTGACTACGGAGCCACGGCGATGACCTCTGCCATTTCAAATACGTATGCCCGACTTCCCGTTGCCTTTACTCATGGTAAAGGTGTTTGGCTTTGGGACACAAATGGCCGACGCTATCTTGACGCCATGGCGGGCATCGGTGTCTCCTGCCTGGGACATGGCCATCCTAAACTTGTACAAGCTATTAGTGAGCAGGCGGCTCGACTGATCCACACCTCCAACCTGTATCAGGTTCCAGAGCAAGAGGCTTTAGCACAAAAAATCGTGGATATTTCGGGTATGACCGAAGTCCTATTTGGTAATAGCGGGGCAGAAGCCAACGAGGCAGCGATCAAGCTTGCCCGCTACTATGGCTATAAAAAAGGCAACGACCTCCCCACAATCATCACCATGGAGTCTTCATGGCATGGCCGCACGCTTGGCACGCTTGCCGCAACAGATAGTGAAAAGGCGCGCACAGGTTTTGGACCCTTACCTGACGGATTTATTAAGGTTGCCTATAACGATCTCAATGCCATCAAAGCTGCTGGCGATAAAGAGCCGCGTGTCGTTGCCGTTCTGCTCGAAGTCTTACAGGGTGAAGGCGGCATTCGCCCTTCTGATATTTCGTACATGCAAGACCTCCGTAAACTCTGCGATCAGCGCGGTTGGCTGATGATGATTGACGAAGTTCAATCAGGTATCGGGCGCACTGGCAAATGGCTCGCACACCAATGGGCTGATATTCTGCCAGACGTGGTGGTATTGGCTAAAGGCCTAGGCGGAGGCGTACCTATCGGTGCAATCGCTGCTCGAGGTCCTGCTGCAGGCGTTCTTGGCCCTGGTAGCCATGGCACAACATTTGGTGGAGGTCCATTAGTCTGCGCAGCGGCTAATGCCACCCTCAAGACGCTAGAGGATGACAAACTGCTCGAGCACGCAGCCAAAGTTGGCGCCCACCTCAAAGCTGCCCTTCAGAGCGCCCTCAAAGGTGTACCAGGCGTGCGTGAGGTCCGTGGACAGGGTCTAATGCTAGGCGTTGAACTCGACAAGCCCTGCGGCGTATTGGTCGGACGCGCGCTTGAGGCCGGTCTTCTCATTAACGTTACTAGAGACCGTGTCGTGCGAATGTTGCCTCCCTTGATCATTAGTGAGGCTGAAGCTGACGAAATTGTCAAAATCTTAGTTCCTCTCATCAAGGCGTTTAACGCCGAATAATTCGCAGTTGTCATATTTTCGAGTAGACCATGTCAAATGTTGCTATGACGAATGCCCCTATCAGGCATTTTCTACAATTCAGTGATTTCACGCGGGCTGAGTTGCTCTATGTCCTTGATCGCGCCCGCTTAATCAAGGACAAATTTAAACGCTATGAACCCCATCATTCATTACACGATCGTACGCTTGCGATGGTGTTTGAAAAGGCAAGTACACGCACGCGGGTTTCCTTCGAGGCTGGGATGTACCAAATGGGTGGATCAGTCATTCACCTGACAACGAACGACTCTCAATTGGGACGCTCTGAACCGATTGAAGACACCGCGCGAGTCGTATCGCGTATGGTCGATATCGTTATGATTCGTACGTTCGAGCAAACGCGCCTAGAGCGCTTTGCACAACATTCACGCGTACCCGTAATCAATGGACTGACAAACGAGTTTCATCCTTGCCAAATTTTGGCCGATATTTTCACTTATATCGAAAACCGGGGCAGTATTTCCGGCAAAACAGTCGCCTGGGTCGGGGATGCAAATAATATGGCTTACACCTGGTTACAAGCTGCTGAACTTCTTGATTTTAAGCTGCATGTTTCAGCGCCTGCAGGGTACAGACTGGAGCCCTCACGGATTGGCTCAGCTCAACCTACAACCTTGCAAGAGTTTTCTGACCCCCATGAAGCATGCGAGGGTGCCCATCTCGTGACAACGGATGTCTGGACTAGCATGGGTTACGAGGCAGAAAACGAAGAACGTCGCAAAGCATTTGCAGATTGGTGTGTCGATGAGGACATGATGCGCCGCGCGGCACCTGATGCATTGTTTATGCATTGCCTACCCGCGCATCGTGGCGAGGAAGTCACGGCCGATGTTTTAGAAGGCTCTCAAAGCGTAGTGTGGGAGGAAGCTGAGAACCGACTGCACGTTCAAAAAGCATTGATGGAATTCCTGCTACTCGGACAAGTCCACTAACTGTTTAGATCGTACCAACAGGTTAAAATTCTTTTATTCTTATTTTCTACATATAGAGCTGCTCATGAGCGATGTTAAAAAAGTTGTGCTGGCCTACTCAGGTGGACTAGACACCTCAGTGATTTTGAAATGGCTTCAGGATACATATCATTGCGAGGTTGTTACCTTTACAGCCGATATCGGTCAGGGCGAAGAAGTTGAGCCTGCTCGGGCAAAAGCGATCAAATTCGGGATCAAGCCCGAGCAAATTTTCATTGATGATTTGCGTGAAGAATTCGTTCGAGATTTTGTTTATCCAATGTTTCGGTGCAATACCGTCTACGAAGGCGAGTATCTGTTGGGCACCTCAATTGCCCGACCGCTGATCGCTAAACGACAAATCGAAATTGCTCGCCTCGTTGGTGCGGATACCGTCTCGCATGGCGCCACGGGCAAAGGCAATGATCAGGTTCGGTTCGAACTAGGTTATTACGCCTTAGAACCCGGCATCAAGGTGATTGCTCCCTGGCGCGAATGGGATCTGGTTTCCCGTGAAAAGCTTTTGCAGTATGCAGAAGACGCAGGAATTGCAATCGATATGAAGCACAAACAAGGTGGCGCACCCTACTCCATGGATGCCAATCTTCTGCATATCAGTTTTGAAGGGCGCCATCTTGAGGACCCCAAAGCTGAAGCCGAAGAATCTATGTGGCGTTGGACTGTCTCACCAGAGGCTGCGCCTGACAAAGCCGAATACCTCGATATCGAATTTGAGCATGGAGATATTGTTGGCCTAAACGGTGTACGTCTATCACCCGCGCAAGTCTTGACCAAACTAAATGAACTAGGTGGCAAACACGGCATTGGCCGTCTAGACTTAGTTGAAAACCGCTACGTTGGCATGAAGTCGCGCGGTTGTTATGAAACTCCTGGCGGCACCATTATGCTCAAAGCACACCGCGCCATTGAGTCGATTACGCTTGATCGTGAAGTCGCGCACCTGAAAGATGACTTGATGCCTCGCTATGCTTCGTTGATTTACAACGGTTACTGGTGGTCACCCGAGCGTCGTGCTCTACAAGCGTTGATCGACACAACACAACAAGATGTGAATGGATGGGTCCGAGTCAAGCTTTACAAGGGTAATGTCTATACTGTTTCACGTGACTCCAAAGACACGCTCTTTGACCAAACCATCGCGACGTTTGATGATGATGGTGGTGCTTATAACCAAGCTGATGCAGCAGGCTTTATTAAGCTCAATGCGCTTCGCATGCGTATTGAGGCGCGCGCTGGCCGTAAATAAGCTTTGGATCTAGTTTTATAGCTGGAATTGACTCAATCGCTCGATGCGATTGAGTTGAGCGCCTTTGCGTAGGCCAGGAAATAACACCGTGATCCTCACGCCTTTGATTTGCGGATGGCTCACCAGATTCCACCAAGCTCCATGAGCGCGTGCGATTTCTCGCACAAGCGCCAAACCCAATCCTGATCCACCTTCCAAAGCATCAGCAGCCCGATAAAAAGCATCAAATACCCTGGTTTGATCTATCTCAATAATTCCACTTCCATCATCCTCAATAGCCAAAGTGGGGGGCGTCTCTGTGACGACCAGACGTATACGTTTTGCTCCTTTGGCATACCTCATTGAGTTATCAATTAAGTTACCCAATAGCTCTCTGAGAAGAACAGGATCACCTTCAATCCATACAGGATGCTCAGGCGCCTCGAGCTGCAGTTCGATATTGCGCGAAAGTGCACGCTCCAGCCACTCAGCGCCACAGGTTCGTGTCCATTCAGATAAATCAAGCAAAACAAAATGATCTTGGGGCTGCCCTTCGGGATCCACTCTTGCCAGCAACAATAGTTGCGAACCAAGACGGATCATGCGGTCTGTGACATTTTTAATTCTTTGTGCGCGCTCCCGAATGTCGGGCGGCAAAGGCTGGGCTAGCATCAACTCAGACTCAAGCTTCAAACCTGCGAGAGGTGTTTTAAGCTGATGAGCAGCATGACCAACAAAACGACGCTGTGCCTCGTAAGTATCATTTAAGCGTAAAAATAAGGCATTGGTATGCGTGAGCAGCTGATTGAACTCCGATGGTAAGTCTTCGAGCTCCATACGACCAAGATCCTGAGCAGAGCGACGCGCAATCTGTTCGGATAACTTTTCTACTGAAGCCATACTACGGCTGACCGCGCTAATAACAACCCATATCAACGAACTCACTAATATCGCCTGACCGGCCACCATTAACCAAAAAACATCCTCACGACGCCATTCATAGATCTCAAGCTTATAAGAAATAAACCACGTCAGAGTCTGATCTAACAAGACCAAAGCAATGATAGGCGGCAATAAACGAATAATCAAAAGCCTTGCCATGGAGCCCGGAGCGGAGAATTTCATCACCCATCACCAAACTGCAAAAACAAAATAAAGCTGAGTCGACTCATGAAGCTTCAGCCTCAAGCATGTAACCAAACCCCCGGACAGTGATGATTGCGATGCCTTTGCCTTCAAGTCTTTTGCGTAATCTATAAATATATACTTCAACTGCATTTTCGCTAAAGTCAGCATCCATTGCAGAGAGCGCCTGAGTGATCTGCTGTTTAGTTACCACCTTGCCTGCTCGAGATAACAATATCTCAAGAACGGATAACTCGCGCACAGAAACAGTCAATAACTCACCCGCGATACGCACCTCGCGATGAACAGTATCAAAGCGAATAGCCTCAAACTCTAAGATAGGAACAACTGCACCGAGATGTCTGCGCGCAAACGCACGCACACGTGCAGCAAGTTCGTCTAACTCGAAAGGTTTTGAGAGATAGTCGTCAGCGCCAGCATCGAGACCAGCCACGCGGTCTGCCAAGGCATCTCTTGCTGTTAGCACGAGAACAGGTAAGTAACGACCTTCCTGACGGAATGCCTTAAGAACCTCAAGACCATCCATATCAGGAAGATTGAGGTCGAGTACGGCTAGATCATACGTGTAGTTTTTAATGGCAAGCAAACTACGCCGACCCTCTGCTAGCCAGTCAACAGCGTAACCTTGGCCAGAAAGAAACTCTTGTAGAGCCCGTCCAAGTGTTGCATCGTCTTCGATCAGTAATATTCTCATGAGAGAAATTTTACTCTCAGAATGAGACGGTACTGGAGTTGCTAGCATCACTCGGCAAATGCTGCGAGGAAATGGTGGGTGCTGAGGGGCTCGAACCCCCGACCTACGCCGTGTAAAGGCGCCGCTCTACCAACTGAGCTAAGCACCCCAAGTTTGAGTGATGATCGACACAACAATGCGTAAATCAAACAAACATTTTGAACAACTTGGGAAAAAACTACTAAAAAAACAAATGCGGTTCGCATTATAGCGAACCGCATTTATTTAGCAACTCAATCGCGTCTTAGTTGACTGCGTCTTTCAAAGCTTTACCTGGACGGAACTTAGGCACTTTGGCTTTCTTGATCTTGATGGCTTCGCCAGTACGTGGGTTGCGACCAGTGCGAGCAGCACGTGCTGTCACGGCAAAGGTGCCGAAACCGACTAGAGTCACGGTACCGCCCTTTTTGAGGGTGGTCTTGACCGCTGCGATCATTGCATCAAGTGAACGACCCGCCGCGGCCTTGGAAATGTCAGCCTTGGTGGCGATGTGATCGATCAATTCGGTTTTGTTCATATTAGAGATACCTCTAGTGGTGTTAAAAAAAACCCAGAAGATTTTTTATCATCTGTGCCAGATTAAAATTTAGCGAAGAACAATTACAAAAGTACTGTTTGATATTAAGCCTCGAGAAGATGCCGCTGTCAAGAAAAAATCAACGTATCAACCGCAAATTACTTGAATGTAAGTATTTAAAGACTTTTTAAGGCCACACCATGATCAGCGCTAGCATCAAACAAAAAAATACAGTAAAAGCACCTCAATTTCAACTTAGTTTCAAAGTTTTATTGATCAATTTTGTCAAAAGCTTGCGCAAAGTCAGCAATTAGATCGGCCTCGTCTTCTATCCCGACAGATAAGCGAATCAAGCCCTCAGCGATACCCATTTGTGCACGTAATGCAGGCCCCATCTCGTAATAAATCGTTTGCGCCGCAGGAAGAGCAAGACTGCGTGTGTCACCAACGTGTGTGGCCAAAATCACAATCTCAAGGTGATTTAGAAAATCAAAGCTATCAATATCCTTAGCAAGCTCAAATGCAATTAGATTACCAAAGCCTTGGTTAAAAAGTTGCTTAGCACGCTCATGTTGAGGGTGAGAAACTAAACCTGGGTAGGCCACGCTTGCCACACTCGGGTGCTTGGACAAATAGGTCGCAATCGCCAGAGCATTGCTACAAATCTTTCCCAATCTCAGTGAGAGTGTCTCGGCACCTACTGCAATTCGGTGTGCAGCATCCGCCGAGAGTGTCGCGCCCATATCGCGTAGACCTTTTTTCTTGATTTGAGTCAGTCCCCAACCCGCAACAGGACCTTTTTTATATACATCAAGGATATTTGGACATTTCTTCCAATCAAAAAGACCCGTATCCGTGAGAGCACCGCCCAAGGCATGCGCATGACCGCCAATATGTTTGGACAAGGAGTTCATTACTAACGAAGCACCGACTGAAGCTGGTTTAAATAACCAAGGCGAAGTGAGCGTATTGTCAACAACATAGATCAAACCACGCTCAGCACACAAAGCACCAATCGCCTCTAAATCGGCGATCTGAGTACCTGGGTTGGCAATCGTTTCAGTGAAAACCATTCGGGTATTGGGACGAATCGCATGAGTTACTGCGGAAATATCAGTTGGATCTACTAGTGAAAGTTCGATCCCAAGTAATTCTAAAGTTCCAAACAGACTGTTGGTATTACC
Organism: uncultured Burkholderiaceae bacterium; assembly: GCA_963926265.1. Taxonomy (GTDB): domain Bacteria; phylum Pseudomonadota; class Gammaproteobacteria; order Burkholderiales; family Burkholderiaceae_B; genus Zwartia. The sequence goes on from CAWUWN010000010.1 coordinate 134,430, forward strand.
AAAAATGAATTGACTGGAAATCAGATGGTCACCTGCTTTGAGCAGCGTCGTAAAAAGTGCCGCTAAAGCACCCATGCCCGTTGCAAAGCTCAGACTGGCAACGCCACCCTCCATCGCCGTGATTTTTTTTTCTAAGGCATCGGTCGTGGGGGTACCTTGTCGGGCATAGCTATAACCAGTCTTACCTTGAAATACTGCCGCCAACTCTCTGGCATCGGAATAGGCATATTGCGTAGAGGTGTGGATGGGCTTGTGCACCGCACCATGCTCGACAGACTGTCGGCGATCGCCGTGCAAAATATTAGTGGTAAATCCGTGCTTAGCCATGACAAAGAACTCAAAGAAATAGTAGTAAAACGATAGTTTAGTAGATGAAAGGGCTCGTTTTATTTAAGGCCGCGCTGCCTCACCGTTTCATACAAACAAACTGCTGTTGCAACGCTGACATTTAAGCTTTCGACGCTGCCCATCATCGGGATATGCACAAGCTCATCGCATGTTTCGCGCGTCAAACGACGCATTCCCTCGCCCTCGGCGCCCATGACCCAACCCATCGCGCGTTTACCTTGAGTCTGGTGGATGCCCTCGGGAGCTTGGTCATCTGTACCGACAAGCCAAATATCGCGATCTTTAAGATCACGCATTGTCCGAGCCAAGTTCGTCACCATGATATAGGGGACCGACTCCGCAGCACCACAGGCCACACGCTGTACCGTTGTATTGAGTCCGACTGCACGATCCCTAGGGGCAACTACTGCATGGACACCTGCGGCGTCTGCTGTACGCAAGCATGCGCCCAAGTTATGAGGGTCCGTTACGCCATCCAAGACTAATAACAGAGCTGGACCGTCTACGCCATCCAGTACATCGTCGAGATCATCCGCGAGCTTTCGGGCGTCTGCAACAGCTACCACACCTTGGTGACGGGCACCACCGGCTAAGCCATCCAGGCGATCCCCTGCGACCAAATGTACGGGACGCCCAGCCTTGCTCACTTGGTCAATCAAAGACTGCATCCGCTTGTCTTTGCGCTGTGTTTCTACATATACCTCGCGGACGGTCTCAGGTGCTTGCCGTAAGCGGGCAATTACAGCGTGGAAACCTGCGAGCATTTGAGTGGCAGCCATCAATGAATTCCTAACGCCCTTTTCGAGCTAATTTTTTAACACCTACGCTTTTAGTGGCTTTCAGCTTTTTTTTGCTTGGCCGCGCAGCTTCTTGCTTGACCGATTTCTTTGCTTCGGCACGTCGCACACTCGCGACTTTACCTTGCAATTCGGCAGGCTTTGTTGGGGCAGCCTTTTTAACACGACGGGCAACTGCATCATCTGGACGTGCCGCAGCTTTGCGCAAGGCCACAAAACTAGTGCCTGTCATCAGGCGAAACTCAATACGTCGCGCCTCTAAATCAACACGCGCCACCTGAACCTGAACAGCATCAGTCAAACGGTAACGCATGCCAGTTCGTTCACCGCGCAGTTCATGCAACGACTCATTGAATTGGAAATACTCAGTACCAAGTTCAGAGACATGCACCATCCCTTCGACATGGAGCGTATCAAGCGTCACGAAAATACCAAAGCTTGCCACACCCGTCACACGACCACTAAAGGTTTCTCCCACGCGCTCTTTGACAAACCAACACTTGAGCCAAGCCTCAACGTCGCGTGAAGCCTCGTCAGCGCGGCGCTCTGTCCCTGATAGCATTAAGCCCAGCCGTTCCCAGAGGTCGTGCTCGTACTCTTGCTGCGTCGCACCAGGCGCTGCAACAAAACCATGTAATGCAGGCTGATATCGCTCACCCTTGAGCAAAGCTTTGATGACCCGATGTGTTAGTAAGTCAGGATAACGACGAATGGGCGAAGTAAAGTGGGTATATGCCGGATAAGACAGGCCGAAGTGCCCCATATTGTCAGGCCCGTAAATAGCCTGCTGCATCGAGCGCAAACACATGGTCTGAAGTAATGCGTAGTCGGGACGTGCGCGCGCCTTGTTTAAAAGTTCACCGTAATCCTTGGCAGAGGGTTCAGCACCACCGCCGAGACTTAATCCAAGCGTACGTAAAAACTCACGCAGAGACTTAAGCTTGTCAGTTGTGGGACCTTCGTGCACGCGATATAAACCAATGTGCTTACTACGTCCCATAAAGTCAGCCGCACACGTATTGGCTGCAAGCATGCATTCTTCAATCAAGCGGTGTGCATCGTTTCGAACCAAACCAATAATTTTTTCGATGCGTCCAAGTTCGTTACAAACGATTTTGGTCTCAACAGTATCAAAATCAATCGCTCCACGCTCCTTTCGAGCTTGTTGCAAAATTTGAAAAACCGAATACAAGCCTTGGATCTGGGGCACCACATGCGCTAAATTGCGCGCGACTGGCCCTTGAGGCTGCTGCAGCGTCTCCCAAACTTGGTTATATGTTGTCCGTGCATGCGAATGAATCACTGCATTATAAAATTGATAAGCAGCTACTGTGCCAGCCTTAGCACCCGTGAGCGGAATCACCATGTCGCACACCAAAACAAGCCTGTCGACCTGAGGTTTGAGGGAGCACAAACCATTAGAGAGTTTTTCTGGCAACATCGGAATCACACGGCGAGGAAAATACACGCTCGTTCCCCGAATCCTAGCATCGATATCCAAGGCATCTTCGGGTGTGACGTAATGACTGACATCTGCAATCGCCACAAGCAACCGCCAAGCTGGACGTTTACGACCGGAACCTAAATCAACCTCTTCGCAATAGACTGCATCATCAAAATCGCGGGCATCTTCGCCATCAATCGTAATAAATGCGACATCGCGCAGATCTACACGATCCTTGAGATCTTGCTTACGCACTGCATCGGGCAATTTCTCAGTCTGTCGAAGCGCTGCGTCGGAAAACTCTACCGGCACATCAAACTTTCGAACAGCAATTTCGATTTCCATGCCAGGATCGTCGATTTCACCGAGAATTTCAGCCACGCGGCCAAGTGGTTGAGTGTGCCGGGTAGGTTGTTCGATAATATCAACAGATACGACTTGACCGTGTTGCGCACCTCCCGCATCACCAGGTGGAATCAGTACATCATGTTTAATTCGTTGATCTTCAGGCACCACGATCGTGAGACCGCGCTCATTGAGGAAACGACCCACAAGACGATTGGTTCGGCGTTCAATCACTTCAACGATGGTGGCCTCAGGTTTGCCACGATACTCACCCGTTGGTTTGACGAGCACACGGTCACCGTGAAGCACCTTAAGCATCTCGCGTGGCGACAAAAAGAGGTCTGCGCCACCGCCATCTCGAATCAAAAATCCAAAACCATCACGATGACCCTGAACACGACCCGCCACGAAATCAAGCTTATTGGCTAACAAAAGCACACCCTTACGGTTGGGCAATAACTGACCATCGCGCTCCATTGCGGTCAACCGACGCATAAAACCCTTGAGGGTTTCTTCAGACTCAAGACCGAGCTGCGTGGCAAGATCATCCGGCGAAAGTGGCACAAGTGCTGATCGCAAAGATTCTAAAATTTCTTCGCGACTCGGCACATCTGGATCAAAGTCTGGAGGAAGTTCGGGGCTGGCTGCGGAGGGGCGGCCGCTCTTTGAATGAGGAGGAAGGCGATTTGCCAAAGTTTGAATCTCGCTTATAATTCGATGCTTCAGAAGTACTGATAGGCCCAGGTGGCGGAATTGGTAGACGCGCACGGTTCAGGTCCGTGTGCCGCAAGGTGTGGAGGTTCGAGTCCTCTCCTGGGCACCACTGAAGTGTAAAGCAAAATACCTGTTGCTTTAATGATTCAAGACAAAATAACTCAACTCAAACTCTTTAATCAGATTTTGGGTTTTTTTATTGACTGACACGATCTTGTGACGCATAAAACCAATAAGGTCTGTCCGCCCAAAGCCGGTCATACCAATGACTTTTTCATCATAATGTGTGGAATGTTTGCGTCCATAAATACCTCCCCATATTCTATAAAGCCTTGCTTGACATAAAAACCTTTTGCGTGCATCTGGGCACCCAGCAAAACCTCGGAATATGTCTTTAGCCGGGCGGCATCCATCAAGGCCCTCAATACCAGGGCACCCACACCTTTATTTCTCTCAGAGCGCTTGACGGCCATTCGACCGATATGACCGTTCGGGAGCAATCGACCAGTCGCCACAGATTCCCCATTCTCATCCTTCGCCAGAGCATGCAGACATAATGCGTCCATTTCATCAAGCTCGAGTGACACAGGCACCTGCTGCTCCTTAACGAACACCTCATAACGGATCGCCGACGCTTGCTCACCCAGGTCGACCCAGCCCCCTATAAGCACTTGAATATTTCCCTTATTCATTTTATCGATCTCATATACATGGCCCCTGCACCTAATTCGCGACGTCGCTTAAGTGAATATTATCGCTAATGGTTTCACATAATGCATACAGAGTGACCCAAAGCGCTACACTAAGGCACCTAAAATCCGAATCTTTTGTCAGCCATGTTCGCTGCGGTCATCGATGCTGCCCTTCCTGTATTTGCCTTAATCCTAACAGGATGGATCTGCACAAAAAGTAATTTACTCGGGCCTTCTAGTCGCGAAGGTTTAAATAGTTTTGTGATCTACCTCGCATTACCCGCACAACTTTTTGCAGCAATGTCTTCCGCAGATCTCTCAGATCTTGCTCAGCCCGGATTCTTTTGGTCTTTTGCACTCGGTATGTTTGGGACTGCCGGCGTGTATGCCCTGATCTCACGCGAGCAAAATATTGCTCCGATCGATAAACTAATCAACAGCATGACTGCGGCCTATGGAAATGCAGGATTCATGGGCATCCCACTTTGCTTGATGGTATTTGGCAAGGCTGGGCTTGGTCCATCGGTGATTACTGCCGTTTTCACCGTATCTTTACTTTTTGCTGTCACGATTATGCTCGTCGAACTCCAGCGACTGCAAAGCGCCAAGATTGGACCCGCTGCCATTAAAGTCATCATCTCCTTGGTGCGCAACCCACTCTTGGTTGCCCCTGTCTTAGGTGTACTGTGGTCGCTAATGCAATGGCCCATTCCGGCACCTGCAGCGCGTTACATTAGCCTATTGGGCGATGCTTCCACGCCATGCGCACTCATCGCAATCGGCCTATTCCTTGGGCAAACTACGCGCCAACATGTGGGGCCTGCGGTGACGCGTATCGTCCTCCTCAAACTGCTTTTCCAACCCGCGCTGACTGCTATTTTAGTTTTTTGGGTGTTTGATGTTCCAAAACTATGGGCTTTGGTGGCGATCTTGGCTGCTGCACTTCCTGTGGGAACCGGCCCTTTTATGATGTCTCATCTCTATCAAAGAGATGCGGCAACCAGTGCGCGGGCGATCTTAGTTTCAACTGTCCTATCCGTGGTAACGATCTCGGCTCTCGTTGCATGGATCAGTCAAGAACTCTAAACACATTCACTCCATACATCCCTAGGCGCACAATATGTCAGAGCCCACCTCAAATACAAACTCAACGTCCCCTATTTTGACGATTGAAGGTGCTATCGCCACAATTAGGCTATGCAATCCGAGCTATGCCAATCGACTCAGTCCTAACGACTTGGAAGTGATTCAATCTCATTTAAAGATTGTCAACCAGACACCTGAAGTTCTAGTGCTGAGATTGATTGCTGAAGGAAAGTATTTCTGTAGTGGCTATGACATTTCTTCATTGGCTGCTGAGAGTGCCCCTTCCTCTTTATACTTTGGTGAAACAGTCGACCTCCTCGAACAATCAAGACCTGTCACAATCTCGGCGATCAATGGTGGGGTCTATGGAGGCGGCACTGATCTTTGCCTTGCATGTGATTTTCGAGTGGGTAGCACTGCAGCCAATATGTTTATGCCTGCTGCAAAACTAGGATTACATTTTTATCCTGGTGGCATGGTGCGCTACATCTCTCGACTAGGCTTAAATCAAGCTAAAAGACTTTTTTTGACTGCTGAAAAAATTGATTCGGCCGAAATGAAAGAGATAGGATTTTTAACTGAGCTTGTTGAGCCTGAAGAATTAAATGCACGTGTAGATCAGTTGACTCAACAACTGGCCTCCATGGCACCGCTCGCACTACTTGGTATTAAAAAGCATCTGAACTTGATTGCACGTGGTCAGTTGGATGAGGCGGACATCAGACAATCCGTTTTACGTTCAGAACAGTCTGCCGATATCAAGGAAGGTGCGGTGGCCTGGAAGGAAAAACGACCTGCTGTATTCAATGGAAATTAAACAATACTTCCACTTTCAGATACCATCGCCTCTACAGATGGAAATTTCCAATATGTAAGTGCAACCTTTTTAGCCGATGGGCATTTACAATTTAAAGGAGAAAAATATCTCTTGAATCATGGAACGCAAATGACAACAAAACCAAAAATCGCACTTATTAGTACCGGTGGCACGATTACCTCATTAAGCATTTTGGGTGAGCTTGATGTGTTTGAATACAGCTCGACGGGAACGAGGCTCGATGCTCATGGCATGTTGGATAGATTTCCACAAGCTAAGACTGTCGCCAACATCATCCCCGTCGCATTTGATACTTTACTTTCAACGGCAGTCAGTTTTCCCCATTGGAAAAAACTAGCCGAGGTGATTGACCAATTGGTCAATGAGCATGCTGATTTAACAGGTATCGTGATTTTGCATGGTACATCTTCAATGGAAGAAACCGCTTATGCCCTGAACTTAGGACTTAAAACTGACATCCCTGTCGTTCTAACAGGTGCTCAACGCCCTGCCAGCGCACTGTCAACTGATGCGGGCATGAACATATATAACGCAGTGCGTTTGGCCGCCTATCCCGGGGCTCGTAATCTAGGTGTCATGATCTGCCTAAATGATGAAATCCAATCTGCACGCGAAGTCACAAAAACATCAAATGGCAGACTACAAACATTTCGCTCACCAGATTTTGGTGCACTCGGTCATGTCGATGGTGATCGGATTGCGATTTACCGTAGTCCCACTCGACGTCGAACACCTGACACGGAATTCGACCTGAGAGAGATCAATCAACTCCCACGCGTGGATATTGCATACAGCTACGCTGGTGGTGACGGTGTAGCAATCCAGGCCTTCATTCAAGCTGGTGCTAAAGGACTTGTAGGCGCCGCTTTCGCACCTGGTCTCTTGTCACCTCAAGAATTTATCGCGATGGAGTCTGCAGTTAAAGAAGGTGTTGCGGTTGCAATATCGTCAAGAGCTGGATCAGGGCGCACTTTTGCACCGAGCAAGATGCGCGAGGCTGGTTTTATTCAGGCTGATAACCTCACACCACAAAAGGCGCGCATTCTCTTGGCAATGGCACTGACAAAAACTCAGGACCGTGTCAAGATTCAACATATATTTGATACGTACTGATTCATCACTCAAGCGTGGCTACTGCGCAGTGAACATACGCTGCGCAATATATTTCCGACAAGAAGCATCAATTAATTGCCTTGCAATACTCACATGCTCTGGCAACGGTGGCAATGACTCACGAGAAAACCACCCTGCCGCCTCGATTTCAGAAGGATCGGGTGTGATGTCACCCCCCGCATAGTCTGCAAAAAATGCAACCATCAGTGAATTAGGAAAAGGCCACGACTGACTCGTGTAATACCTTAGGTTTGTAATCTCGAGACCGACCTCCTCGCGCACTTCACGCACTGCACACTGCTCTAGCGTCTCGCCCGCCTCAACAAAACCAGCAAGCGCACTAAAAACACCGGGACGGAAATGGGGACTCCGCGCGAGCATCAACTCGTCCCCTCTTTCGATCAACACCATCACTGCCGGTGAAATGCGCGGATATGCAACTAAACGACAGCTTGGGCACTCAAGTGCATACTCCGTTTTCTTCATAAATGTCTGCGTGCCACAGTGACCACAGAATCGATGATTTTTTTGCCAATCAATCATTTGAGTACCACGACCTGCAAGAGCAAAAATCTCTGGGCCTGCTGACGCAAATAGACTGCGAACCGGCCTCAATTCACCTTGAATATGCGGCGGAATAGTCTCTAACTCCACAGCGTAGCAAGCTGCCCCATTTAAAGACCCGATCTGCAATGCCTCAGCCACGTCGCAAACGTCCGCTTGACCCGCCAGAGGTAAGACCTCTCTACCCTGCTCATCGACCGTAATCAAAACCTGATTACCGCAACGGATCAACCAATAGCTTAATTCGCTCATCTTGTCTCTCGCCAATACTCTTTTAGGATGTTCATTTTGAAAAAATAGACTGTTTGACAACATTGTATTCTGCGCCGATGATTAGCCATACGCAGAATGGATTATTTAGGTTTAGCACACACCCATAAGCCAAGCTATATTTAGCGAGCATAAAGATGACATCACCCCAGCTAAGTTCAACGCGACAGATACTCGCCGCACAAGATACTGCCAATGCACTGCTCGCACTCAAAGCGGTGCACATCTCCCAAGAGCGACCATTCATCTATACAAGTGGCTGGGCAAGCCCCGTGTATGTCGACTGCCGCAAACTCATGTCAGATGTGACCAGCCGATTACTGTTGATGGATCACGCTGCAGCACTTTTACGAGAAAAACTCACTGGCCAAATCGATTGCATTGCCGGAGCAGAAACTGCAGGTATTCCTTTTGCCTGCTGGATTGCCGAGCGACTCAATCTCCCCATGGTTTATGTCAGAAAAAAAGCCATGGGATGGGGAGTCCATGCGCAAATCGAAGGGGATTTGCCCTCGGGAGCCAGATGTTTATTAGTAGATGATCTGACAACCGACGGTCTTTCGAAAATCGGTGCTGCACTCGCACTCAGGCAAGCGGGTGCGACTATTAGCGATGTTTTCGTAGTCTTCAATTACGACATTTACCCGCAAAGCGTCAGCGCCTATGCAGATCACAACATTACCTTGCATGCGTTGGCAACTTGGCAAGATATATTTGCTCAAACAAAAGCAATCAGCTATTTCGCTCCAGAACGTGCAAAAGAAATCAAAGCCTTTTTGAATGATCCCGTGCACTGGTCTGTGACGCACGGCGGAGCCGGACACTCTCCTGGCAAATCGGTGCATCCATGATGACTCAAGCGCATAATCTTTTAAATCCAAAACTCATCCAAGTTGCAGAGTATTTGTTTAAACAGATTCAAGAGGCAACATTTGATGGCGTAGGTGTGACGCGTGCGAGTTATGGTCGCGGTGAAACAATGGCGCTACAAATACTTTCAGACTATGCAACCCAACAAGGACTCGTTTGCCACTTTGATGCGGGCGCCAATCTGATCATCTCTATGCCTTTGGAACCTTCGGGAAAAACCATTTTGATTGGCTCACACCTTGACTCAGTTCCTCAAGGGGGCAACTTTGACGGTCTTGCAGGTGTCGTGGCTGGTATTTTAATTTTGCTCCACATGAAAGAACTTCCAACCTCAAAACAAAAACCTGTTCGCGTTTTGGCGCTTCGCGGTGAGGAAAGTGCCTGGTTCGGTAAAGCATATATGGGCTCATTGTCACTCATTGGCAAGCTAACATCCGAAGATCTAAAACTAAAGGCAAGAGACTCGGAGCAAAGTTTATGCGAGGCGATGACAGAACTGAAAATTCCCGTTCAAAAGATCGAACGTGGCGAGCCTCTCATCGATCTGTCTACGATTGCAGCATACCTAGAGCTCCATATTGAGCAAGGTCCGCTGATGGTGGCACGCGAATGGCAGATATCTCCTGTGTCAGGAATACGGGGCAATATTCGACACAATCGTATCTTGTGTAAGGGCGAGACCGGACATTCAGGTGCCGTTCCAAGATGGATGCGTAAAGATGCCGTACTGGCGAGTGCAGAACTTCTATCACACCTCGATGAGCATTGGCGAGTCCTACAACAAATGGGAATGGACTTAGTGATGACCTGTGGGATGTTTTATACGAACCCTGCCAGCCATGCACTATCTGTCATCCCAGGTGAAGTGAGTTTCAGTTTTGAAGTACGCAGTCAAAATGAGGCAACACTTGAGCAGTTCTATCAATTGATGCGAAACGAATGTCAAGATATTGCACGCTCTAGAGGTGTGGAATTTATATTTGACAGGAAACTATTCACCGCCCCTGCCTTGATGGATGAAGTTTGGGTTAAAAAAATCTCGACTGCCTGCCAAAACCTAGGCGTGTCGAGTGAGGTGATCGCAAGCGGAGCAGGACATGACGCAGCTGTTTTTGCGAATGCTGGAATCCCGAGCGGTATGATTTTCATACGTAATGAACATGGATCACACAACCCGCATGAGGCTATGAATCTTGATGATTTCTTTTTAGGTGTTCAGGCACTAAGCATCGCAATCGATCATTAAAAAAGCCCCCTTACCATTTTCAGTAAGGGGGCTTTGACTATCTGAGCAAGCAAAAACTTAACCAGGGCCCATCAACAAGTTAGGCAACCATGTTGAAATAGTGGGGATATAAGTCACCAAAATCAATAAGCCAACCATCAGGAAGAAGAATGGCATCGTGCCACGCAATACCTGAGCGAGTGGAATCTTTGAGATGTTACTGATCACGAAAAGATTCAAACCAACCGGTGGCGACATCAAAGCCAGCTCCATGTTGATCACGAGCATCACACCAAAGTGAATAGGATCGATACCCAGCGGCTCAAGCAAAGGCAAGACAATCGGAACCATAATCAACAGGATCGAGAAGACCTCAAGGAACATACCGAGGAAAATCAAGATAATGTTGACAGCGAGTAAAAACTGCCAGGGTTGAATATCAAGACTTTTTACAAAATCTAACGTCTTTTGTGCAACGCCTGTTTCAGTAATTAAGTGTCCAAAAGCAAGTGCCATCGCAATGATGATCATGATGGCAGCTGCACTGCGTACTGCATGCGTCATCACTTGCAAAAAGTCACGTGCCTTGACTTCACGGTATACAAACAAAGCAAGAGAAATCGCAACGACTGCCGACAAAGCAGCGGTTTCAGTCAGCGTGACAAAGCCACCATACAAACCGCCAAGCACAACGACTGGGACTAGTAAGGCAGGAATCGCATTGATGGTTTTTTTGATTTTTTCATCACGTGGCATGGGCTCACGGTCAACATACCCATTTTTCTTACTGTAAAAATAAACATATACACCCATCATTGTGGCACTGATCAAACCTGGAATCACACCTCCTAAAAACAAGCGAGGAATAGAAGCATCAGCAAGTACGCCGTATACGACAAACGCCAGAGATGGTGGAATGAGAATGCCAAGGGTGCCTGCAGAAACAAGAATTCCGCCAGCAAAGGAAGGGGCATAACCATTGCGCAACATCGCAGGAATCATGATTGTTCCCATCGCAATAGCGGTGGCAACAGAGGATCCGCACATCGCAGCAAAAATTGCACAGGTCAGAACAGAAACCAAACCAAGACCGCCGTGGACACGACCGATCCAAGCCGTTGCTGCATTGATCAGCGCTTTGGCTACGCCACCACGCTCCATGAACGTTGCTGCAATCACAAAGTAAGGCACGGCTAACAACGTTGGTGAGTTCAACTCATCAATAATCTTTTGTGCAAGAGGGACAAGACTACCTTCAGTTGCGAATACCAAGCCGGAGGTCAAACCCATTGTTAAGTAAATGGGAACACCCAATACCAACAGAATAATAAAGACGGGAGAAAAGAAACTAAGCATGCTGCGACTCCCGTTTAAAGAACTTGCGATAAAGGCGGACAATATATGCCAAGCCCATTACAAACGCACCGCCAGGAAACGCTGCAAAATAAATCCAGAGAGGAATGCGAAGCATCGTTGTCGATACATCACCAAAATCCCATGCTTGATAGGCGACGGCTGAACCAAAATACACCGCGAACACACTAAAAATCAAACCAAGCACGTCAGCGAGAACCTCGACGCCGTACTTGAGATTGGGGGGAAACATATTGATGAAAAAGTCAGACTTTACGTGACGATCCATCAGGGTCAAGGTGCCGAGCGATAAAAATACCGCCCAGATCACCATGTACACCTGCACTTCTTCGACAAAGTCCAGTGTCAACGAGGGAGCAGTCAATCTAACAATGACGTTGTAGGAACACATCACCAGAGCTAGAGTGGCCAAGCCCCCCACCACAAGTGCTTCTATGGGGTGGGATTTAGGTACTTCGTGGGCTTCCGCCTCGAGGTCAGCCTGAGCTTTTTGACGCAAGGTCTCAAAGAGCCTATTGCCGGTTGACTCAGGTGCCTGAACTGTGTCTTTTGCTTGCATTTTTAGTAAGCCACGCCTGCTTCTTTGAGGTTTTTGAATGCTTCCGCAACAACATCGTTATCCATCTTGATGCTCTTAACAAGCTCAGGTTGCATCTTCATTAATTCACGGCGTGCGGCCAAAATCTCAGCAGGCTTAGGAACCACTACCACCAAACCAGCCTTGATGAGTGTTTCTCTTGCTTTAAGTTGAGCTGCAGCAGCGTTTTTACGCTCTTGTGTCGCGGCAATATCCCATGACTCAAGAATTGCTTGCTGAACTTCTTTTGGCTGCTTGTTAAAGAAGTTGGCGCGCATCATTGGGACGTACTGGTTAAATTGGTTTCTATCTTCGAAACCGAACTTCATCCCTGAGTCCATCAGTTTGGATGAAACACTACTTTCGAACGTGGTCAACAAACCATCCATCACGCCCTGGCTCATAGCCAATGGAACATCTGGCCATGGCACAAGCAATGGTGTTCCACCAAGCGAAGAAATACGCTTAGCGTTAGCGGTGCCACCGGGATAACGAATTTTCATTCCTTTTAAGTCATCATAATTTTTGATTTCTTTTTTAACAGAATAGGTGTTTTGAAAACCCAGATCCATCCACTTACCCAAAATCTTGACGCGCATGCGCTCTTCAAACTTTTTGTTTAGAAACTGGCCAAGCTTGCCATCCATGACCTTATGAACAGTGGCTTCGTCAACGCTGTAAAACATAGGGAGGCTTTGTAATGCTGCATTAGGCTCTGCACTGTCAAGTTGCCATGTGCCAGGAACTGCCATTTCTACTGCGTCTTGGCGCAGTGCACGAGGTACATCACGATCACGGAACAATTGACCGCTTGGATACACTTCAATTGCGAAGCGATTTCCTGTACGCTTTTTCAGTTCTTCAACAAAAATTTCCACGCCTTTGTTACGGACATGAACTGGGTTCGTGTCAAGCGCAATGCGAAGTTTTTCCTGAGCCGAGGCTGGTGCGACAACCAACGCCGACGCCAAAACTGCGAGAGATGCAGTCATGAGTTTTACGGATAATGAGGACATGTGATTTCCTTGAAAAAATGAAGTCAAGTTCAAGCTCTGAACTCGACGCGGGCAAAATGTAACTAAATAGCGAGCTTATGTAAATCACGAAAACACACTTTCACGGGCAACATCGGGTAAATACTAGGTGCAGCTACATCAAAATAGCTCGTTGCTTGAGAAAACGCTTACTTTTAAACTATTGAAAATGCATTTCGTTACCAACTCTACATCTTAAATTGTTCGTCCCAAAGCTTTAAAAAACAATTCGGATTGAAGTCTTTCACCTAAGGTCTGCTCACCCACACGTTGGGCTAATTTAGGGTCGACAGGTTCAAGCGGCAACCCCGAAGACATCGCCAGCACTTGCATCATGCAAGCTCGCTCTAAAAAATATAGATCGTCATATGCATAGTCCATACGGTCGCCACATACCACGACGCCGTGATTACCCAAAAACACGACATCCGCACCTTGCATGGCGTAAGCGATACGTTCACCTTCTGTCTGATCAAGCGCCAAACCGTTGTAATGGGCGTCGATTGCAACACGTCCGTGAAATCGCATGGCGTTTTGTGACAAGTTTGTATCGAGTGCACGTTGACGGGTCAATGTGAGTGCCGTGGCATAAGGCATGTGGGTATGCAACACACATTTTTTTTGGGCAATACGATGGATAGCAGCATGAATAAACATTGCTGTAGATTCGACCGGATGTCGACCCACCAACACTTCACCGTGGTCATCAATCATAACGATGTCTTCGGCCTGAATTTCACTCCAGAGCAAACCTTGTGGATTTAATAAAAAACGACCACTATCATCGGGGATTTCAACACTGAAGTGATTGCAGACCCCCTCAGACAAGGAATGATGAGCCGCTGCACGAAGCGCCAAGGATAAGTCCTCTCGCAAAGTGCGAATCGCTTTAGAATCAAAATCTTTTTCATGCATACTTGCGGTCATTCGCGCTCTCCAGTGTGAGTGATTGTCATGGAACCTCGTTCGAGCGCCTTCTCTATATAGTTACTTACGACAGAGGTGCGCGGCACTTTGAACGAAAACCAGTTACGTACGTCTTCTTCAAGTCCGATACCGTGCATATAGTTATAAATTGCTTTGCGCAACCCCACGCCTAGCGTGGCATGGTCGACATTTGTTGGATCTGTAAAACCAACGTCATTTTTAGCGAAACTGACAGGTGCCAAAGGCTCTAATGTGACTCCGTACTCAGCAGGATTTAGACCGACGGGAGAATGTACCGTGCATGTAAACCGATGAAAAAATCCACTTTGGATACAGCCGTTAGCAAATAATTGACGCACGTACTCTAATGCATCCACCGTATCGCGCACTGTCTGCGTCGGAAAACCATACATCAAGTAAGCATGCACCAGAACACCAGCGTCACTAAAGGCTCGTGTGACTTTAGCAACCTGCTCGACTGAAACCCCTTTTTTCATCAGAGTCAACAGTCTATCCGAGGCGACCTCGAGACCGCCAGAAACAGCAATACAACCGCTTTGAGCCAGGAGTTGACAAAGCTCTGGTGTGAATGTTTTTTCAAAGCGAATATTGCCCCACCATGAAATATTGAGATCACGTTTGATGAGCTCCAAGGCCAGAGATTTAAGCGCTTTAGGAGGGGCGGCCTCATCGACGAAATGGAAGCCAGTCTGCCCAGTTTCACGCACAATAGACTCAATTCGATCGGCTAAGACTTCAGCGGACGCAGTTTCATAGCGACCGATATAATCCAAACTGACATCACAAAAACTACATTTTTTCCAATAACAGCCATGGGCAACCGTGAGCTTGTTCCAGCGACCGTCGCTCCAGAGCCGATGCATGGGATTGAGCATATCTAATAGAGAAAGGTAATCCGACAGCGGCAAACCATCCCAAGTCGGCGTTCCGACCTCTTCGAAAGGGACCTCAGGCTCAACCATATTGATGTAACGCACTTCACCTGAGTTAGCATCCCTCAAAAAGGTACGCAACAAGCGCTGCTGTGATCGTTTACCTAGTAAATGATCAAGTAAGGACAGTAGAGGTCGCTCGCCAGCATCTAGCGTCACAAAATCAAAATAATCAAATACTCTTGGATCTTTTAACTCGCGTAGTTCAGTATTAACAAAGCCGCCTCCTAGGACAATTTTTATTTCAGGATGATGGGCTTTGATCGTCTGAGCAATCCTAAACGCGGCATAAACGGTGCCAGGAAACGGCACAGAGAGCAACACGACTGTTGGTGTGTGGCGCGTAATTGCGTCAAGCGTCAGCTGTTCTAGATACACATCAACGAGCGTATGAGGAGCGGCCAAAGCAAGCGCCAAAGGCTCGAACGTCGCCTGACTAGCTGCAAGTGACTCACCGTAACGCACAAACTCAAAACGCGGATCGATTGCATCACGCAGGACATCTGCGAGATCATTTAAATACAACGTGGCAAGATGTTTGGCGCGATCCTGCATTCCGAGTGCGCCAAATGCCCAACCCAAGGGATCACCGGTCTCATCATCCACATAGGCATCGAGTGCCGCAAAGCGCGGGCCCTCTGGCAAATACTGTCGCCCAACGATTCGATGCGCAAGCGTGGAGTCGCGACCTTGTAAAAAGGCAATGACTGCATCAATGGTGCTGAAATAGCGTTTTTGTTGAGCCGCAAACGCCTGTAGAGAATGACTCCGCTTACGAGGAGCGATTGCCTTGACTTTAATAGCGACTTGTTCAAGACCCGTTGAACTGAGCAGACGCAACACGAGTGCCAAAGCTAGATCCTCTTGTACGGCGAAAACATCGCGGGAACGTAAAAATCCGGTCAAGTAAGCCGTAGAGGGATAAGGTGTGTTGAGCTGCGTCATCGGGGGGATGACAGAAAGCACACGCAACGTCGCAACACTGGCTTGGATCATAATGAAAGCTGCACAAGAGAGGGACTCAGTATATGTTGGAAATTGGTCAGACTAACTGATCAATCTATAGGTAAGAAAAGAATTTACTGAGTCCAATCAGGCTCCTAGAAACAACCGTATAATTTATTCGCAATTTAAATCATGTAAAAGAATAATTAGGATAAAGCGTGGATTTTAAAAACATAGCAGACATTCAAAAAGCCAGTAGTCGTGGCCAAAAAGAAATATTCAAGCTCGGTATGGGACTGCTATTTGTTCTGGCCATCATGCTGTATACAACATTGAGCCTCGAAGTCTCAGGCACTCAGGGATCAATCCTGATCGTCGCCGCCATGATTGCGGGCTATATGGCAATGAGTATTGGCGCGAATGATGTTGCCAACAACGTCGCGCCGGCTGTTGGCTCAAAATCACTCACGATGACTGGCGCCATCATCATTGCTGCCATTTTTGAAATAATGGGCACCTTAATTGCCGGCGGAGATGTAGTTTCTACCATTCGAGGAGGAATCATTGATCCCAAAATAATTTCTAATGGAAATACATTTATTTGGGTAATGACCTCCGCACTCTTGGCGGGAGCGCTATGGCTAAACTTTGCCACAATGATTGGTGCTCCAGTCTCCACCACTCATTCAGTAGTAGGGGCCGTTCTCGGAGCGGGCCTCGCAGCTGGGGGACTGAACGTCGTGAACTGGTCTGTGATGGGGGGGATTGTCATAAGCTGGGTTGTTTCCCCCTTATTAGGCGGACTAACCGCTGCGGGATTTCTGTATTGGATCAAGAGATCCATCACCTATCAAGCAGACATGATCAGCGCCGCCAAACGAACAGTGCCACTGCTAATCGGCATTATGGCGTTTGCTTTTACGACCTACTTAATCCTCAAAGGCTTTAACAAAATTTGGCAAGTTGATTTCCTCACTGCCTGTATCCTTGGTTTTGCGGTGGGTATTGTCATTTGGTTAATCGTCCGACCCATCGTCAGTCACCGAGCAAACCTCATTGAACCTAACAAAGCTGGTGTCAATTCACTATTTACCGTCCCCTTGATTTTCTCAGCAGCTCTATTGAGCTTTGCGCATGGTGCAAACGATGTAGCCAATGCAATCGGCCCACTTGCTGCGATCGTCGACACCGTACTGCACGAAGGTGTTTCGAGCAAGGCTGGCATACCTACTTGGGTCATGTTGGTGGGTGCGATCGGAATAGCCCTTGGCTTGTCTTTATATGGACCGAAACTCATCCGCACCGTCGGTGGAGAAATTACTGAACTCGACCAAATGCGCGCCTTTTGTATTGCCATGGCGGCATCTCTGACTGTTATTGTGGCTTCACAGCTTGGGCTGCCTGTGAGCTCGACGCATATCGCGATTGGTGGAATTTTTGGAGTGGGGTTTTTACGTGAACGACTGAAAACGCAGTATGCCCGCATGATTGAGTACATTAGACTGCGACATTCAGGCGAAGATAAAGAGGTAGTTGAGCAGTATTTGCTTAAATTTACTCAAGCAGATATGGCAAGCAAGAAATCTATGCTGAAACAGCTCAAGCTCAATGCGGCAGAGGTTCTACTTTCAAAGAAAGAACGCAAGAAAATGAAATATGTTTACCGCGAGGAGCTGGTCAAACGTTCAGCGGTCTATAAAATTTTTGCAGCATGGATCATTACTGTGCCGGCGTCGGCTTTGATGGCTAGCGGGATTTTTTATTTAGTGAAGTTGAGCATTGCACCTTAACGCGGAGTAACGAAAAAAATCTGAAGGTGAAATCAGTGGGCTTGATGACTCCCCGCCATCCCTGACGGGGAGGGTGTTTACTCTAAACGGCCGCTAACGCTTGCTCTAAGTCTGCGATCAAATCATCGATATGCTCGATCCCAATCGATAATCGCACGGTCTCCTCTTTTACACCCGCTTTTGCAAGCTCCTCTGGATTGAGTTGACGATGTGTCGTTGAGGCAGGATGTGTTGCAAGTGACTTAGCGTCACCGATATTGACTAAACGCGTAAAGAGCTGAAGAGCATCTTGAAAACGTGTACCCGCCGCTCGTCCGCCCTTGACTCCGAAGGTAAATAAACCTGGTGCTTTACCAGACAGATACTTTTTCACAAGCGCATG
>CAWUWN010000011.1:0-152387 GCA_963926265.1 uncultured Burkholderiaceae bacterium
CCTTAGCACCTATTGAGGGATGCTTTGATTTCTTGGGCTTTTTCTTTGATGCCCTCGATCGCGGCATCGCTCATTTTTTCAATATTTCTGTACACCATACCGAGCCGGAAATTCTTTGAGAGTTTCTCTTCGTGCCGGATAAAAAAGTCCCAGTACAAAGCATTGTAGGGACACGCGCGCTCACCTTCCCGAAGTTTTTTGTCGTAATGACAGCCTTTGCAATAGTCGCTCATCCGATCGACGTAGGCAGCGCTCGACACATAGGGTTTTGTGGCCAGCAGCCCGTCATCGGCAAACTGACTCATGCCAATCACATTGGGTAACTCTACCCACTCAAACGCATCAATATAAACTCCAAGGTACCAGCGATGCAACGCAGCGGGATCGAGTCCAGCGAGCAGAGAAAAATTACCGATAATCATAAGGCGCTGAATATGGTGCCCATACGCATGCTCCAAAGACTGACCAATAGAGTCGGAGAGGCAGCGCATCTTTGTTTTGCCGGTCCAAAACCAGTCAGGTAGCGGTGTGGTGTGGTTAAACGTATTGTGCTGTTCATAGCCTGGCATGTGTTGCCAATACATGCCACGGATGTATTCGCGCCAGCCCAGTATTTGCCTGATAAAGCCTTCCGCCGTCGCGATCGATACTTTGCCTGCTTGCCACGCCTGTTCAGCGCGACTCACCACCTCTTGCGGTTTGAGCATCTTGGTATTGAGTGAAAAGGACAGGAGCGAGTGAAACATCCGCCAGTGTCCTGTACTCATGGCGTCCTGAAAGTCGCCAAAATTTGGCAAAATATGTTCGATGAAATGATCCAGATCCGCGAGTGCCTCCTTGCGGTTCAAGGGCCAGGCAAACTCTGCGGCGTGGGGCTCACCCATCGTTTGGACACCAGCTTTTTCAATGACCTTCCATAAGGCAGAGTGATCGTGTTGGGTGCGCTGGTCTTTAGGCTCTGGAGGGGTGCCAGTCCAGCGCTTACGATTTTCGTGATCAAAGTTCCATTGCCCTTCGACGGGACGTTTTGCGTCGAGCATGAGGACCTTGTGTTTGGTCCGCATCTGACGGTAAAAGCGCTCCATTAGCCAACTTTTCTGACCTTTAAAGATTTCCCCAGCCTCGTGACGGGTGGTGTAAAAGTGTTCACTGTCGCACATCTCCACTGCGATCTTTAAACTTTTACTAAATGTTTCAAGTTGCGCATCCAAGCGCCACTCATCGGGCTGTTGGTATTCAAAACGCTTGCAGGCGTATTGCTTAATTAACTTTTCAAGATTGTGCGTCAGAGACTGCGTGTTTTTAGGATCATCGATAGCGAGGTAGTGCACACGGTGACCTTGAGATTCAAGCAGCGCCGCGAGATCGCGCAGACCTGCAAAAATCGCGATCACCTTTTGTGCGTGATGCACTACGTAGTCTGTTTCTTGACGCATCTCCATCAAGGTATAGACAATGTTTGGATCGACAGTTGAAAACCAACTGTGCGCGGGGTTAAGTTGGTCACCGAGTAATAAGCGAAGCGTTGTCATGTGTGTGCCCATTGTTGGCGATAGAGTCCCTGCGGGTCATGTTCCAGCGCTTGTTTTTCCATATTCATGCGACGTCCGCCTCTTGGGTCGGTGCCAAGTCCCGCGATATAGAGCCAGTTTCCTTGGTTGCTATAAACGTCGTAATCCAACAGTTGCGACTCAAACCAGGCCGCACCTGCTCTCCAGTCGATCCTCAAGTCATAAATCAAATAGCTCGCCACAATCTGTCGCATGCGATTGGACATCTTTCCAGTCGCAGCAAGTTCGTTCATCCCCGCATTGACGAGGGTATTTTTTGTCCTACCCTGCATCCATTGCTCAAAGAGTTTGAGTGCAATACCGCTTGTGGGCTCTGCCAGGTTCGGCGCTTCAGTTCTAGAGTCAGGTTTACGCAGACCTTCACGTAAGTAAAGCGCGCGACCGTATTTGAGATGCAAGAAACGAAAGTAATCTCGCCACACCAATTCAAACCAGATCCAATAGGTACCGTCATTGGCGCCACGGCTGGACTCATACTGCGTGAGCTGCTCAACAATCATCGGGGCCGAGAGTGCACCGCTCGCTAACCATGTTGAAAAATGCGTCGAGTAGTCTGGACCGGAAAGCTGATTGCGGGTTTGCTTATAGGTATGCGGGAGCTCGTCTGAAAAGTAGTGTTTTAGGTGTTGAAGGCCTTGCGAGGTGCCTGCAGGTGACCGCGTGTGTGCCTCTGAGCGTGTACCCAGACGATCAAGCCTCTGCGCTAAGGAGAGGCTTTCAACCGGCAGTGTATCAGGCAGACTTGGTATGCGTTCAGGACGCGACACAACTGCCCGGGCACGTAGTTCTTTAGATTCAAGCTTTTGTCTAAACTGCGTAAACATATCCGGCATCTGCCGCGGGGTAAAGGGTAAAGCGGCTAGATCCAGCATGGTGGATTGCCAAAAGTATTGAACCTTGATGTCTTGTGCCCTGAGTTGCGCGACTTCGGCTTCTTCTTCGGGAGCGGCGATTTGTTCACAGACAATACCCTCTGCGCGGGTGGACTCGACCAGTGACGCAAGTTCTGTCACTGCGTTGCCTTGCAGCACAAGCAGCCGACTCCCTAATTCGCGACACTGTGCATCCAGAGCCGAAAGTGTTTCGACTAAGTAGCGTTTCCTTTGCGTACTCACACGCGCAAAACCCCAGCGGGTCATGACCTCATCAGGAGGCAGAACAAAAACGGGAATCAGGTGTGTCGCTTCGTGACAGGCTTTGTTGAGTGCAGGCGAGTCCAGCAGTCTGAGATCGTTTCTAAACCAATAAATCAAGGTGCTCACTTCGATACTCCTGAGGAATCCCTGCAGCGGTCAGAACAAAACTTCACGTTCTCCCAGTCTCGTTCCCATTTTTTTCTCCAAGTAAACGGACGTGCACAACGCTGGCAAACCTTGCTGGGCAGGTCTGCTTTTTTTCGGCCGCGCATGGGGGAGGGTGTTGTCATGAAAAATCCAATGCGTGCTGTGTGGGGGGCGGCGTTTGTGTAGGGCTGTCGACACGCCTGCGGCTTGAGCTGTGGGCTTGACCCGAACGTTTGCGCGAGGCGTGTTTTTCAACAATTGCTTTTTTACCGGCTTTGACCTCGGCATCACTGCGTCTGTCATACAGACGACGTTTAGACTCACGTGTAGCGGCTTCAAGATCTACAACAGGCACTGGAAGTCTGTTGGCCGCTTGGATACCAAACTGTTGTTGCATCTCAGACGTCAAGTGCCAGGGTTCAAATAACCAGGTGTCGGGGACTTTTTTGAGCGCTGGAATCCAACGCCTAACAAACACGCCGTTCGGATCATGGTCGCGCGCCTGCTTGATTGGGTTGTAGATGCGTGGGATATTGATCCCTGTGGTGCCAGCCTGCATTTGCATCTGACTCCAATGAATACCGGGCTCATAGTCGAGAAAGTGCCTTGCCAGCCATTGACCGACCCCGCGCCAATGCAGCCAGAGCGGGTAGGCTGCGGTAGAGACGATCATCGCCCGCATCCGAAAGTTAATCCAACCCGTGTCTTTAAGCATCAACACGCAGGCGTCGACCAGTGGCCAGCCTGTGCGCCCCTCGCTGAGGGCCGCAAAATGTGCCTCGTTCCAGTCCTCTTCACGCAGACCATCGTAGCCGCGATGAACGTTTTGATATTCAAGCTCGGGTTCAGACTCTAGCTTTTGAATAAAGTGACAGTGCCAATACAGCCGGCTCATGAGTGCACGTAACCCTTTTGATTTGCGACTCTCTCTCGAGCTTTCCTGATCCATCACCTCTACCATCGCATGCACGACTTCGCGCATGCTGATACAGCCATAGGTAAAGTAGGGTGAGATACGTGAGCACGCCGTGGGCGCGGATAAGGGTGAGGAAATGCCACCCCGATATTGCTCGCTGCGGACTTCTAAAAAATCGTTGAGTACTTCTAGGCCGAGCTTACGCCCCCCTTTTTGTCGGCGAGGCGGATTGAGTGGATCTATGCCAAGCTCTGCCGCACTGGGTGGACGTGGCTCAGTCCAAGGCAAGGGTAGCGACTCGATCTGTTTGGGGGCAGGGAGGAGGTCTTGCTGCATGTGCTCTTCCCAGGCGGCTTGCCAGAGATTGCGATTGTGCAGTCGTCGCACCACGCCAAACTGGATCGGTTCGTGCCAGGCAATGCCTTGTTGGCGGCACCAGTTGCCGACAGCAATGTCGCGCGTATAGCTGGGCGCATTACCTGTTTCCTGATGTGAATACAGCGCATCAAACGGCATCAGTGCATGTAGCCTCTGAAAGACCTCTAGCGCCTCGCCGGTGACAACATGTAATTGACCACCGAGCCTTTTAATGGCGACGTAAAGGTCTCGCAGACTCTCGATCGTAAAATCGTAATGCTGCGTTGAGGTATCTGGACTGCGCCAGAGACTCGGCTCGACGATGTAAATACAACAGACACGACCACGTTTGACTGCGGCAGACAACGCAGCGTGATCATGGACGCGCAAGTCCTTTTTAAACCACACTACGCTGTTGTACATGACACTCCGTTGACGACAGTACCAGCTTGCGCAAATCTATTTGCTAAATAGACCTTGCACGCTGGGGAGATTCTCAAGACCGGCAATACGGTCATAGAGTCCATCGTCCGCGCCATGCATCGCCGGATTTTCAGCTTTGCCCGTCGCGACACAATCCATAAATTTTGCCTTTAAACCTGCCGCATCAATGGGATTTTTTGCATTGCCCAGCGGGAAACGAATTTCACCGGAGTCAAACTTTTTTCCATTCTTTGTTTCAATCACCACGCGGTCTGTGAGCGCAAAGGCGGGCTCTAACGGACACACCGTATCTACCGTCGTGACAGTGACCTTGCCGTAAAGTGCCGACACATCTGGTCGCGTAGCAAACGCATCTGTCAATTGGGATAAACCAACTTGGCGAGCTACAACCGCCGATGCCACAGCAAATTGTGCGCTGAACTTAGCCTCGAGTCCTGTCATGGGGTGTTTGTTACGTAACATTGATGCTTGCGCGACACCTATCGTTAGATGAACCTGACTAATATCCTCAGCTTTGAGATTTTCGCGTTCAACTATTTCAAGCACTCCGTCAATCGTTCTATGACTTCCATAGCAAACAGGGTAACGCTTGATCGATAAGCCACTATCCAAAATCCGTAAGGTTTTGCCAAGCGTGTCAGCTGGTCGCGTGAGATCAGCACGACCTGATAAAGACAGTGCAAACAAATAGCCAGCAGGATGCTCAAACACATCGGAAGCAGAAGTCAGTCCAAGTTTGGACAAACGCACCGCTTCAATGCCATGCGAGGCTGCACGACCCGCGTGAAAAGGCTTAGTCATCGTGCCAAAGTTCGCGACCAGACCGCTCGCCAAACTCGCGGAGATCGCCAGTGCTTGACGTGCCTCATCCACAGAAAGCTTGTTGAGATAGGCCACGGCAGCAGCAGCGCCCACTGCACCAAAGACGCCGGTTGGATGCCAACCCTTCAGGTGATACTGCTCAGGCTCACGGCCCACGAGTTCAGCCCAGACCTCGTAGCCCACGATATAGGCACGCACGGCATCGAGTCCTGAGCTGTTGAGTTTGTGACCTTCGGCCAAAATTGCTGGGGCCAGGACGGTGCTAGGGTGACCCGAAATCGCGACATCATCGTAGTCCAGCGCGTGGCCTGCGACTGCATTGATAAAGGCTGCTTGAGCAGCAGGATGCATGGTGCCGAGAAAAGGCACTGGGGCTTCGGCTGGGGTGGTAGCCTGTGCAAAAAACTGTCTCATGATGTCAACAACAGGTTCACGATGGCCTGCCATCATGGTGGCAATAGTGTCGATAAAGCCTGTTTTAGCTACAGCGTAGGCAGCCTCTTCTTGATCGCCAAAAGTCGGATTCGCGACGAATGCTGCGAGTGCTTGGGTTAATCCTGTTGTCATATTTGTCTCCTACAAATTCAGTCTATGCAGGGATACACAAGGTATCCCCGCGTGCGGATCAGAACGAGCGTGGCATGCCCATCATGTGTTCGCCGATGTATGAAAGTACTAGGTTGGTTGAGATGGGAGCAATCTGGAATAAACGTGTTTCACGCCACTTGCGTTCGACGTCGTATTCCTTGGCATAACCAAAGCCGCCATGGCACTGCAGGCAGGCTTCGGCAGCATGCCAGGTGGCGTCAGACGCGAGCAACTTGCCCATGTTGGCATCATCGCCGCAAGGTAAGCCTGCATCAAACAACGCTGCCGCTCGGCGCAACACCAGGTCAGCCGCATCCGTTTCTGCATGCGCCCGTGCAATCGGAAATTGAACCGCTTGATTTTGACCGATTGGGCGATCAAAGACACGGCGTTCGCTGACATAGGCCACCGCTGTTTTGGCAAACCAGCGGGCATCACCAATCGCTTCGGCCGAAACCAAAATACGCTCAGCATTCATGCCGTCGAGGATGTACTTAAAGCCTTTGCCTTCTTCGCCGATCAAATTGTCTGCGGGGATTTTCAAGTTGTCGAAAAACACTTCAGTCGCGTGGTGATTCACCATGGCCTTGAGTGGGCGAATGTCCAGCCCTTTGCCCAGACCGTCACGGATGTCGAGTAAAAACACGGACAAGCCTTCGCTTTTTTTCTTGCACTGATCAATCGGCGTTGTGCGGGCCAGCAGCAGCATTAAATCGGAGTGCAGTGCACGCGAGGTCCACACTTTTTGTCCATTAATCACATAATGATCGCCTTGGCGCTCAGCACGTGTTTTGAGTTTGGTCGTGTCCGTCCCCGAAGTCGGCTCAGTCACGCCAAACGCCTGCAGGCGGACTTTTCCCGAAGCGATGTCAGGCAAATACTTCTTCTTTTGCGCTTCGCTGCCATGACGCAAGACCGTACCCATGGTGTACATCTGCGCATGACATGCACCGGCATTGCAACCAGACGCATGGATCGTTTCGAGAATGACGGCTGCTGCACGCAGAGGCATGCCGCTACCACCGTACTCTTCGGGAATCAAGGCACCAAGGTAGCCTGAGGCTGTCAAGGCCTGCACAAACTCTGTGGGGTAGTCTAAGTTTTCTTCGAGGCCACGCCAGTAAGCACCTGGAAAGTCGGCGCACACACGTTTGACGCCTTCGCGGATTTCCGGATAGTCCTCTCCCGTTTCTATGGAGATGTTTTGTTTTGGGTTTGCCATGTGATGCTCCGCTTAACAGCCTTTGAAGTTTGCTTTTCGTTTTTCGTTAAATGCCGCGACACCTTCCATCCGGTCCTCAGTGTCAATGAGGTGGTTGTAAGCCTCGATTTCGAAACGGAAAGCTGTGCGCAGTTCCATTTGACCGCCATAGCGGACAGATTTCTTGATTTGGCGTACTGACAATGGGGCATTGGCCGCAATCACCTCAGCCGTTTCAATGGCTTTAGCCAACACCTCGGTGGGTTCCAAGATGGCATTGATCAAACCATATTCACTCGCCTGTTGAGCCGTGAAGGGTTTGCCAGTCATCAAAATCTCTTTGGCGCGACGCTCGCCAATGGCGCGTGGCAGATTTTGTGTGCCACCCGCGCCTGGCATGATGCCAAGCGTGACTTCGGTCAGCGCAAACCGCGCAGCGTTGCTCGCATAAATAAAATCACAAGACAGCGCCATTTCCAGACCTCCCGCATAGGCGTGACCGTTGACCGCAGCAATGACGGGAACAGGCAGGTCCACAAGCGTCCAGTACATGCGCTCAAACAGCTCGTGCTGCAGCGTCCACTGACGCTTGGTCATGCCATTACGCTCTTTCAAGTCGCCACCGGCACAGAAAATCTTCTCGCCAGCACCCGTCAGCACGATGCAGCGGACTTCACCAGCATCTGCTGTCAAGCGGTTCCATAAATCAAGCAAATCATGTCCGGATTGCGTGTTGATGGCATTGCCGACTTGAGGGCGATTGAGGGTGACTTTGAGCACATGGGTGCTAACCATTTCAGTTGCAATGGTTTCATATCTGGGAAAAGTGCTCATGTTGCGTTCCTTTTGGAGATTAATTCAGAGTGTTCGCCGAGTTTGGGCGGTGCGGCGTAGGGCTTGGGTCGAACGCCATCAAAACTAATCGGCAGGCCAATAAAGCGCATGCCCGTGCCTGGGACGTCTTGCATCAGTCCGAGCGCTTCAGTTTGTGGGTGCGCAACCATTTGTGCGAGGTTGTTGACAGGCGCGCAAGGCACGCCAGCCATTTCGAGTTGCTCGACCCAATACTCAGTGGGTTTCGTGGCAATAATGGCGTCAAGCATCGCGTAAAGCTCGGTTTGATGTTCAACGCGTTGCGGATTATCTATAAAACGTGGGTCAGCTGCCCATTCTGGTTTGCCGACCGTTGTCGAGAGCGTTTTAAAAAGCGCATCGCTGCCCGCGGCGATGACGAGTTCGCCATCGCTCGTCATATAGCCTTTATAGGGAACAATGCCCGAGGCTCCGGAGCCTTGTTTGGCCGCGACCTCACCGTTTGAGAGATATTGGGCCGTGAGCAATGACACCCAGGTGGTCGCAGTTTCGTAAAGCGACACGTCAATCACTTTTCCGACACCAGATTGTTGACGCTCGATCAGAGCCGTCAGGATGCCGATGATCCCCCACATGCCCGTGCCCATATCGACGATGGAGGCGCCTACTCGCACAGAAGGTCGGCCAGGCTCACCGGTGGTGCTCATGATGCCGCCAAAGGCCTGCATCAGGGGGTCGTAGCCAGGGCGATCCTTGAGCGGTCCCACTTTGCCAAAGGCACCCAGGTTGCAATAGATCAGTCGAGGTTGTTTGGCTAGCAGGCTTGCGGCATCGAGACCTAGTTTTTCAACGTGACCGGGTCGCAGATTTTGGATGACAATGTCAGCGTGATCGCAGATGTATTGCCGAAGCTCTTCAATTTGTTGAGGATCACGCAGATCGCAGACGACAGATTTTTTATTACGATTTAAAGCCTGAAAAAAAGGCGAGGCACCTTCCCAAAAGGGTGGCCCCCAACGCCGGGCATCGTCACCGTCAGACTTTTCAATCTTGATCACTCGGGCACCGAGCTCACCAAGAATCTGACCGGCGAAAGGTGCGGCAACGCTATTCCCTAATTCGATTACCACGAGGCCAACAAACGGACCTGTGCGTAGACTTTCTTGCTGCGTAGACTCAGACATTGTTCATTTACTTTTTGAGTGGTTTACCCTCCCAAAATTATGTCACGAATTCATCCACCTCACCCCCATTCAGCAGGGGATATTCAGTCAAACTATCGCAAAATCAGTTCGATTGAAGGGGGCTCGTCCCAGATCCAGTTGCCATTGCGTTTAAAAATCTCTGGAAAATGCCCTGGAACGACGATGTCGGTGCCTTCGCAGATCTCGGCAATGGAGCGTTTAGAGTCCTCCACTGAGCCAAAACACATGTCGCCAACCTGGGCGAGCACTTCTTTTGGGTACTTGACTGCATCCCCAGCGAGTACAACACGGCGACCATCTTCTTGCGTAAAACGCAGTGCCTGACAGCCCGTGGTGTGACCCGGCACCTCAAAGTGCTCAATGCCAGGGGCAATCACGCCTCTTTTAGGGAGCACTCGCAAGTCAAACTCCGCCAACAACTCATGAATTTTCCAGGGAATAAACAAATCCTCAGGATGGGGGTTGCGTGCATAGCCGAGCTCAGTCTCGCCAACAGCCACTGGCACACCTTTGAACAAGTCCAGATTCTGACAATGATCAAAATGCAGGTGTGACAAAAAGACGAGATCAATATCAGTTGGTGCAAGACCGCGCTCTTTTAGACCGTTGATTAAGCCTTTACGCACACAGTAGTGACCGGTATCAAACAAAATGCGCGTGCCATCCTCGGCCGTGACAAGTGCAACATTGCACAAGCCAAAAAAACCGCCGCGAAAGCTCAGGCTATTGCCTTGAATGAGAAGTTCATAACGCGCATTCAATGCCGTTCTCCAGAAAGTGTCACCCAAGATGTGATGCGTGACATTTGATCTTTATCCGTTCAGTTGCTCGCATATTGCCGCGGTGACTTGCGCAGTCGTGGCCAGGCCGCCCAGATCGCGCGTGTGCAGTCGAGGATTTGCGGTGACGGCTTCGATGGCTTTCATCAAGCGATCTGCAGCGTCCTGTTCGCCAATGTGCTCCAGCATCATGACGACTGACCAAAAGGTACCGATCGGGTTGGCTAAGCCCTTACCCATGATGTCAAATGCGGAGCCATGAATCGGTTCAAACATGGAGGGATAGCGGCGCTCTGGATCAATGTTGCCTGTCGGTGCAATACCAAGACTTCCTGCCAGTGCAGCAGCCAGATCGCTGAGGATATCCGCATGCAGGTTAGTGGCAACAAGCGTATCAAGCGTAGCGGGGCGGTTGACCATACGCGCGGTGGCCGCATCGACCAATTCTTTATCCCACTTTACATCGGGAAACTCTTTGCTGATCTGAACGGCAATTTCATCCCACATGACCATGGCGTGACGCTGGGCGTTCGACTTTGTCACCACGGTCAAAAGTTTGCGTGGACGCGACTGTGCCAGTGTGAAGGCGTAGCGCATAATGCGCTCGACCCCTGCACGCGTCATCATGCTGACATCTGTGGCGACTTCGATAGGATGACCTTGATGGGCACGACCGCCGACTCCGGAGTATTCACCTTCTGAATTCTCGCGCACGATGACCCAGTCAAGTTGTGCGGGTGTGCAACGCTTCAGCGGTGCATCGATACCGGGCAAGATGCGGGTTGGGCGCACGTTGGCATATTGATCAAAACCTTGGCAGATCTTGAGGCGTAAGCCCCACAAGGTAATGTGGTCAGGAATATGTGGATCACCTGCGGAGCCAAACAAAATCGCGTCTTTATTGCGCAGGGCATCGAGTCCGTCTTCAGGCATCATCACGCCGTGTTGGCGATAGTAGTCACCGCCCCAGTCAAAGCTTTCAAACTCAAATTTGATGGATTGATCTTTGGCTGCGATCGCTTGCAGTACTTTCTGACCCTCGGGGATCACTTCTTTACCGATGCCATCACCAGGAATTGTGGCGATACGATATGTTTTCATGGTCTGATCCTTAGCTTTGCTTTTAATTTGTGCTTGGTAATGTACAACGTGTCCCGTGCTCTTGGCACAGGACATGCTTGATCCTCAAGATTTATTGCCATTTTCATAGCGCTTGCCACGTGCAAGCAGTGCTGGGGTGCCGATCACCGCGTTTAAGCCGTCAAAGTCCAGCATAGAGCCTTGAAAGGCGCGGGTACTTCCGGTTGCTTTGAGACTGGCGTAATAGTTTTGTAGCAACAAGGCGACTGCCCGCACAGTCCCGCCGGGAAAAATCGCGATCGAATATCCGAGCGCCTGCAGTTCTTCGGCAGATTTAACGGGTGTTTTGCCACCTTCGACCATATTGGCAAGCAGCGGAACGCGACTCGCAAAGCGTTTATTGACGATTTGCATCTGCTCATCGCTACGAACGGCTTCGATAAACAAAATGTCGGCACCCGCTTCCAGATAGCGTTCGGCACGCTCTAACGCCGCATCGAAGCCTTCGACTGCGACGGCATCCGTCCGTGCCATGATCAGAGTATTTTCTGAGTGTCGTGAGTCGGTGGCTGCGTGTAACTTCCCCACCATTTCAGTTGTTGAAACAAGTGATTTTCCGTCGAGATGACCACAACGCTTTGGAAAAGACTGGTCCTCAAGTTGAATAATGTTGGCACCACTGCGTTCAAAGCCACGCACCGTGCGCTCCGTATTGAGTGCATTGCCAAAGCCAGTGTCTGCATCCACGATCAAGGGAATTTGAACGCGATCTCTGAGTTGTGCGATGCGTTCGCTGACTTCCGTGAATGTTGTCAGGCCAATATCTGAGCGCCCGAGCGCGGTGTAGGCGATCGAGGCACCCGAAAGATAGAGCGCCTCAAAACCTGCTTCTTCGGCTAGCGCAGCAGAAAGTGCGTCATAGACTCCGGGTGCAAGCAAAATTTCCGGACGCGCCAGTCTTGCTTTGAGTGAATCCATCATGATTTTCCTGTGATGATTTATTGGCCGGAACGAAAGACGTTAGCGGGTTCGTCGAACCAGTTTCTGTGTTTACGCAAACGTGTTGTCATCTCAAGCGCATAGGGAGCCGCTTCGCAGAGAACTTCCATTAACGCATCGTCTAGTTTGAGCCCTGCATTAGAGGCCATGCGCACGGCAAAGGCACGCGTTTGTGCGTCACAATGCGAGGTGTCGGGTGTGAGGTCAGGTGCGACGAGCGCGGGTGCGGATAGACCCGGCTTGAGCGTCGGGCGCTTGTGACGCAGATCTCTTGCTTGTTCAAAGGCATGACCCACCTTTAATACGAGGGCATCAGCCTGAGGCGCCCCCACAATTTGTAGCCCCATCGGTAAACCCGCATGATTAAAACCACAATTGACCGAGACGGCGGGACCGCCAGTAATGTTGGCGAGTACTTGTGCGTTGGGCTTACGCCAAAAGCTGATGGGGCGATGTGCGGTGATTTGCTGAGCCGGACCGAAACCTGGCATGACGAGGACATCAAACTTTTCGTAGATTGGCTTCATTTCCTCAAGCATGCGCTTGTGTTCACGCGTCGCTGCGAGAAAGTCGAGCGACTGGAACATCACAGCCGGCAAAATACGCGTTAAAAAGTCACGCCCATAGTCATGGGGACGCTCGGTGAGGCCTTGCTGTTGCACACCAAAAATTTCCGTCTCAGCCAAGACAACCTTCACGTCCATGTAGTCTTGCATGGGACGCAGACGACAGTCTTGAACGGAAGCCCCGAGTTTCTTGAAAATCTCTACAGCATGGTCGAGTGCATGACGGTGCTCCTCATTGGCGACAAGATCTTCTTCCCATACATAACGCAACACGCCGACACGAACACCCTTGAGGTCCTGGCCAAGACTTTCTGCGTAATGGGGAATAGGCTGTTCAAAGCTGTTGCCATCTGCAGGATCATGTCCTGCCATTGCTTGCAGCATCAGCGCACAGTCCTCAACCGTCCACGCCATCGGACCACAGTGATCCAGCGTAAAGGAGTTCGGCATGACACCCACGCGGCTGACCAAGCCCGAACTTGGCATAAAACCTGCGATGCCACACAGAGAGGCAGGTCCTCGAATAGAGCCACCCGTATCTGTACCGAGGGCTGCGCCTACAAAACCTGCCGCCACTGCAGCGCCTGAGCCGCTGGAGGATCCGCCGCTAAACCGTGTGAGATCCCAAGGGTTACGCACAGGCGGCCAAGGCAAATCTAAAGAAGGACCGCCATGGGCAAACTCGTGTGTGTTGAGCTTGCCCATTAAAAGAGCACCCGCTTCATAGAGTTTGGCGACGACTGCGCAATCGTTGGCGGGTACGTGCTTTTGTCCAATGCGCGATCCCCCCGTGGTCAAAATACCTGCCGTCTCATAGATGTCTTTGGCACCAAACGGAATGCCGTGCATCGGACCGAGGTATCTCCCAGCCATAATTTCACTTTCAGCGGCTTTGGCTTGCTGACGTGCTAATCCAAACGTCGGCGTGATAAATGCACTGAGTTGATCATCCAGCGACTCAATGCGCGCGCTTAAATGATCAACATACTCAAGGGGTGAAAGTTTTTTGGCTTTGATCAGCCGCCCAGCTTCGGCGATTGTTTGGAAATGCAGGTCTGTGGTCATACTGGATCCAATCCTTGTTGTGCAAAGGCGCGTTTGGCATCATTGGTTTGTAAAAACTGAATCAATGCTGTGATGGCGACATCCTGAGGGCTTTCCTTAAAGACACCAGCAGAAAACACGGTGGATTGTTGGACTGCAGCCGGCAGTTTGCCGAAAATATTGATACCCGGCACTTGCATGAGTTCGCTCATTTGCTGCACCGCCAATTCCACTTCACCCTTGGCCACTAAGGCGCCCGTCAAGCCCTCTGGCAGCACGGTTGCCTTGGCGCGCACTTCTTCATCGAGTCCGAGCCGTTTGATGAGACTCGCAAAATACATGCCGCTTGCGCCTTGCTTTGAAAAGGCGATGGAGCGTGCAGCTTTGAGCGTGGCGATAAAAGCATCTTGAGTGGAGATGTCTGGTACGTGCGCAGATAGCGCTACGGCCATCGCAACATCGGAACTCGCTAGGTCCACTCTACTGGATGTTTTTAAAATACCTTCACCAATCAGTTCATCAATCGAACCCGCCACCGCGAGCAGCAAATCGCCGCGTATGCCTGCGCGGATGCGCTCGCTGAGGTGCGCCGTCGCGCCATACTCAATCACAATTTCGATACCAGAGGCTGCAGTAAAAGCCGGGAGGAGTTCTTTGAGTGCGTTGCGTAACGCCATTGTCGAGAGAACGTTCAGGCTTTTGGGGGTAGAGGGCTGTTGCGTGGTCATAAATATTTTGTCTCGTGGTAGGTGGAGAATACGTAGGGAGTCTTGTCGTTTTTGTAATGGATGCTCTGGCTAGATTTTGCTCAGTGACTGGGGATCAATATCTTCAATGATGGTCTTTAAATAGTCCACCAGCACTCTGACTTTTGCTGCCAACGTGCTGCGTGGTAGGTGAATAATCGATACCTCGGGTCCTGCGACAACATAGTCGGACAAAATGCGTTGAATCTTGCCAGAGCGTAGCGCATTACCCGCGATGAAGTCACTCACCATCACAATGCCTGCGCCCGCAATGGCAGCCTCTAAAAGGGTTTCAGCATTGTTGATATTTAGCGCGCCTGACACGACTCTGGAAAAGTCTTTCCCGTCCTTGGTAAATCTCCATTCGCGGTGATCCCCTGTCATGGGTAACAAGTACGCCAGACATTGGTGATGATCCAAGTCATCAGGAGATTTTGGGATGCCGTGCTTGGCTAAATATTCAGGTGAGGCATAGGCTGCAAAACTAAGGCTGCAGAGATTGTGTGCCACGACTCGGTCATCAGTCACAGGACCGATATGAATCACTGCATCGACAGCCTCATAGGTCAAGTCTACTAAGCGATCACTTAACTCAATATCCACACTCAGTTCAGGATAGCGTTGCGTAAATTCCCACATTTTCGGTACAACAACGCGTCGTCCAAACCCAACTGGCATTTGCAGGCGAAGCCGTCCTTTTGGGGTAGCTGTGGTGGAGGTCACCGCTGTCTCGGCATCTTCAATTTCTGTGAGAATTTGGCGACAACGTTCAAAAAAGCTTGTACCTTCGCCTGTCAAACTCACCAGACGCGTAGAGCGGGTCAGGAGTTTGACGCCAAGCTCTTGTTCCAGCCGGGCAATGGATTTGCTGATCGCAGAGGAGGTGAGGCCCAGTCTCTGGGCTGCAAGAGTAAAGCTGCGTGTTTCTGCAACTTTGACAAAAACGAGTAAGGCATTCAAATTTCGCATGCGATCGAGTTTACTCATGAATCTAAGTCAGCAATAGTCATTTTTCTAGGGAATTGACCTAATAAACCTCAGTCGTTAGCATCAGGGCTTGTACTTAGAGCAGCCCCCTAAAACTATGGACAATCATCCCGCTTCCCTTTTGCCCGGTGCCACACTGGCGCTGGCAGAGTTTGCCGCATCTATTCAATACGCCGATATTCCCGCAGAAGTGATTCAGCGGATGAAGACGAGCTTTCTGGATAGCGTGGGCTGTTGTTTGTTTGGTTCAACATTGCCTTGGACCCAGCATGTTCAAGCGATGATCGAAGAAGAGGGCGCCCGCGGGGTGGCCTCTATCTTTGGTAGCGGCGTCAAAACCTCAGTCGCTGGTGCCGTGTTGGTCAACGCTACCGCTGGACATGCATTTGAGTTAGATGACATTCACAAAGAGTCCATTGTGCATGCAGGTTCCATTGCGACGCCTGTTGTGGTTGCACTGGCTGAGCAGATGGGTTGCCTGAATGGTCAAAAGCTTTTGACGGCAATGACTACCGGCTATGAAATTGGTACGCGGGTCGGAAATGCCGCCACAATGGGTTTGTTTTTTCGAGGCTTTCATCCGCAAGGTGCTTCGGGTGTATTCGTCGCCGCAGCAAGTGCTGGAAAAATGCTTGAGCTTGATGCATTGCGGATGCAACATGCGCTCGGTATCGTCGGCTCCCAAGCTGGCGGTCTCATGGCTGCGCAAGAAGGTGCGATGGTCAAGCGATTCCATTCTGGTCGTGCCGCACAGAGCGGTGTCTATTCTGCTTTTCTGGCGAAACGTGATTTTACGGGCATCACTGATGTACTTGAGGCAGGCTATGGTGGTTATCTGAGTTCTTATTCCAACACCCCCAATGCCGCGAGATTGACCGAAGGCTTGGGCCAGGTGTGGGAGACTGCCAAGGTCGGTTACAAACCACATGCCTGTGTGACCAGTATTCACTCAGCATTGGACGCCTTTGCGCACTTGTTGCGAGAGCATCATCTCAGTCCTGATGATGTGACCACAGTCGATATCGGCGTGAGTCCGATGACCTATACGCACTGCGCTTGGGAATATAAGGCGCAGGGGGTCACTGCCGCACAGATGAATCTTTATTATGGCATCGCTGTGATTGGCTTTGACGGCATGGCCTTTGTTGCCCAATATGCGGAGGATAGGCTAACAGACCCCAAGATCTTGGAATTCATCAAAAGAATCTATGCGCGCATTGATCCAGAAATCGAGGCAATGGGACCGGCCTACCGTCATGCAGCACGTGTGATCATTACTACCCACGATGGTCGACAGTTCAAACATGAAATTTTAAATCGTCGAGGTAGCCCAGAAAACCCACTTGCGCATGAAGAGGTGGTGTACAAGTTCCGTAATGTCGTGGCGTCTTGCTTGTCGAGCCCAGATATTGATCGCATCATCGCACTCGCCGATCAGCTTGATACGATAACCGACACCTCAGAGCTCTTTGCCTTGTTGGCCTCAGCGCGTCATCGCGCATAACGCAAGCATAGATAAACAGATGTTAAAACCTTGAATTGATTGAAGACATTGAAAATGAAGATGCTGAAAAAAATATACGCTGGATGGGTGCTTGCGCTCGCACAATGTTTGATGGCTCCCGTCGCACTCGCTCATCCGCATATTTGGATTGAGGGCGGAATAGAGCTTGTCTTTAATGCTCAGGGCCATGTGTCAGCCTTGCGTCAGTCGTGGCTTTTTGATGAACTTTTCTCTACGTACGCGTTGCAAGGGATGAAGCGTGACAAGGAAGGTCAAGTGCCTAGCGCAGAGCTCGAAAAGATCACGAGCGAGTGGATGACTTCGCTTGCTGAGCCGGAGTCTCACTTCTTTACAAAGATCACGCATTCAGGAAAGCCATTTGCCTTTGGTGCACCAAAGAATGCGCGCACAACCTGGAATCCGAAAGTCAGCCAACTCGTATTGTCTTTTGAGTTGCCTGTTGAACCGCCCATCAAGGTCGATGCGAAAGGAATCGAGATCAATATTCAGGATCCTGGTTATTTTGTAGCCTTTGATTACAAAGGCGGGGCAGGTGCCTTTAAAGGTGTTGACGCACCCGCTCAATGTAAATTTGCTTATATGCCCCCCAGACCTTTAGATCCCAAAACTCAACGCTTGCTGTGGTCTATTCCTCCGACTCAAAAAGAATTGCCAGAGAATTTACGTGAGGCCGTTCGTCAACTCTCTCATCAATTCACTGTGAAATGTCCTTGAGTGTGGCGATGATGAAAAATATACGTATGAGCGGAAAGTCTGACCGCTACGATTTCAGTACTAACCTGATGGGTTCTACTGGCTTCGGTGTTCTTGGAGTCAGTATTTTTTGTATGATCCTGACCCTTGGAATAGGATTCCCCGATTGGGCGTTCGCTCAGTCTGCGCACCCCTTTGCGACGCCGGAACAACGATTAAGCGTCCCGACTTCGGGTTGGTTTGCTGAGTTCAGTGGTCAGATGGCTGCGTGGCAAGGGCAGTTTTATCGGCAATTAACTGGCGCTGTGCGCGCGTGGAAACAAGATGGTTGGTCCGCATGGCTTTTACTTGGCCTTTCGTTTGGCTACGGGGTATTCCATGCTTTGGGGCCTGGTCATGGAAAAGCCGTATTGACGGCTTATGTCTTAGCCAACAAGGAGACGATTCGCAATGGTGCTTTGCTAGCGATGCTCTCTGCATTTCTACAGGCTTTCGTGGCGATAGGTTTGGTCGCGATCGCAGCAGGTGTTTTAAATGTATCCGGCGTTGCGATGAATCGCGCGACGTGGTGGCTGGAGTTCGCATCCTATGCCATGATGGCCGCGTTAGGTGTATGGCTCGTCTACAAACATGTACTGAAACCCCTGGTTCATTTGATTCGAGGATGGTTGAGTGCGAACCAAAATGCGCAAACCTTGGATGCACCGCATACCCATCATGTCCACGAACATGCCCATGGACACGACCATACCCACAGACATCAACATGACCACGTTCATGATGAAAACTGTGGTCATGTACACATGCCCGATCCCGCTTTGATCGCTGGCCCACTTAGCTGGTCTAAGGCGCTCTCAGCAGTTTTGGCTGTGGGGCTTCGCCCATGTACAGGGGCGATCTTCGTACTGGTCTTTTCTCTTGCGCAGGGTTTTTTCATTGCAGGCATCGCTGCCGCACTCGCAATGGGGTTAGGGACGGGCTTAACAGTGGCCGCCCTAGCGTGTTCGTCCCTGTGGATTAGTCAGGTTGCTGTGCGGACTACGGGCGGTCCTCAGCGTATGTTTGGCAAGGCTCTCATGCTTGTACTCCAAGCATTGGCGTCTCTAGCTGTATTGCTGTTCGGTTTGTTATTGCTGAGTGCTGCGCTTATTTCAGGTGCGACTGTTCATTAATCAATCAGCAGTCTTTGCAACGTCCGTACAGAGTAAGGTCGTGATCTTCGACCTTAAAGCCTTTGGGCGCAAGCATCGCTAGGTCAGCTGGGCAGGAGTGGATATCAAACACTTTTTGACACTGATTGCACTGAAAGTGATGATGATGTCCATGATTCCCTAGTTCGAATCTTGGATTTTCCCCTGGCAACACTACCTGTCGCAGAGTGCCGTCTTCCACCATCGCTTTGAGGTTGCGATAAACCGTTGCAATCCCAAGACCTGGAACAGTATGCCCGGCCAGGTCGAGCACCTCCTGAGCTAGCAGCGGACGTGCGGCGGCTTGGAGGGCTTCTTTAATTGCAGAGCGTTGGCGAGTAGAGCGTTCCATAAGCTTTAATGATAGTGTATTATCATTATCATTACTAGTAGTGATTCCCTCGCAATTTACATTGTTTTAGAGATTTGCATGCAACCCGACTCATCTCACTCGCAGGCGCATACTCACTCGCACTCGCACACCCATGGGCACTCTCATGGCCCCCGGGATGAGCAAGCGGGTCAACCAGTCCCCGATCTTAAAAGCCCCGTCTTAATCGGAGTGGCTGAGCGACTCGCCTGCATCTTCACATTGATCGGGGTTTTATGGCTAGTCGTTTTTTGGGCGTTGCATACACATGGCTGACGCTCGCGTACTCAACTCAAGTGCCCAAGCGATTGAGATCCGTAATCTGACGCTTGCTTATCAAGGACACCCTGCCGTACACCACCTGAGTGGTGCATTTGAGGCGGGTTCTTTGACTGCGATTGTTGGTCCAAATGGCGCTGGGAAAAGTACCTTACTCTCAGCGCTATCTGGTCAAAAAATTGGTATAGAGGGCACGATCGATTTTGCGCCTGCGATGCAGTCTACGCATGGGCGCGCTTCCAAGCTTGCCTACCTTCCTCAGCAATCCGCAATTGACCGTGAGTTTCCTGTCCGCGTGCTAGATGTTGTGGCACTCGGTGCTTGGCGAGAGCTAGGTAGTTTTCGTCCCGTTTCCGCCCCCATCCGAGCGCGAGCTTCTGAAGTACTCTCAGCCGTTGGACTCATCGGCTTTGAGCGTCGCTACATCGGCGAGCTCTCTGTTGGACAATTGCAGCGAGTCTTGTTTGCCAGACTCCTAATGCAAGATGCCCAAATTATTTTGCTCGATGAACCCTTTAATGCACTGGATACCCGCACGGCCGAGGATTTGTTGGGAGTCGTGCTCAATTGGCATCGTCAATCACGCACTGTGATTGCAGTTCTTCATGATCTAGAAATGGTGCGAGAGTTCTTTCCTCAAACCCTATTGCTTGCGCGTGAGGTGATTGCGTGGGGGAGTAGTGCTGAGGTCTTAACTTCAGAAAACTTAAAACGCGCGCGTCAGACCGCCGAGTACTGGGACGATCGCGCGCCTTGGTGCGTGCGCCCCTCTGAAAGCGGGGGCCCAGGCTGATGATGCTCGAATGGGGAACATTGTTATATAGCTGGATCATCACACCATTTGCTGATTATGGATTTATGAAGCGGGCCTTAATTGCGTGCGTCGCGATTGGCTTAGCGTGCGGTCCGATCGGGACGATTCTCGTGTTGCGACGCATGAGTCTTGCGGGTGATGCGATTGCGCATGCTGTATTGCCAGGCGCAGCAGTCGGATTCATCTTTTTTGGACTCTCTTTGCCTGCGATGACGATTGGTAGTTTTGTCGCTGCAGCGCTGATGGCTCTTGCGGCAAATTTTGTAACGCGATGGACTAGCCAAAAAGAAGACGCAAGTTTCGCTTCGTTTTATTTAATTGCGTTGGCGCTCGGGGTATTGTTGATTTCTACATCTGGCAGCAAGGTTGACCTGTTGCATTTCTTATTTGGCAGCGTATTGGCGATTGACGCTGAGTCGTTGCTCATGATTGCAGGCGCTTCCACAGCATCACTCTTGTTAATGACCGTGATCTGGCGTCCTTTAATGCTGGAGTGCTTTGACCCTGGCTTTCTGCGTTCCGTTGGTGGACGCGGGGCTTTCGTTCACCAGCTTTTTATGTTGATGGTGGTTCTCAATTTAGTCTCTGCTTTTCAGGCGCTCGGCACACTGATGGCAGTTGGATTGCTGATGTTGCCTGCCACCGCTGCAAGATTTTGGTGCTATGGCGTAGTGGCCCGTTCATTGCTTGCAGCTGGATTCGGTGCGCTGAGTGGCGCTTTTGGATTATTAGTGTCTTATCACGCGAACTTTCCCTCAGGTCCTTCCATTGTTTTGGTTGCAGGTATTTTGTACATGGTTTCGCTTTGCTTTGGAACCCGCGATAGCTTCAGATTAATTCTTTTTCCTACGCCCCAGCACAAAGAATCATGATGCTCAACTTATTGATCACTAAGGTGCGATTTTTAATCTCTTTAACATTTTTGGTGATGGTTGCGCCTGTCGTAGCGAGCGAACCCCTTCCGGTCGTCGCGAGTTTTTCTATTTTGGCCGACATGGTCAAGCAAGTCGGTGGACCTCAGGTGGCTGTGACTAGTCTGGTTGGGCCTAATTCAGATGCGCATATTTTTGATCCAACGCCCGCTGATGCGAAACGCTTAGCAGCCGCTAAGCTCGTCGTCGTCAATGGACTCGGTTTTGAGGGTTGGATGAATCGTCTCGTCAAATCCTCTGGATACAAAGGGCCTATTTTGACAGCGAGTAAAGGTGTCAAAACAATCCCGATGGTGAAAACGGTTCATGATCACGGTCACAGTCATTCCCATGCTGCGCCTGATCCGCATGCGTGGCAGAACTTAGCAAATGCACGTCACTATGTTGAAAATATCAGAGTCGCTTTGAGTGCGGCGATGCCCTCATATGCTGCGACTTTTCAAACGCGAGCCAGAGTTTACCTCAAGCAAATTGATGCTCTCGAACTAAGCACTCAGGCTCGTATTGCAGCCGTGCCAATACAGCGTCGCCGTGTCATCACCTCACACGATGCATTCGGATATTTTGCCCGTGCCTACAAAATAAATTTCTATCCCCTCCAAGGTTTATCAACGGGGAGTGAGGCCTCAGCCGCAGATGTTGTGAGGATTGTTAATGAAATTAAAAAGAATAAAGTCACTGCAATCTTTGCCGAAAATATCTCTGATCCACGCGTGCTTGAGCGCGTCGCTAAAGACACCGGTGCCAAAATTGGCGGCACGCTCTTTGCTGATGCATTATCCGCACCGGGCACACAGGCTGATACTTATTTGAAAATGTTTGAGCATAATGTATCGACAATCGTGACGGGTATTTCGGCACATACTCAACCTTAATCACATTGATCGAGTCTTAACATTTCGTTGCAATTTAATCCGTCAGATGAGAATGATTGTCGTTTAGAATCATTTTATGGACAAATCTGACTCCCATCTGCATCGCTCAACCCAACTCCACAATCTCTCGGTCAACGTGCTTTCAGACGGTGATGCTCGGCCCGCTAGGGCGGTATTGCATGTCACCAGTCAAAAGTTATTTGCTGGAGCCCATGAAATAGAGATCACGCACCAGAGTGCTCGATACCGTTTGCGTCAAACTGCCTTAGGCAAATTGATTCTGACCAAGTAATTTTACTTTTCATCGCACGAGCCAGCCGTCGCCAGCCAGTGCCTAAATTCATTTAGGACACACATATGCTGCGCAGCCACTATGCTCGAGACCTCAGTCTTCGTCAGGCCTCTTTCCCACGTCGTTTCACATCAGAGCTCCTTGCCGGGCTAACGTGCGGTATGACAGCAGGCCTATATGTGGGCGCAGTGACAGCACAGCCACACGATCATTCACTCACTCAACTCAAAGAAATGACGGTGAGTGCCACGCGTGGTGAGCGTCGTGTCGATGAGGTGCCTGCTTCTGTCACAGTTATTACCGCGGAGACAATTGAGCGAGAAGGTGCGCGTGATTTAAAAGAAATTTTCCGTAACGAGCTCGACGTGACCGTGCCGTCGGGGCCGACTCGCTTTAGTAATGCCGGCACTTCAACGGGACGGTCGGGTAATGAGGGCATCAATATCCGGGGGCTAGGGGGCAATCAAGTTCTCATGCTCATTGATGGAATCCGCGTGCCTAATGGCTTTTCCTTTGGTTCGTTTAAAACGGGTCGTGGAGACTATCTTGATGTAGATGGCATCCGGTCTATTGAAGTCTTGCGAGGCCCAGCTTCCACTCAGTACGGTAGCGATGGTCTCGCGGGCGCCGTCAGCTTCCGGACTCTGGACCCATCGGATCTGTATAAAAAGGGAGATACGCGCGCAGTGGGTGGGTTTGCACGGACGGGCTATGCAAGCATTGATCGATCCTGGTCTAGCACAATCGGTGTTGGAGGAAAAAACGGCCCATGGCAAGGCTTGATTTTAGGGAGCTTTCGTCTCGGCCATGAAACGACTAATCAGGGGACCAACAAAGCTCAACACATAGAGCGCACAGCCCCCAATCCTGTTGACTACAACAACCGATATTTGCTTGCCAAAGCAATACTTTCCATCGATACACAGCAACAGCTAGGACTCACACTTGAATCGCAAAGACGTACACAAGCCACCGAAGTCTATTCCGCCCGTGCTTTGCAGCCCTTCCGACCACTGAGTAGTTTGAGTTTTTCAACTCGGGACCGCATTAATCGAGATCGTGTGTCTCTTGAGCACCGCTTGACAGATTCTGGCGGATCATTCATTCAAAAGGCCGAAACACGCATTTATTGGCAGGATGCACAGATCAATCAGTTCGCAACCGAAGATCGTTTTCGAGCTCGGACGCGTACGCGTGACAATACCTATCAAACCCAAGTTATTGGCGCAGCAACACAGTTTGAAAGCAACCTAACTTCAGGTTTGGACCAGAGACTCACATATGGCCTAGATTGGAGCCAAGCCATGATCAAGGGAGTGCGTGATGGCACGCTTCCTCCTTACGGTGGCGTGTTCCCTGATCAGCCTTTTCCGAATACGACCTATACCCTCAGCGGTGCATTTATCCAAAGTGAGATGGAGGTTGGGGACTTCACCATTACACCAGGCGTGCGTTTTGACTATTACCGAATCGCACCTTCTACAAGCTCGTCTTCAAATGGAACGAGTCAAGGATATGCTTCCCAACAGGCCGCAACGTCAGCTGGTCATGCATTTACGCCTCGTCTGGGCGTAGTCTGGTCCCTGCATCCAATGTTTGCGCCTTACGCCCAATATGCACAGGGATTTCGTGCGCCGACTCCCGACCAGGTCAATAACGGATTTAGAAATTTGGCCTCGGGCTATACCAGCATCGGTAACGCCTCTCTTAAGCCTGAGTTCGCCGACAGTGCTGAAATTGGTTTTAGAGGCTACGACAAGACCATTAGCTATTCAGTATCAGCTTTTGATAATCGCTACAAAAATTTCATTAGCCAGCAAATCGTCGGTGGAGCGGGGCGACCTTCAAATCCAACGGTCTACCAATATGTCAATTTAACCAACGCCCATATCCAAGGTGTGGTTGCAAGAGGTGATTGGCGTTTCGAAAAAAACTGGGGGCTTGAGGCAGGCTTTGCCTATCTAAAAGGAGATTCGACTGTTAAGGGTCGCAAGCAACCCCTTGATTCGATTCAACCGCTCAAGGCCTTGCTTGGCCTTCGTTATGACGAGGCCACATGGGGTGTTCGTGCAGAGTGGGTATGGAATGCCGCTAAAAGTCTCTCGCGAATTGCGAAGTCTTCGCCAGAGCAATATGCCACACCTACATACAGCACCTTGGACCTAGGGTTGTATTGGAAACCTGCACCAAACTTCACGCTTAATGCCAATGTCAATAATGTGTTTGACACCAAATACTGGCGCTGGTCAGACGTGAGTGGTTTGGCTTCTAACAGCCCAATTAAAGACGCTTTCACAGCACCTGGTCGCAATATCCAAGTTTCCATTCGTTACGACTTCTAAATATTCAGAATTTTTATGATGAACTCTAAAAGGAGAATTTCATGACCGAGGCTTTACGAAACCTGCGCTCCTCGTTCGCTACGATGCGACGCGATGGTCCTCGTCGACACCGAGATATCGCCAAGATCCTATCGATTTCAGAAGCAGAGTTACTTGCAGCGCATTGTGGACCCCTTCAGTCGGACGAGGTCGTCTCACTTCAAGCAATTCGCTTGAATCAGAACTGGTCAGAACACATCTCAACTGTTGAGTCATTAGGGCCGGTGATGGCGTTGACAAGGAATGACTCATGCGTGCATGAAAAAATAGGTGTTTATCGTCCTGTGAGTCAAACAGGCGATATTGGGATTGTCCATGGAGGTGCCATTGATCTGAGACTTTTTTATCAAAGTTGGCAAGTAGGTTTTGCGGTGACTGAGCAGACCGCCCGAGGGGTGCAACATAGCTTGCAGTTCTTTGATCGATCAGGCACCGCAGTACATAAGATCTTCTTGCGTCCAGAGAGCCATCTTTCAGCCTTTAACGAGATTAAAGAGCGTTTCGCTGACAGCGAACAGTCGCCTCGCATCACTGTTCATGGCCGAGAGGTTGCAAAGTCTGCATGCGGCGATCAAGACATCGATGTGCACCGATTAAATCAGGATTGGTCCGAGATGCGTGATACGCATGATTTCTTTTTAATCCTAAAAAAACACAATGTTTCGAGGCTGCAATCCTTCCGCCTAATTGGCGAAGGGTATGCGCAAGCCGTTCGACCAGGAGAGTGCCGTCGTATTTTGAGTTTTACTTCTGAGAAAAAAATCCCAGTGATGGTGTTTGTGTCTAATCCAGGCGTGATTCAAATTCATACTGGGGTAGTCTCGAACATCTCAGTGACACAGGGATGGCTAAATATTCTAGATCCAGACTTTAATCTGCATCTTCGGCAAGATCAAATCGCCAGTGCCTGGATTATTCGTAAACCAACTGTAGATGGCATGGTGACTTCCTTAGAGTTGTTTGATCATGCGGGTGAGTTGATCGTCATGTTCTTTGGTCAACGTAAACCCGGCATTCCTGAAAA
Organism: uncultured Burkholderiaceae bacterium; assembly: GCA_963926265.1. Lineage (GTDB taxonomy): Bacteria > Pseudomonadota > Gammaproteobacteria > Burkholderiales > Burkholderiaceae_B > Zwartia. Next base: position 25,777 of record CAWUWN010000011.1, read on the forward strand.
TATTCAGTGGCGAGCCTTACTGGATGGAATCTTTGCTTCGAGTCGATTATGCGCCGCATGACTCCCGCCCGGTTGCCAGAAACGCTTGCTTTTTTGATGCGTCGAAGAGCACTCAGCCGTTTGGGTAGCATGGGTGCCTTAGCCTTGAGTCAAACCATACATGCAGGAAATTTTAAAGATCGATTTCCCCGTATTGTCTGCGTAGGTGGAGCGTTGACAGAGATTGTTTTTGCGCTGGGTGCACAGTCTTGTCTCGTCGGTGTGGACTCGACCTCTAGCTTTCCAAATGAAGCCCAACAGCTTCCTCAGGTGGGCTATGCGCGCAGCTTATCCGCCGAGGGAATTTTGGCACTTGCACCGACCACAGTTTTAGTGACTGAAGAGGCAGGTCCAGCTGGCGTGCTTCGCCAAGTCAGTTCTGCGGGTGTGCCTGTAGAGGTGATGGATTCAGGTTACAGCTTCCAGGGCCTCGTTCAGCGCATCGCGCATATTGGACGAATTTTAGGTTGTGAATCTGATGCGATTGAGTTGATTGAACGTCTGAGACATCATTGGCATCAGGTTTGTTTGTCGGTTAAGACCATTACTTCACATCGACCCAGAGTTCTATTTCTTTTTGCTCACAGTGCAAATCGTCTGGTAGTAGCGGGAGTCAAGACCGGTGCACATGCCATGATTGAATATGCAGGTGCGATCAATGCGATCGCAGATTTTTCAGGCTATAAACCTTTGACACCCGAGTCCCTAATCGCAACACGTCCAGACATCATGCTGTTGACTGAACACGGCATGCGTGCCTTAGGAGATCTTTCAGTGGTTCTCAAGCTGCCCGGTGTGAGTCAAACACCCGCGGGCCAGGCCCAGCGCATCACCGTGATGGATGTAGGTTTGTTGCTCGGATTTGGGCCAAGACTTCCCATGGCTGTTCAGCGCCTCAATACACAGTTTATGTCTTCATTTGCTTCATGAAATCCATATTTAATTCCCAGTCTCTCTCTGCTCTGGTCCAATGGTGGACAGATCTTCAACATCATAAATCTAAGACCTTGGTGCTAGCGTGTGTTCTATCGCTGCTTGTGCTGAGCATGTGGGCAGCTTTGCAGGCTGGTGCTGTCGGGATTGATAGAAATGATTGGTTTGCTATGTTGACAGCCGACCGCTCAACCAACATGCCAAGTCAGGCAGACGTAGTATTGCATGGCAATGCTTTTGTTCTCTGGTACTTACGGGTGCCGCGTGTCGTGTTGGCGGTATTGATTGGGGCGGCTTTGGGGTTATCAGGTACGTTGGTGCAGGGCCTGTTTCGCAACCCTTTGGCAGACCCTAGTTTGCTCGGAGTCACAACAGGAGCGGCGTGTGCGACTGCACTCACAATTGTATTGTTGTCAGAACGTAGCCTTGGAATGTCTGTCAGCTTGAGAGTCTGGTTGTTACCAATAGTTTCGTTTTTGGGCGCATTTTTGACATGCATGGCACTTAATTTAAGTGTCAGATGGCTCACACCTGGATCTATTGCTGGGCTGCTTTTGCTTGGTATCGCACTCAATGCACTCGGTGTAGCTGTCATCGGTTTATGCACGTATCTGGCAACTGACGAGCAATTACGTAGTTTGTCTTTTTGGACGCTCGGTTCACTTTCTGGTGCAAGCTGGACCATGGTACTTTCTTTCATCCCAGTACTTACAATGATTTGTATTGGGTCAAACAGATTCGCGCACCAACTCAACGCACTAAGTCTGGGTGAAACAACGGCCAAACATCTCGGTATTGCCTTGCCTCGGCTAAGGTGGTCCATTTCAGTGATGGTTGCGCTTCTATCCGGACTTTCAGTTGCATTTTGCGGTGTAATTGGATTTATAGGCTTGATTGCGCCTCATCTCGCTAGAGCTCTCGTCGGAGCAGATCAACGCATATTGCTACCTCTTTCAATGTTGGTGGGTGCTTTGCTCATGCTTGCGGCCGATACCATGGCACGGACGGTTGCCATTCCAGCTGAAGTACCTGTGGGAATCTTCACTGCATTGTTAGGCGGCCCATTTTTGATGCTGTTGTTGTACACGAAACATCAGCGAGACGACTGATGACGTTGCTTGCGATGGATGGCGTCATCAAAAAGCTTGGTAAGCGAAGCTTTGGACCCTATACCCTTGATATCAATCATGCCGAGTGTATTGCTATTGTGGGACCGAATGGCTCTGGCAAGTCTACATTACTTAAGCTGATTTCAGGAACCTACTCTCCTAACTTGGGTAGGATTCTCTTAAATTATCGACCCTTAGGTGATTGGAGTACTGAGGCCCTCAGTAAAAATCGAGCTGTCTTAATGCAGTCTCACAATATTGCGTTTGCGCTAACAGCTCGAGTCGTGATTGGATTAGGTCGTGTCACTCGGGATGACGAATTAGCCAATGCTCGGATCGTTGCACAAGCCGCAGCTTTACTCGGTGTTTCTAGCTTGTTAAATCAGACGGTTGATACCTTATCGGGTGGTGAGCTTGCACGCGTTCAGCTCGCCCGAGTGGCTGCGCAATTATGGGATGTTGAGGATGGATTGATATTGATGGATGAACCGATCGCAGCAGTCGATCCAGGATTACAAGATTTTTTATTAGAAACATTGATGTTGTTTGCGCGTATTCGAAGGCACGCCGTGATTGCGGTCATGCATGATTTAAATCATGCACTAAGATACTTTAGTCGACTTGTGTTGGTCCATCCACAAGGTGAGCTTGAGTCGGTATTGAGCGGCATAGAGGCAAAGCACGCACTAGAGCGCTTATATAGCGTGCGTTTATCTTGTCTCAAAGATGAGCAGGGTGATCTTGTGATGTTGCCACTCAGAGCCACAAATATTGATCCCTGGTGATGTTTCTTTTTTAATATTTATTTAAAACTGCCAGGTCACGCCTGACATCACCGACCAGTTAAATTCACGGCTCGGGCTCCCGAGAGCGCGATTTCCCATGAGGCCTAAGCCAATTTGCAGGTTTTTGAGTGGTGCATACATAGCGCCGACTTGAACATATGCGACCTGAGCACTGGTTGTGTTTGGATTCGTGTCCAGTCCAGTGTCAACGCCAAGCTTCCATTGAGAATTCAACACCCAGACTGGTGCGACAGAGATCCCCCAAAGATGTTGGGCTTGCTCATCTTGAGCGCCGCTGTATGAAAGGTTGCTTGTGTATCGAGCATTGAGGTGCACCTCATATTTAGGCTGAATATATGAGCTGATTAAAGAGACTGAGCCATTGGTCTTTCCGTTTCCAAGCCCCGAGGCTTCCATATTGCGCGTCACGGGGGTTAGCAGAGCGGGCTTAAGCGCAAAGCTCCAGCCCTCTTCGGCATCGCCGGCAAAGCGCCATTTAAAACCAATGGCAGAGTTCATCCAGCCATTTGTTGGTGAAGTCTGACGAATGATGCCAACGAATACGTCCAGATCGTCTGTAATCCCTCGTGTATAAGTTACGGGAAAAGAGTTGCTCGTACCAAAATCTCCAGCATAGTATGTGCCATCCTCTGCTAATCCAACGCCACGTTCCTTAATGAAAACATAGTTGAGTTCAAGCTGGTTGCCACCTTCGCCTTGAGTCCCCGTATCGTCAGTGATAAAGGGAAAGTAAGCATGGCTGACTAAGGGAATGCAAAGTAATAAAGCGAATACATATTTAAGAGCAGATTTATTAATCAAATATTTATTTAACATAGTCACTCATCGTTTGTGCTGAAAGGTTAAATCCGATGGTCTTTGAGCGCGAGTTTCCGATCTCGTGTTCCTAGCCAACCATCAATCAGCATTTTCGGCATAATCAGCCCAAAAGTCATAGCCATCACAATTAGAAAGGTGGCAGTGCCGTTTGAAACAACACTCGTCAACATCGGGAGAGTGGCTTCTCCGCCAGTGAGATAGACCTCGACCAGACCACTGGCGAATTTAAATACAAAAATTCCGGGCATCATCGATACCACGGCACTGAAGGCGAGGGCTGCGAACGGAAGTTTTAAGTACCTTGCTAAAAGTGCTGTGATGATGCCAGCGATGAGACACGCAATAAAGGCACCGAAGACAATTCCACCCCCGTTCTCCAGAATCAGCCAGCGACTCGCATGACAAATCATCCCCACCAAAATCGGTGCAATCAAGACTCGCCAAGGCAAGGAAAAAAACGCACCGAAGGCGGCAACTGCGATACCCGCGGAAATAATATCAAGCCAAAGCGGGACTTGATTTGAAAGCATGCCATCAGTCAATGAACCGTTAGTCATACTGAGACCAACTAAAAGCCCCGCACAGATTGCTAATAAAATCATCAGACAGTAGGTCAGACGTGCGATGCCTAAACTTAGACGCCCTCTTGCCAGATCAAGTGAGGCATTAAGAATATGTGCACCAGGTACCAAGATCATGCAGGGTGTGATGTCTACAAACTGTAACTGTGTGTCTACAAACAAATGCTGAGCAGCGCCTCCGACCAGGCCCGCAACCCAAGCTGCGACGAGAGGCTGCACAAAAAGATTTTCGCCTGCTAAGGTTCGGCGCAATATCCCGCCAAGCGCTGCAGCAAAAAAGATCAAAGTAAGCGTGAGGGGGCTAGTGACTCCAAAAATCAATCCAAGTGCTGAGGCGCCCATACCAGCCATCAACACAAACCGAATGTTGCTACTGGGTTTGAATTGAGCGATCATGCTGAGTTCTTGTTCAGAGAGCAAGACCTCCTGTTCGCTCAAAGGGATAGGCAACGCAGACAAGCGATCAATTACATGGGTGGTTTGTGCCACCTTGTTCATATCGATGCCAATAGGACGGATATGGACAGTCTCGTCACGCCAGAGCTCGTGCTTGTCGGCACCGAGGGGTCGAAATCTCAGCAGGATCTGATCCCACTGAGGCAAAACAATGGCTTCATAGCCGTAGGCATACGCCAAACGTGTCGTGGATTCGATGACACGCTGTGTCGTCTGGCCATTCGCGTGAAGCAGTGCCGCTGCCTGAAGCACACAAGCGATGCGGTCAGTCGTCACGTCAGTCACCATAGACAGGTTTGTAGGCCATTTCTTTGATGTGCGCAGCGATATCGGCAGGACGATCAGCGCGTGCTAAGCCTTGATCAAAAACGTAAGTGGCAACTTTCGCTGCGGTATGTAATGAGGCTGCAAGAATCTGAGACTGAGGCGGGTAAATGAGACCCGAGTTTAGATCCTCTTGCGTAACCTGTTCGGCGACTGCCTTAGCGGCTACAATAAACATTTGTTGAGTGACGCGCTTGGACTCAGTAGCTAGAACGGCCATTCCCATTGCTGGAAAAATGTAAACATTGTTGCCTTGGCCGGGAACAAACGTTTTTGCTCCAAAGGTCACGGGATCAAACGGACTGCCGCTCGCAAAAATTGCCTTACCATTCGACCATTTATAGGCTTCCTCGGCAGTACATTCTGAGCGCGAAGTCGGATTAGAGTAGGGGAAGATAATAGGTTGAGCATTGACCTTGGACATTGCCTCGATCACAGCTTGATTAAATAGTTTGGGAACAGTACTCACACCCACTATACCGTTTGGCTTGATGGCATTGATTGCATCTACAAAAGATTTGCAAGGTGCATGTTGATGCGCAAACGGCTTCTGAAAATCAGCCAAGTCAGTGCGCGTAGACTCTACCAGTCCGTTGATGTCAAACAGCCAGTTGCGGCCGCGCGCTTCTTCGATTGTGAGGCCTTCCATCACCATGGCTTCACTGATCAACTCAGCGATTCCGGTCGCAGCAGAGCCAGCACCCATAAAGAGAAAGCGCTGATCAGTCAGTTTTTGACCAGTGATGCGCAGCGCTGCATATAAGCCGGCAAGTGCAACACCTGCAGTGCCTTGAATGTCATCGTTGTAGGTACAGATCTTGTCTTTGTACGTTTCCAAAATCGAGACAGCATTAAAGTTGGCAAAGTCTTCCCATTGCAAACAGCATTTTGGATAAAGTGTTTGCACCGCATCAACAAATTCAGCGATGAAGGCATGATAATCATCACCGCGCACGCGCTGTTGTCGCAGGCCCAGGTATAGTGGGTCATCCAGAAGGCTTTGATTGTTTGTGCCCACATCTAATGTGATCGGCAGTGTCAGTTCAGGCGGTACGCCTGCTACAGCTGTGTAAAGTGCCAGTTTACCGATTGGGATGCCCATGCCGCCCACACCCAGATCTCCCAACCCAAGAATACGCTCGCCGTCTGTAGCAACGATAAAGCGTATGTCTTTTTGTGGCCAGTTCGACATGAGCTCTTTCAAACGTACTTTGGCGCTAATGGGCAGATAAAGCCCGCGCGTTGAACGAAAGATATGATCAAATTTTTGGCAGGCCTCACCAACCGTAGGTGTGTAAACCAGGGGCATGAACTTTGCTGGATCAGACATCAGTACTGCATAAAATAATGTCTGATTACGACTTTGCAAATCCATCAAAAACAAATAGCGCTGCAAATCAGAGTCAAGTAGATCAAGCTGTGTGTGAACACGGGCAACTTGTAGGTCTAAGGTGTCCACACCAGGGGGTAACAAACCCTCTAAACCAGCAGCTTTTCTTTGTGCTTCAGTAAACGCTGTTCCTCGGTTTACAAGCGAGTCATGAAGTAAGGTATAGCCTTTGTTTTGAACTGTGGTTGACATCTGAAATGCTCCGAGCAAGGTGTCTCAATTTTTAACAAAATGTTAAAAAAATCAAAATCCATGCTAGCAGAGTTTTATGTCAACTACTGCGGTTGGATATTTTTGGTGCGAATGACGCGTTCCCACTTTGCCGTATCTTTCGCTAGCAGTTCGGCGAGTTGTTGGGGTGTTGAGGAGGCAGGTTGGGCTCCCGAGTTAGAGAGACGGGCTTTGATAGCATCGTTTGCAAGAACGCGTGCGATTGCTTTGTTCAGTCGATCAATATCAGCGGGTGGTGTACCTTTAGCTGTAAAAATCGCATACCAGTTGTCTGAGTCCACGCCCTTAATGCCCATTTCTTCAAATGTTTTAACGTCAGGTAAAAGTGGGTGGCGTTGTGTTGCCGCTAAGCCAATTGGCTTGAGCTTGCCTGCTTTTACGTTGTTAATCAGACCAGGGATATCACCAAAAAAACCGTCGACATGGCCAGCCATCACATCTGTTATGGCTGGGGCTGCACCTTTGTATGGAACATGAACTAAGTTTGCGCCAGTTGCATCAGCGACTTGTTCCATGGCCAAATGCGGCACGCTGCCTGCACCAGAGGAAGCCATTGTGGTGCGCTGCTTTTTCGCATTAGCGACAAATTCTGCCGGGTTATTTGCTGGATTTTTAGGATTCGCCACAAGAAGTTCTACGTTATTGACCACAAGCGATACGGGCGCCAGATCTTTTTGTGGGTTGTAGGACAGTTTGGGGTACAGGCTGGGATTGATGGCGATTGCGCCAACACTTGTTAGCCATAGCGTATTGCCATCAGGAGCCGACTTGATGACATAGTCCGCGGCAATTGCACCATTTGCGCCCGCTTTAGTTTCAACAATGACGAGTTGACCCAGCTCTTTGGATAGCGCTTCGCTGATGCTACGTGCGACAAAGTCTACGGGACCCCCGGGAGGGAATGCGACGACGAGTTTGACGTTTTTGGGTTGTGCTAGGGCAAGCTGAGGAGCTGCGGCCAAAAGAAGAGAGCCAATGAATGTACAGGCAATTTGTTTGATTTTTATATTCATGAAATGTCTCCAAAAGATATTGATAATATTAACCGCAGCGGACAGACATGCCGCCATCGACGACGATTTCTGTGCCAGTAATAAAGCGGGCCTCATCCGAGGCCAAGAAAACAGCTGCATTGGCAGTATCGCGACCGTCGCCCATAAAAGGTAATGGTATGCGTGCTTGACGCTGTTCAAGCAGCTTTTCGACATCGCCGCCAGAGCGTTGACCGGCGAGTCGGACCTCGACCATGGGCGTGTGCAGCTGACCGGGTACGATCGTATTGACCCGAATGCCTTTCTTTGCGTACTGAATGGCGACAACTTTAGACAGTTGAATCACGCCGGCCTTAGTTGCTGCATAGGCGACTTGAGCGGAGCCCGTCCAGCGGGTGCCTGAAGTGGACGACATATTAATAATGGCACCGTTACCTTGTTTTTCCATCACTGGCAAAACATGCTTACAGCTTAAAAATACACTTTTAAGGTTGCTGTCGACCTGAGCATCCCAGACGTCCTCATCGAGCTCGACCGGACCGCCCGAGGCAGAGCCACCAACGTTATTGACCAAAATATCGATGCGGCCCCATTTCTCGACACAGAGGCGAACAACGTCTGCGATTTGTGCGCTTTGCGTCACATCACACGCGGCAGTCTCAATTTCTCCACCGGCTGCCTGGACGCGCTCGACGGTTTCGGTCATACGCGCCATATCTTTATCTACTCCGAATACCTTGGCACCTTCTTCGGCAAACCGAACCGCCATTGCACGACCGTTTCCCCAACCGGGTCCTACCGATCCTGCGCCTAGTATGAGGGCAATTTTTCCTTTTAAGCGAGCTGACATGTTGTCTCCGGATTGAATAAGTATTGTTCAGTCAATTTTACCCAACGTGGGTATTTAGCAAATTCAGCGATATTTATAGAAGCATCAAGCGTAACAACTAAGATGGCGTTTAATCAGATATTTCTGTTCGCCTTCCATGACCAACTCATCTCGTTGATTCAGGATGGTGGAGGCGAGGGTGACCACGCCCGTTGTCTTGCCGCAGTCTAGCTTTGATATTTTTAGGCTTGGATAGAGGGTATCGCCAACATAGACGGGTTTGAGAAATTTGCTGGATTGCTCAATGAAGCCTTTCATTGAGTCTTCAACATAATGTGGAAACCATCCTGCACCCGCAGCGCTTTGAATCAAAATTTGAAAGCCGTGCGCGCCCAAGTTTGGCATGCCACGCTTACGACAGTATTCAACATCGTAATGACTAGGATGATTGTCTGCACTCGCCAACTGAAACGCCGCAAAAAGCGCCTCTGTCATCGTTCGTGACGGGATCGGGAACTCTTCACCAAGCGTAAAGTCATCAAAGTAATACTGTTTAAAAGAAAACATAAGGTTTCTCTATTTTTTAACGGCTAATCTTTGCCTGCTCAACGATGCCTTGTTCAAATAAAGCATCAATGCGCGCATTTGAAAGGCCCATTTCTTGTAGCACTTCCTGCGTGTGCTCCCCTAGGAGCGGCGCGTGGCGCGAAGCATGCCTCGGCTCATGGTTAAACTTGACTGGGTAGCCAACATTTTTAGTCGTACCAAGTACAGGGTGATTCGTTTCAACAATGAGCGCACGTGATTGAACTTGCGGATGTTCAAGCGCTTGATCCAAGGTATTGATTGGAGAACAGGGTACACCTGCAGCCCTGAGTAAGCTCAACCATTCATCGGTCGAGCGCGTGCGCATTACTTCGCCCACTACGCGAACAGTTTCATTAAAATTTGAAACGCGATCGGCATTCGTGGCAAAGCGAGGATCGTTCATCAAGGTTTCAAACTTTGTTGCGATACAAAATCTTTTCCATTGCGCATCATTACCTACCCCAAGCATCAGATCACCATCTGCTGTTTCAAAGGCCTGATAAGGAGACATAGCGGGATGGGCCGTTCCCATACGACGAGGTGGCGAACCTGTTCGCCAATAGTTTTGTGCCATGTATCCCATTTGGGAGATTGAAGTATCGAGCAGAGACACTTCCACATACACGCCTTTTCCGGTTTGTTGACGCTCTAGCAAAGCGGCCAAGATTCCACTCAGTGCAAAAGATCCCGTACCGAGATCGACAGGCGAAAAGCTTGCGCGTGAAAAACTACCGTCAGGATCACCCATGGAGCTGAGCATGCCACTGAAGGCCTGGAGCATTACATCGTAACCAGGCTCTTTCCCAAGAGGACCCTCACGACCATAGCCTGAGATTTCGAGATAAATGATGCGAGGGTTGATCTTGCTCAGGGTCTCATAATCAACAGCAAGTTTTTTTGCCGTGCCAGAACCAAATCCCTGAAGAATAATATCGGCCTTAGCCACGAGCTCATGGACAATTTGTTGGCCTTCGGGAGACTTAAGGTCGACAGCAATGCTGCGCTTGTTATGGTTGACTGCTAGGAAAATGGCAGATTGATCTTTTTCTTTAGGCAACCAGGCACGTGTGTCATCGCCGCTACCGATCGGTTCAATCTTAATCACATCGGCGCCGAGTTCGCCAAGAAACTGTGCACAAAGCGGTCCGGCCAGTACTTTGCTCAGATCGACGACTTTTATATTTTTTAAGGGTTTCATTTAAGCTTTGATGTGACTGGTTTGTTTATACCGGACTATTATGCAATGCAAAATCCCTCGCGTGTAAGTGATGATTACCCAGAACAAGGAAAAATCATGTCATTTCTGAGTTATGAAGTTCGCAATGGTGTGGCCGAGATTATGCTTAACAACCCGCCGGTGAATGCGCTCTCAGAGCAGATGCTCGATGAGTACCTCGCCTATTTGGAGCGGGCGGCCGCGGACGACGCTGTACATGCCGTGATCGTCGGTAGCCACGTTCCAGGCAGGTTTTGTGCGGGTTTAAACCTTGCTGCGGTTCATGCCGAAGGCGCAGCTAAATTTCGTTCGCTGCTTGATCGGCTATATATCAAAATGACGGACTTGCAGTTTTCGATGGGGAAACCCACCATTGCTGCGATTGGGGGAACTGCACGAGGCGGCGGGATGACACTGGCCATCTCATGCGACATGATTATTGCGTCGCGTAACGCAACTTTTGGCTACCCTGAAATCGATGCAGGGGTATTGCCCTCTATTCATTTCACGCACTTGCCCCGCATCATTGGTCGTCATCGCGCGTTTGAGTTGCTTTTTAGCGGCCGAGCGTTTGATGCCGATGAGGCGATGGGGATGGGGCTGATCAGCAAGCTAGTCGATGAGGGGCAGGAAATGGACGCGGCCCGTGCCTTGGCGCAGGTGTTGTGTGGCAAGTCCCCTGAGGTGGTCCGTTTCGGTCGTGCGGCCTTCATGCAAGCGAACGACAATGGTTACAGACAGGCGGTCACCGCCGCTGCCGACAGCTTTTGCAACATCGCGATGAGTGATTCGGCGCGCGAAGGCATCGCGGCCTTCGTTGAAAAGCGCAAACCGAAGTGGTGAAAGAGGGACGGACGTATAAACTTAGTCTCTGAGGCGATTGTCAGCCATTTCACTTTCCTAACTGTTGCTTGACATACCAAGCGAGCACCTCAATGCGGTCTTGTCCAAAAAATGGCTCGCCCTCATAGACCATCGTCGGCACACCCCAATGACCCGCAGCGGTCAGTGCGTCTGCATTGGCTTGCAATTGCTGTTCGTAGTAGTCAGGGTTTGCGGTGACCTGAGCGCTCAGCTCAGACCATTGCAGGCCTGCTCGGCTGCAGGCATTCTGCAGGTGTTCACCCTCGTGCCATTGATCAACAGAACCATCCCATAGCAGTCGAGAAACTTCTAAGCAGAAACTGAAACCGTGCCCAGCCTCGTTGGCTGCAATGCCGAGGTGTCCTAGCCAGCGAGCCAGTGGTTGTTCAGTGGCGACTTCTAAAGTTTTTGGATTTTGCTGAATGGGGTCTGGCACTGGGCGGCGAAAGGGCATACCCAAAAAATTGGCTGTGCGCTGTGTGTCCTTCATGAAATAAGGGCGGGCCAGCACATTCATGGTCTTGAAGTAGTTTGGATTGCGTAAAATATTTGGATGCACGACACGCATATCAATCGCAACGCCCGTTGAGTCGCTTAAGGCCTGAAGTCTAGGTAATGCAAGATACGAATAGGGACTTCTGAAGGACCAGAAAAGGGAGATGTTTTTATGAGAGTGTTGATGCATGGACGGTTCCTTGATGTCTTGAACAAAGAATACCTGAAAAAAAATACCAACCCCGAAGGGTTGGTATGTGCGGATACTGGTGGAGGGGTCGAGACCAACCTATAAACTTAGTCTCTGAGAGGGTTAGTGTGGCTGATAACGTTTATGTGAAGACGCATGCAACTGTTGCGCCTGCTATTCGGATGGCGTTCGAAGTCGAGTAGCACTCTAAAGTTTGTTAAATATTAGATTTTTAAGTCGTACCAATTTTGGTACAATAACCCATGGAGAAAAAAGCAACGCCAACCTTAGCAGTTCGTTTTTACAGGTCGGATGTCGGTGGTGAACCAGTGCGCGATTGGCTAAAGGCTTTGCCTGTCGCTGAGCGCAAGATCATCGGTGAAGACATAAAGACCGTTCAATTCGGTTGGCCTTTGGGCATGCCATTGGTCGCACATCTCGAAAGTGGGATCTTGGAAGTACGTACGAGGTTAAGTACACGGATTGTGCGAGTGTTATTTGTGCTTGATAGAGACGTGATGGTTCTATTACATGGTTTCATCAAGAAAGAGCAGAAGACCCCAAAGCCAGAATTGGATTTGGCAAAAGAACGGCTCAAATTATTGAAGAGGCATAAATGAAAAATAAAAATATCGGTAGTGATTTTGACGACTTCCTCACGGATGAGGGCATGCTTGAGGAAGTGACTGCCGTGGCGGTCAAACGGGTGATCGCCTGGCAAATTGAGCAGGAAATGTCGGCTCAAAAGATGACCAAGACCGCTATGGCGAAAAAGATGCGAACCAGTCGTGCCTCACTCAATCGTTTGTTGGATGAAAACGATACTAGTCTAACTTTGACGACGTTGGCGGGTGCAGCCGCTGCTCTCGGTCGACGGATTAAGTTTGAGTTAACGCCGGTCTAAATACGCAGTCAATGTAGTCATATTGATCCGTTCCATTCCACAAAAAATGGTGGACGATGCTATCAGTATTACATCCCGCAGCGAGAAGTGAAAGAGTATGCAGGCGCATGATGAATTTGACGGTACTTGCACCTGATATCGTTGCGGCGGTGAGCATGGTGCTAGCCGAATTAAACACACGAAATGTGATTATGAAATAGATCGTACAAGACTCGCCTCACAAGAGCACTTAGTTTTGTAGGGTGGTAAGTGGTTTATCTTGGGGTTGAGTGATTCTGAGCATCTTGGTACTCGGTCAATTCCAACCTCTGCCAGCTTTGTTCCCTTCATATACCAATGCCAGAGAAAAAACCGCTCGATCAGTCCGCAATACCCCCCCAGACCCGCATGAACCCAAACCTACGGCCAAAAAAATACCAACCCCGAAAGGTTGGTATGTGCGGTAATGGTGGAGCCGGGGGGAATTGAACCCCCGTCCGCGAGCCCTCTGCAGGCAGTTCTACATGCGTAGTCGATTTACTTTTTGTTTAACCTTGGACTTAGCCAACCGACAGGCCGGACCTTAGCGATTCACTTGGATTTAAGAATTTGACGAGTGACCCGGCAAATCCCGATTCTTTGTAAATGACGCTGCTGTGGATTTCTCCACCTGACCCAAAGACAAATCAGTGCAGCGGCTCACCGCTTAAGCGGCCAGAGCGAAACGCTCGTCGTTGGCGTTTATAGTGTTTCCAGTGGATTTACGAGCGAACTGGTGCTCGGCATGCCCTGCACTGTTTCGCGACCCACGTCGAATCCGGATCGGCCCCAGTAGTTCGATTGTAGACGAACAATCTATTTTTCAGACCTTTAAGTTGTAAAAGAGTTCAACTATCGGTCAAGTATCAGTCAAGTATTCAAAAGAGTTTTAATCGCAGGCCACATTTCTCTTGCGGAGTTCACGCACTGGTCCGCCTGCCAGGTTTCGATTGGGTGGTCAGGGCCACAATATCCATAGCCTGCCGCAATAGAAGCCATTCCTGCCGCCCGCGCAGCCTGTATATCTCGAATGTCATCGCCAACGTAAATACAGCGATCCGTAGCAAAGCCAGCTTGCTGTGCTGCGTGTAATAAAGGGAGAGGATGAGGCTTTGAATGCGCAGTGGTATCTCCACAAACAAGTACGGCGCAATCTTTATCAAGCCCCAGCGCGACAACTAGAGGTTGGGCAAGATATGTGGCTTTGTTGGTCACAATACCCCACGACAAACCCTTGCGAGAGATATCATCGAGCAGCTCGGTCACTCCATCAAACAATCGCGTGTCGACATTCATCGCTGCTTCGTAATCTTTTAAAAACTGAACGCGATACTGTTCGTAATCAGGGTGTTCTGGAGTCATATTCAACGCACAGCGCAACAGACCGCGCGCACCTGCAGAAGAGTAGGGCCTCAGTGTATCGATGGGTAAAGGCTCTAAGCCGACACGCTGGCGTTGCTTATTCGCGGCGGCAGCCAAGTCAGGTGCAGTATCGGCAAGCGTGCCATCAAAATCAAACAAAACAAGCGCAGTCATTTACAGGTCGCCTTTACGAGTAGCCATGAGATAGTTGACGCTCGTGTCTTGATTGAGCGAGTAATGTTCTTTAAAAGGGTTGTAACCCATCCCGATCACTTGTTGCGTAGTGAGGTTTGCCACGCGAGCTGCTTGAGCAAGCTCGCTCGGACGTACGAAGCTGCGCCAACTATGCGTCCCACGTGGAAGAAGCCCCAAAATATACTCAGCTCCCACAATTGCAAACAGAAAAGACTTTGGATTGCGGTTGATCGTTGAGAAAAATACCCAGCCGCCCGGTTTAACGAGCGTAGCGCAGGCTTGAACGATTGAGCCTGGGTTGGGGACGTGCTCTAACATCTCCATGCAGGTCACAATGTCAAACTGTTCGGACTGCTCCATTGCCATGTCTTCGGCACTGATACTTCTGTAGGTAACTGGCACACCAGATTCAAGTCCGTGCAAGCGTGCAACCTTGAGAGACTTGTCTGCGAGATCAATTCCTGTGACTTCTGCCCCGCTTGCGGCCATACTTTCCGCCAAAATGCCCCCACCACAGCCGACATCCAGAATTTTTTTAGTTTTTAGGCCTCCGGTCAGTGTCTTGATCCACTCTAGACGAAGTGGATTGATCGCATGCAAGGGCTTGAATTCGCTGTGAGGATCCCACCAGCGTGAGGCGAGGGCGCTGAACTTGTCGAGCTCGGCTTGATCAACGTTGCTAGGGCTTTTGGGCAAATCAGAGTTCATGGTGATTCTTTAAAAAGTCTGCTTTGGATGCTGAAATACGCATTTTGACTGAGTGATCGATTACCCAGACACAGTAACAAACTTTGGCTTCCAAACGAATGGAATCCACAAAAGAAAAAAGACCTCGCGAACGAGGTCTTTTAAGCTAGTTTCGACTGCCGAAGCAGTCTAGACTAGTCAGCGGTAAGAATTACTTCTTGCTGCCGATGATTTCAACGTCTACACGACGGTTTTGAGCACGACCTGCTGCTGTACGGTTGTCGGCGACTGGATTAGCCTTGCCTTTGCCGGAAGCAGTGATACGGTTGGCTGGAACGCCTTTTGAAACCAAGTATGCTTTGACAGCGTCAGCACGACGAATCGAGAGACCCATGTTGTAAGCATCAGAACCGATCCAGTCAGTGTGACCAACGGCAATGATAGTTTCAAGTTTGACTTGGGCTGAACGCGCAGCAACCTGGTCGAGCAACTTACGACCTTCTGGCTTAACAATAGCTTTGTCAAAGTCGAACAAAGCTTCTGCTTTGATCGAAATCTTGTCAGACATTGGCTGACCAGATTTTTTGACGCACTCTGCTGCAGCCGTAGCTGGGGTCCAGAAGTTGTCCTGCCAGCAGAGTTCATTGGAACCGTTCTTCCAAATGAGCTCACCTGAGCCGTTCTTCCAATTGTCTACCGTTTGCGCGGAAGCGACGCCAGTTGCTGCAAATGCAGCAAAGGCGAGTGCCAGAGCGAATTTGGAGGGTTTGTTCATGTTTCTCCTCGTTGAGCTTGAAGCTGGATAAGTGACTCGCAGCGAACCCCCGCCGCAAATAAAAAATACATCAGGAAACGGGTCCATTATAGCAACACAATGAGCACTATTTACAAATTACTCACTGGGTTTCCTGTGTGCTGATCGAATCTTAAGGCATTTGATGAGGTTTAGTCACTCTTCTGGTGATCAAGAAGCAACGATATTCGTATTTATACGATTGATTTGTATTTCTTGTTGGTTTTCTGCAACAAATTTTTACGTTTGGACACAGTTCTGCGAGATTTTCTAGCGGAAAACCTGAAAATTGCGGGAGATGAAGGGAGCACTAACCCAAACAATATTGCTTTCTGACTCAGTGATTTTGAAAAAGTTCAGAGTTTTTAGAAAAAAATGTAATTGAGATGAATAATCAGCGAGTCATGTGAACGGAGGATCAATTAGTTCACTATGTGGTGGTCATCCCTGATCTCTATCGTCAGTGTAGAATCCAAGGTTAACCTTTAATACATACTTTTTGCTATTTCGACCCCGTCTCGGGTTTTCAACCGCTGTCTTTTGTTGCGAACTTTATGGATTCCTTTGCCAAGGAAACTCTTCCGATATCACTCGAAGAAGAAATGCGCCGCAGTTATCTTGATTATGCAATGAGCGTAATCGTTGGGCGCGCCCTCCCGGATGTCCGGGATGGTCTCAAACCCGTGCACCGTCGCGTATTGTTTGCGATGCACGAGCTCAATAACGATTGGAATCGTGCTTACAAAAAGTCGGCGCGTATTGTTGGTGACGTAATTGGTAAATATCACCCGCATGGAGACCAAGCCGTTTACGACACGATCGTGCGCATGGCGCAGGATTTTTCACTGCGCTATATGTTGGTTGACGGTCAGGGTAACTTTGGCTCCGTTGATGGCGACAGCGCTGCCGCAATGCGATATACCGAGATTCGTCTAGCAAAAATCGCCCACGAATTGTTGGCTGATATTGATCAGGAAACAGTCGACTTTGGTCCAAATTACGACGGTAGCGAACACGAGCCGTTGTTATTGCCTTCGCGCCTCCCCAATTTGCTGGTAAATGGTAGCTCCGGCATTGCCGTCGGTATGGCGACCAATATTCCGCCACATAATTTGGCTGAAGTGATAGATGGCTGTTTGTATTGTTTGCGCAATCCAGAATGCACGATTGATGAGTTGATCGAGCTCATCCCTGCACCAGACTTTCCGACAGGCGGCATCATTTACGGCATCGTTGGCGTGCGTGAAGGCTATCGCACTGGACGTGGTCGAGTGATTATGCGCGCCAAAACCCACTTTGAAGACATTGGTAACAATCGTCAGTCGATTGTGGTGGATGCATTGCCATATCAGGTCAACAAAAAGACTTTACAAGAGCGTATTGCCGAGCTGGTCAACGAAAAGAAAGTCGAGGGAATATCTGATATTCGCGATGAGTCCGACAAAGACGGCATGCGTCTGGTGATCGAGCTCAAACGTGGTGAAGTTCCGGAGGTCATTCTTAATAACCTGTACAAACATACGCAGCTCCAAGATACCTTTGGTATGAACCTGGTCGCGCTGGTCGACGGCCAGCCGCGCTTGCTAAACCTCAAACAGATGGTGGAGTATTTCCTCTCCCATCGTCGCGAGGTTGTGACGCGCCGTACGGTATTCCAGCTGCGCAAAGCGCGTGAGCGCGGTCATGTACTCGAAGGTCTTGCCGTCGCACTGGCCAATATTGATGAGTTTATTGCCATCATCAAAGCTGCACCGACGCCGCCTTTAGCGCGTCAGGACTTGATGAACCAGTCATGGGATTCATCGATGGTTCGAGAAATGCTCTCGCGTGCGGATACCGAGGCGGTAGGGGGGCGTGGGGCCTATCGCCCAGACAATCTGCCAGAAACATTTGGTTTGCAGGCAGACGGTTTATATCGTTTGAGCGAAACGCAGGCTCAGGAAATCCTGAATATGCGCTTGCAGCGCTTGACAGGACTCGAGCAAGATAAGATCGTCAGCGAGTACAAGTCCGTGATGGATACGATCTTGGATCTGTTGGATATTCTGGCAAAGCCAGAGCGCATCACCGTGATCATCAGTGACGAGCTTCAGGCGATCAAGACTGAGTTTTCAATCAATGCCAAGGATGCACGACGCTCAGATATTGAGTTGAATGCAACCGAGCTTGACACTGAAGATTTGATTACACCTGCGGATATGGTGGTAACCCTTTCGCATGGTGGCTATATCAAGAGTCAACCATTGTCTGAATATCGCGCGCAACGACGTGGTGGTCGAGGTAAGCAAGCGACGGCCACTAAAGAGAATGATTGGATCGATCAACTCTTTATTGCAAACACACATGATTTCCTTTTGTGTTTCTCGGATCGTGGCCGTGTTTACTGGCTCAAGGTCTGGGAAGTGCCACAGGGCACACGTATTTCACGTGGAAAGCCAATCGTAAATATGTTCCCGCTGATTGATGGTGAAAAAATCACCGTTGTCTTGCCGATCAAGGCCTTTAGTGAGGATCAGACCGTCTTTATGGCGACCTCGCGAGGCACAGTTAAAAAGACGCCTTTGTCAGATTTCTCCAATCCACGCAAGGCTGGCATCATTGCTGTTGATCTTGACGAGGGCGACTTCCTGATTGGCGCCGAGCTGACAGACGGCAAACACGACGTCATGCTCTTCTCCGACTCAGGTAAGGCAGTGCGTTTCGATGAAAATGATGTGCGCCCAATGGGGCGTAATGCCCGTGGTGTGCGTGGCATGATGCTCGAAGAGGGTCAACAAGTCATCGCGATGTTGGTATCGGGTGACGAGTCGCAAACGGTCTTGACAGCAACACAACATGGGTTTGGTAAGCGTACCCCGATCGCGGAGTACACGCGTCATGGACGTGGAACCAAGGGCATGATTGCCATCCAAACCTCGGTGCGTAACGGCAAAGTTGTGGGGGCTGTCTTGGCCAACGCGACAGATGAAATCATGCTGATTACGACCGGTGGTGTGCTCGTGCGAACACGTGTAGCTGAAATTCGTGAAATGGGTCGTGCAACTCAAGGCGTCACATTGATAAGTGTCGATGACGGTAGCGAGTTGTCTGGTGTGCGTAGAGTCGTCGAAAGCGATGTGGATGACGACGTGGATACGGAACCATCCGTCGCAGCGGACTCTTCCGATGAAGCGGATGACATGCCTAAACCCGATGGGTCAGCAGGCACTTCAGATGAGGCCGGATCGGAGACCTAACATGGTACGTCCCTGGAATTTTTCTGCAGGGCCGTCCGCAATGCCTGAGTCCGTGCTTCAGCAGGCTGCGGCGGAAATGTTGGACTGGCATGGTTCAGGCATGTCCGTGATGGAAATGAGTCATCGCGGCACCCAGTTCATGGAGATTTGTTCTCAAGCAGAGGAGGATCTGCGAGGACTTCTCGGCATAACAGAAGACTATGCCGTGCTTTTTATGCAGGGTGGTGCGACGGCTGAAAATGCAATTATCCCGCTCAACTTGCTCGGACGGGTCGCTCAGCCCAAAGCAGACTTTGTTATCAGTGGTATCTGGGCAAAAAAGTCGCTTCAAGAATGTCAGCGGTATGGTGACGCACACGTTTCAGCAACAAATGCAGTTGAAACCGAAGTAGCGGGGCGTTTACAAGGGCCTGAGACATGGTTGCCTGAGTCTAATACTTGGCAAGTCCGTCCTGATGCCGCATACCTTCACTTGTGTAGCAACGAGACCATTGGCGGCGTTGAAACAATGGATTGGCCTGAAATGGCAGCCTTGGGAGCTCCCAACGTACCGCTGGTCGTAGACGCTTCTTCGCACTTCTTATCGCGCCCTATGCCTGTAGATCAAACAGGCATGATCTTTGCAGGCGCCCAAAAAAATGCAGGTCCTGCGGGATTAACGATTGTGATTGTGCGTCGTGATTTGATTGGGCATGCACTGCCGATCTGTCCTACGGCTTTTGATTACGCCAACGTTGCTCGTGAAAAATCTATGTACAACACACCTCCCACTTATGCGATTTATATCGCAGGCTTGGTGTTTAAGTGGCTTCAGGAGCAGGGAGGTTTGGCGGCAATTGAGCAACTAAACATCGCAAAATCATCCATGCTCTACAGCTACTTTGATCAGAGTAGTTTCTACACAGTTCCGGTTCATCCTTCGGTACGCTCAAGAATGAATGCTCCATTTTTCTTGTCTAATACTAAGCTTGATACTGTTTTTTTGAAAGGTGCTGAAGCACGTGGTTTGATGCAGTTAAAAGGGCACAAAAGCGTGGGCGGAATGCGAGCCTCAATATACAATGCCATGCCTCTCGAGGGCGTGGTTTCACTCATTGACTACCTCAAGGACTTCGAGCGCTCTTATGGATGAGTCATTGCAAGCCCAGCTATTACCCTTGCGTCAGCGTATTGATCAGATTGATGCTGAAATTTTAGATTTGCTGAATAAACGTGCTCAAACGGCACTAGAAGTCGGTGAAGTCAAGCATGCTCATCACGCCGAGGGGCCCGTCTTGCGGCCCGAGCGAGAGGCGCAAGTGATTCGGCAGCTTCAACAGATCAATCGTGGTCCATTTCCTTCTGAGGCGGTGTCTTCGGTTTGGACGGAGATTATTTCGGCCTGTCGTGGGCTTGAACAGTCTCTGACGGTGGCTTTTCTTGGGCCAGCGGGATCTTTTTCTGAGCAAGCTGCCTTCGAGCATTTTGGTCGATCAGTCACTGGATTGGCATGTCCTTCCTTTGACGAAGTTTTTCGAGCGGTCGAGGCCGGTACGGCTCAGGTCGGTATGGTGCCTGTTGAAAACTCAACCGAAGGCGCGGTCAATCGCACGCTCGACTTGCTGCTGGGTTCATCACTTCGTATTTTGGGAGAGCACTCCCTGTTGATTCGCCATTGTTTGTTGAGCCAGTCTGGCAATATGCAGGGCATTACCAAGATTCTGGCCCATCCTCAGGCACTCGCACAGTGCCAAAACTGGCTCAATCGCGAGTACCCGGGTCTACCGCGTGAGCCTGTTGCTAGCAACTCCGAAGCTGCGCGTCTAGCCTCTCTTGACCCAACGATTGCTGCGATTGCAAGCGATGTCGCAGCCAAAAAGTGGGGGCTCGAGGTTGTTGCTCTAGGCATTCAGGATGACTCACAAAACCGTACGCGCTTTTTAGCCATTGGAAAACTTGATATTCTGCCTAGTGGGAAAGACAAGACTAGCATCATTCTTGCTGTGCCCAATCGCGCGGGTGCTGTGTATCAAATGTTGTCGCCACTGTCCGATAACGGCGTGTCCATGACACGATTTGAGTCGCGTCCAGCTCGCACGGGTCAGTGGGAGTATTACTTCTATGTTGATCTTGAAGGCCATTGCGAGGACGCTCGCGTTAAAAATGCACTGTCAACGCTTGAGTCTCAATGTGCTTTTTATAAGTTATTAGGATCTTATCCTGCGCAGTAGGTGTTCGCACATAAGTAATTTTTTCAATTCAGTTTTGTTGGTATCCCTATCATGTCCGCTCAAGACTCTGTATTGATTCCGCCGCCCCATATCGCTGCGATTGCTCCATACCAAGCTGGTAAGCCCATTGAGGAGCTTGCGCGTGAGTTTGGGCTAGATCCTGCCGAGATCGTCAAGCTCGCGTCAAATGAAAACCCTTTGGGTATGCCAGAGTCGGCACGCCGTGCAATTGCTGATGCGATTGCTGGTCTCGGACGCTATCCCGATCCTGCTGGTTTTGATTTGAAAAAAGCACTGTCTGAGCGTTATGGCGTTCCACAAAATTGGTTGACGCTGGGAAACGGATCAAACGATATTCTTGAGTTGGTGGCTTCCGCATTGCTCGAGCCTGGCAGTTCTGTTGTTTACTCAGAATTTGCTTTTGTTGTGTATCGCCTGGCGACTCAGTCTCGCGGCGCCGAGCATGTTGTCGTTGCAGCTAAAGATCATGGGCATGACTTGCCAGCTATGCTTGAGGCGATCAAAGACAACACAAGATTGGTGTTTATTGCCAATCCAAATAATCCGACCGGGACTTATTTATCCAATGATTCGATCGAGTCATTTCTTGCTGCAGTCGCAAATCGACATGGCTCTCGCGTGACCGTTGTATTAGATGAAGCCTATAACGAATTTCTTGAGCCTGAGTTGCGTGTGGACAGTGTTGGTTTAGTTAAACGCTATCCCAATTTGCTGGTGTCCCGAAGTTTCTCCAAAGCCTATGGCTTGGCAGGCTTGCGGGTTGGCTTTGGTGTGGCACAACCAATATTGACAGATTTGCTCAACCGAGTTCGGCAGCCGTTTAATGTCAATTCGCTTGCGCAGGCGGCTGCGATCGCAGCGCTAGGGGATATTGAGTTTTTGAAGGAAAGTTATGAAGTCAATCGCGTGGGTAAGGTTCAATTACAAGGTGCTTTTGAAAAGCTAAAGTTGACCTATTTGCCTAGCTATGCCAACTTTGTATTGGTCAAAGTCGGAGATGCTGCGCACGTGAACCTTGAATTGCTCAAACGTGGTGTGATCGTTCGCCCTGTCAAGGGGGATGGGTTGCCAGAGTGGTTGCGTGTTTCGATTGGTTTGCCAAAAGAAAATCAAAAGTTTGTTGAGGCGTTGACTGAGATTATCAGTCAGTTGTCCTCATGAGCGCATTTAAACTGAATACCGTTGCAGTGATCGGCGTCGGGCTGATCGGTGGTTCATTTGCCGCAGCGCTCAAGCAGGCTGGCGCCGTAGGGACTGTGTTGGGTGCAGGCCGCCGAGCTGAAACCTTACAAGAGGCTGTAAGGCTTGGCCTGATCGATGAGGTTGTCAGTTTTAAAGAGGCGGCACAACGTGCAGATTTGATTTTTGTGGCGGCTCCTGTTGGTGCCTTTGAAGCGATTTTTAAAGAGCTTGCTCCTTGGTTAGGAGCCAAAACGATTATCACTGACGGTGGCAGTACCAAGCAAAATGTCATCGAAGCTGCCCGCGTTGGATTAACAACGCGTATTGCCCAGTTTGTTCCTGGACACCCCATGGCGGGTTCGCATGAGAAGGGGCCCCAGGCGGCAGATTCGCAGCTTTACGTTGGTCGACGTGTCATGTTGACCCCGTTGGTAGAAAATCACCCTCAGGATATCGAGACTGTGCGAGATGCTTGGCTGGCTTGTGGAGCCAAGGTAGTCTCGATCGAGCCTTCTCAGCACGATGGCGTGGTGGCTGCAATTAGTCATTTGCCTCACTGGGTCGCCGCCTTGTTTATGGAGTACATCACACACAGCGACGATGCCACGTTGAAACTACAAACGGCTGGCTCGGGCTTCAGGGACTTTACGCGAGTCGCTCAAGGCTCTCCTGAGATGTGGCGTGATATTTTTATTGCTAATCGTCCCGCCATGCTCGCTGAGTTGCAGTCGATGAAAGCTATTTTCGAACGCGCTGAACACGCTTTGCGTGACAACGATGCCCGGTGGCTTGAGGATATGTTGGATCATGCATCAACAGCACGGCGAGATTGGCAGGATCTTGGATCATGAGTCGGGTAGAGTTTTTAGACTTGCCTGCGGCTAAACACGCTCAAGGCGTTCTGAACCTGCCTGGTTCTAAAAGTATCTCTAACCGTGTGCTGTTATTGTCCGCCCTCGCGCAGGGTACGACTCGAATCGAAGGTTTGTTGGAGTCGGATGACACGGCTGTAATGCTTGCCGCGCTTAAACAACTTGGCATACAGGTCGAAACACACTCTGCCGAATCTGTCAGCCTGACCGGAGTTTCGCGCTTTCCAGTTCAGCAAGCAGTACTTTTTATGGGTAATGCTGGTACAGCGATTCGTCCGTTGACCGCAGCGCTTGCCGTGATGGGAGGGCAGTACACCCTGTCAGGCGTGCCGCGCATGCACGAGCGTCCTATCGGCGATTTGGTTGAGGGCTTGCGTGAGATGGGTGCGCAGATCAACTATCTGGGTCAGCAGGGCTACCCGCCTATTGAAATACTTGCCTCTGAACACTTAAGTGATCGTGTCAGAGTTCAAGGTTCTGTTTCCAGTCAGTTTTTGACAGCAGTGCTCATGGCTGCACCGCTTGCTGTAGCGCGCTCTGGGCATGCCCTCACGGTTGAAGTGATCGGTGAATTGATTTCCAAGCCTTACATTGAAATCACGCTCAATTTAATGGCACGCTTTGGTGTCGTTGTCGAGCGACAGGGGTGGCAACAGTTCGTCATTCATGCGGATGCCACCTATCGCTCGCCAGGTAATATCTTTGTCGAGGGCGATGCCTCTTCGGCTTCTTATTTTCTTGCGCTCGGTGCGATTGGGGGCGGCCCTGTCAAGGTGGTCGGTGTTGGTGCACATAGTATTCAGGGTGATGTTGCCTTTGCAGAGGTGATTGAGGCGATGGGTGCTCAGGTTCGCCGAGGAGAGTCTTCGATTGAGGTCACAGGTTTGAATGTTGTTTCGGGTCAGCGACTGAAGGCCTTTGATACGGATTTCAATCTGATACCGGATGCAGCCATGACTGCGGCAGCATTGGCTTTATTTGCCGATGGCCCATGCACACTCAGAAATATTGCGAGTTGGCGAGTCAAAGAAACCGATCGTATTCACGCTATGGAAACTGAATTACGCAAACTAGGTGCGCACGTCGAGAGTGGCCCGGACTGGTTGCGGGTGCATCCCGTCGCACCAGGAAAATGGCGAGACGCCGAGATTGAGACCTACGATGATCACCGGATTGCGATGTGTTTTTCTTTGGCAAGCTTTGGTCAGTCTCGGGTGAGGATCATGGATCCAGGATGTGTCAGCAAGACTTTTCCAACTTATTTTGACGCATTGAGTGGACTGCTGACATGAATCATCTGGCCCCAGTCATTACGATCGATGGTCCGACAGCCTCAGGCAAGGGCACCGTTGCACACCGAGTTGCCAAGACGCTTGGGTGGAGAGTGCTAGATAGTGGCGCTTTGTATCGCCTGACTGCCCTCGCCGTGCTTGAACAAGGGCTTGACTCTGCAAATGTTCAAGCGGTTGCGGAGATCGCCCATGGATTGCGCGTCGAATTTCATCCAACAGGAGTGCTACTAGATGGCCTTGAAGTCTCAGAACGCATTCGCCAAGAACAAGTCGGCAATTTGGCCTCACGGCTAGCGCCCAATCCGCTGCTGCGAGCTGCTTTGTTAGCGCGCCAGAGAGCATTCCGTCAAAGTCCAGGGCTAGTCGCAGACGGGCGGGATATGGGTACGATTGTTTTTCAAGATGCCAATTTAAAGATATTTTTAGTTGCAGATGTGCAAGCGCGTGCACAGAGACGCTGTAAGCAATTGATCGACAAGGGAATTTCTGCTAACCTAGATGACCTGCTTGCTGATATGCGTGAGCGAGATGCACGTGATATTGAGCGTGCGGTCGCTCCCTTGGTACCCGCGCAGGATGCGCATGTTGTTGATTCGTCGAATTTAACGATTGAACAAACTGTGCAAAGCATCCTTGACCTGTGGTCAAGGATTTAACCACTCCACCCAAATAGGGTGTGTAACCGGCTCCAAAGGCCATCTGGATCTTCCTTACATGTCAACTCAACAAACCTCAACCCAAGCCGGCGAAAGCTTTGCCGCGCTGTTTGCAGAAAGTATCGAAAAGCAGGACATGAAATCCGGCGAAGTCATTTCCGCCGAAGTCGTCCGAATCGATCACAACTTTGTTGTGGTCAACGCAGGTCTGAAATCAGAAGCACTGATTCCCCTCGAAGAATTCCTCAACGATCAGGGCGAGCTTGAAGTCAAACCGGGCGACTTCGTGTCGGTCGCGATTGACTCGCTTGAAAACGGCTACGGTGATACCGTGCTGTCCCGTGATCGCGCTAAGCGCCTGTCAGCCTGGTTGTCACTCGAGCAGTCGCTCGACAAGAACGAACTGGTCACGGGCACCATCACAGGTAAAGTCAAAGGTGGTCTGACCGTCATGACCGCGGGCATCCGTGCCTTCTTGCCAGGTTCATTGGTTGATTTGCGTCCCGTTAAGGACACAACGCCCTTTGAAGGCAAGACCATGGAATTCAAGGTCATTAAGCTTGATCGCAAGCGCAACAACGTTGTGTTGTCGCGTCGCGCGGTGCTCGAAGCCAGCATGGGCGAAGAGCGTCAGAAGCTCTTGGAAAACCTCCAGGAAGGTTCCATCGTCAAAGGCGTTGTCAAAAATATCACTGACTATGGCGCATTCGTGGACCTCGGCGGTATCGACGGTCTGTTGCACATTACCGACATGGCATGGCGTCGCGTACGTCATCCTTCAGAGGTCTTGACCGTTGGTCAAGAAGTCGAAGCCAAAGTCCTTAAGTTTGATCAGGAAAAGAGCCGTGTTTCTCTGGGTGTCAAACAACTCGGTGAAGATCCATGGGTGGGTCTTGCACGTCGTTACCCACAGCACACACGTCTGTTCGGCAAGGTCACAAACCTCACCGATTATGGCTCATTTGTTGAAGTTGAAGCCGGTATTGAAGGTCTGGTTCACGTGTCCGAAATGGACTGGACCAACAAGAACGTTGATCCACGCAAGGTTGTGACACTCGGCGAAGAAGTCGAAGTCATGGTGCTCGAGATTGACGAAGACCGCCGCCGCATCTCCTTGGGTATGAAGCAGTGCCGTCAGAATCCATGGGAAGAGTTTGCTTCCAACTTCAAGCGTGGCGACAAGGTCCGCGGCGCGATCAAGTCTATCACTGACTTCGGCGTGTTTGTTGGCCTGCCTGGCGGTATCGACGGCTTGGTTCACCTCTCTGATCTGTCATGGACAGACACAGGCGAAGAAGCTGTTCGTAACTTCAAGAAGGGTGATGAGCTCGACGCAGTAGTCCTCGGTATCGATACTGACAAAGAGCGTATTTCCTTGGGCGTTAAGCAACTCGAAGGCGATCCGTTCAACAATTTTGTTGGTACATATGACAAGGGCGCTGTTGTGCCTGGTACGGTCAGATTGGTCGAGCCCAAAGGTGCGACTGTTACTTTGTCGCTGGAAGTCGAGGGCTTCTTGCGTGCATCTGAAATGGCCACAGGTCGTGTTGAAGACGCAACGACTGTTATGAATGTTGGTGACAACATCGAAGCCATGATTATCAACGTCGATCGCAAAACGCGTTCGATCCAGTTGTCGATCAAGGCGCGTGACACTGCTGAAACAGCCGACACGATGCAGCGTATGACGGATGCCAGTGCTTCTTCGGGTACAACGAACTTGGGCGCATTGCTCAAGGCCAAACTCGACCAAGCACGCGACACTGAATAAATCCAGTGACTAAGTCAGAACTTATCGCTGCACTAGCGGCCCGCTATTCTCAGTTGGCCACTCGTGACACGGATTACGCGGTTAAAACCGTCCTTGATGCGATGACCCAGGCTTTGGCCGAGGGTCAGCGCATCGAGATTCGCGGTTTTGGCAGCTTTTCTTTGTCTGAACGTGCACCTAGAGTTGGGCGCAACCCCAAATCTGGCGAGCAAGTGTTGGTGCCTGGTAAACAGGTCCCTCACTTCAAAGCGGGTAAGGAGTTGCGTGAGCGAGTAGACTTAAGTGAAGATCAGGCTGGTCTGCTCGCCAGTTAGTTAGAAACCGCCTAAATGGCGGTTTTTTTATGCGCCTGCGAGCCAGCGCGCTTACAATCTCCTTTTGTATTCTGGAGGATCAGCCATGCGCTACTTTGTCTGGGCCCTGCGCCTGATCGTTTTTCTTGCAGTACTTTTGTTTGCACTCAAAAATACGAATACTGTATCGGTTTCATTTTTTGATGGCTTATCAATTCCTGATGTGCCTTTAATCGTCGTCATGCTGTCGACCTTTGTATTGGGGACAGTATTTGGATTGTTACTGACAGTGCCGTCTGCGCTTAGACGTCGTCGAGAGCATGCGCGCTTGCGTAAAGAGCATGAGAAATTACAAGCCGCGACTCATCCTCAGAGTCAGGCAGGACTTTCCCCTGATGTATTGGTGCCTCTCTCGCCTTTATAAATTTCGCTGCATAGTTTTTGCGTTGCACTGTACATATTAGATGGAAGGTAACCGTGGATTTTGAAGTCTGGTGGCTGATTTTCTTGCCGTTATTGTTCGCCCTTGGTTGGATGGCGGCTCGCTTAGATATTAAGCAAATGTTATCTGAGACGCGCAACCTGCCCGACTCGTATTTTCGTGGTTTGAATTTTCTATTGAACGAAGAGCCCGATCGAGCGATCGACGCGTTTGTAGAAGTGGCCAAGTTAGACCCTGAGACGATTGAGTTGCATTTTGCCTTGGGAAGTCTTTTTCGAAGACGCGGTGAAATGGAGCGTGCGATTCGCGTACACCAAAGCTTACTTTTTCGTGAGGATCTTCCGATTGCCCAACGAGATCATGCGCAACACGAATTGGCGCAGGACTATTTAAAAGCCGGGATGTTGGATCGGGCCGAAGAAGCTTTTGCTGTGCTGAAAGACACAAGCTTTGCACTACCGGCTTTACGTGCATTGATTAGAATTTATGAGTCTGAGCATGATTGGGCACGTGCGATTTTAGCCGTGAAAAATTTGCGCACTTTAGTAGAGGAACCTGTCCCGCAATTGGTGCACTATCACTGCGAGCAGGCTCAGGCATTTTTGGCAGAAAAACCCTCTAACCTTGAGGGCGCTCGTGCAGCGCTGGCCTTAGCCGAGCATGCGGTGGGTCAATCGCAGATGCGTGGTCCTACACCCGCTTTTGTTCGGGTCTCTATGCTCAATGCGAGTATTGCAGCCTCGTTGCATGACTTGCCGCAGCAAAATTTATTTTTGCAATCGGTTCTCAAGCAAGCCCCTGAGTTTGCTGGCTTAGTTGCAGCAGATTTGTTCACCAATTACATTGCACAAAACAAAGCTGCTGAGGGTTTGATTCGCTTACAAGAACATTATCAGCAGCATCCTTCATTGGACTTGTTTAATGTTGTCTTTAGAGGTTTGCGGACTCAACAAGGGATGAACAAAGCATGGGCATTTGCTCGGAGCGCATTACAGTTGCACCCCTCGTTGCTTGGCTTAGATCGTTTGCTCGAAGCGGAGTTGTCACAAAAACCTGCGAGTGATCAAGCTCCGACTGAGAGCCCAATTCCCGGTGCTGATTTGACACTATTACGTCGACTGATCAACCGACATACGCAGCGTTTAGATCGTTATGTTTGTAACGCCTGCGGATTTCAGGCGAGACGTTATTATTGGCAGTGTCCCGGTTGTAATGCTTGGGAGACATACAAGCCACGCAGATTGGAAGAGTTGGAATGAGTCATTTCCCTATTGAAGCCATTCGTCAGGCACGGATTCTAGTGGTGGGCGACATCATGTTAGACCGTTACTGGTTTGGTGAGGTTGAGCGTATCTCGCCCGAGGCCCCTGTTCCTGTGGTGCGTGTGGTTAAACGTGAAGATCGGCTGGGTGGGGCGGCAAACGTTGCGCGCAATATCTTGGCACTCGGTGCACAAGCGACCTTGGTTGGCTTGATCGGAGAAGATGAGGCGGCGCTCAGCGTGCGCCAGTTGTTGAGCGAAGCTGGGATTCATGCTCACATGATCACGGACATTGCACATCCAACCACACTCAAAATGCGTGTCTTGGGTCGACAGCAGCAGTTATTACGAATTGACTTTGAGGAAAAGCCGACTGTAACGCTACTGGATGCCCTGCGCCATCAAGTGGAGACATTGCTATCCGAGCATGATGTTCTCGTATTGTCTGACTATGCAAAAGGTGCTTTAGGACAAGTCAGTATGCTGATAGAGCTTGCGCGGCTAAAAGGCTTGCCGATTTTGGTGGATCCCAAGGGCTCGGATTATCAGCGTTATCGCGGTGCGAGCTTAGTGACGCCGAACAGAAGCGAGATGCAGCAGGCTGTTGGCGTCTGGCTTTCCGAGCAAGAGTTAACCGAGCGCGCCCAAGTATTGCGCGAGCAACTTAATCTCGAAGCCTTACTCGTGACGCGCTCTGAACAAGGCATGACACTGTTTGCTGCAAACGGTCGCGAGCATGTTGAGGCGCAGGCCCATGAGGTATTTGATGTGTCTGGTGCGGGTGATACTGTTCTCGCAACACTTGCTGTCATGCGAGCCGCCGGAGTAGATTGGCCGACAGCCATGCTTTGGGCCAATCGGGCCGGTGGTATCGTCGTAGGTAAACTTGGTACCTCTATTGTTACAGCAGGAGAGCTCTCATGATCATAGTCACAGGCGCGGCAGGTTTCATTGGCAGCAATATTGTGCGAGGTTTGAATCGCAGAGGCATCACCAATATTTTGGCTGTGGATGATTTGACCGATGGCGACAAGTTTGTCAATTTAGTCGGTGCACATATTGCTGATTACATGCACAAAGATGACTTTCGCCGTAGAGTCTTAGAGGGTTTTTTACCTGGCGTTCGCGCCGTGTTTCACCAAGGTGCATGCTCAGACACAACAGAGCGTGATGGTCATTTCATGATGGATAATAATTATCGTGTCACGTTAGAGTTGTTTGAATACTGTCAAACTCACAAAGTGCCGTTGATCTATGCCTCCTCTGCTGCGGTGTACGGTGCCGGTCAGGTCTATGCGGAAAGCTTGGCAAACGAGCGCCCGCTTAACGTCTATGGTTATTCTAAGTTTCTGTTTGATCAGGTTGTGCGTGCCCGCATGCCATCGCTCACGGCTCAAGTGGTAGGTTTAAGGTATTTCAATGTGTATGGTCCTCAGGAACAGCATAAAGGGCGCATGGCCTCAGTGGCCTTCCATAATTTGAATCAATTCCTCGCTGAAGGTTATGTTCGTTTGTTCGGTGGCTGGGATGGTTATGATGATGGAGGTCAGATGCGTGATTTTATTTCTGTGCACGATGTTGTCGATGTCAATTTGCATTTTCTAGATCACCCTGAGACTTCTGGGATCTTTAACTGTGGAACTGGTCGTGCGCAGCCTTTCAATGATGTAGCGGCCTCTGTAGTCAATGCGATGCGCAGCATTCAAGGTAAGACAGCGATGCCGCTAGATGAGCTGGTCAAACAAGGGCTATTACGCTACGACAATTTCCCTGACGATCTCAAAGGGCGTTATCAAAGCTACACTCAGGCGGATGTTTCAGCATTACGACAGGCGGGTTTTTCAGCACCCCTGCGAGACGTGGAGACGGGTGTCTCCGAGTACGTCCATCAACTGTATACGCAGCAGGGCTAGTTCCATAGATTTCATGCGTAAACTCCTCATGGATCAAGTTGGTTTTTTAGTGCCCTGAAAAATGGTTTGCCCCTCAAGATAGCACTCGATTAACAGACCCCGCTCGGGTCTGTTTCACCGAGTCAATTTACTGGAGCAAACCCTTTTCATGAATCCATTTCTTAAAAATCCTGTCGCACAGCCCCTCGATGTGCAAACCTCATCAATCTGGCGGCCTCCATTCAAGCGTCATCGCTCTGCCTCGTTTTCGCGACGCGCTGGAGCTGCGATGATGCTTGCTGGGTTGACAGTTGGGTTGCCCACTCAGGCAATGGATGTCAATACGGCGTCTGTTTCTCAGCTTGAAAGCTTAAGGGGTATTGGTCCACGTACTGCCAAGATGATCGTACATGAACGGAGTCGTGCAGGCGCTTTTGCTTCAATGGAGGACTTGTCGGATCGTGTGCGAGGTCTTGGCGAGCGCCGTGTTCGAGCGCTCAGGCAAGCGGGTCTGGAGGTCGGGTCCGCTCAAGCAAAAGGGACGCAGCTCCCTAATGTTCACAATACGATTGCAAAAGTGTCCGATCGTCAATCACAAGCCTTAGTCGCTAAACCTGAAATTATTTCGCCTCCTTCTTTCTAAATGGGTGCAGAGGATTTTGCAGGCATATTGTCAGGCTTTTGAGTATGATCAAAGTATATGAAAACATATCCTTCCGTCGAAAATGCTGTTGGCAAAACTCCTCTGGTACAACTGCAGAGATTGCCAGGTCCCATGGCGCTCGAGCGTGGCAATATCGTTCTTGGCAAGTTAGAGGGCAACAATCCTGCTGGCTCTGTCAAGGACCGTCCTGCACTATCGATGATTTTAGGAGCTGAGGCTCGCGGTGAAATCAAGCCAGGCGATACGCTGATCGAAGCGACAAGCGGTAATACTGGTATTGCACTTGCGATGACTGCGGCCATGCGTGGCTACAAAATGATTCTGATTATGCCGGACAATCTTTCCGTCGAGCGACGTGCGTCGATGGCGGCCTATGGGGCCAAGCTCATTCTGACACCTGCCAATCAAGGTGGTATGGAGCATGCTCGAGATTTGGCAGCCCGTATGCAGTCAGAAGGGCAGGGCAAGGTGTTGGATCAATTTTCAAATCCCGATAATCCCTTGGCACACTTCAACACCACTGGGCCAGAGTTATGGGATCAGACGCAAGGCCGTATCACGCACTTTGTCAGTGCAATGGGCACAACCGGAACGATCATGGGTGTGTCGCGCTATCTTAAAAGCCGAAATCCTGCGATCACAATCGTAGGCGCTCAACCTGCTGAAGGTTCACAAATCGCAGGGATTCGTAAATGGCCTGAGGCTTATTTACCCTCTATTTATGATCCATCTCTGGTGGATCAGTTTGAGCAGATTGAGCAAAAAGATGCTGAAAATATGGCCCGCAGACTGGCGGCCGAAGAGGGGATTTGTGCGGGTGTATCGGCAGCAGGCGCACTGATTGCAGCACTACGCGTTGCGCAAACTGCACGCAACGCCACGATTGCCTTTATTGTGTGTGATCGGGGTGATCGCTATTTGTCGACTGGATTGTTCGACGAGCAGGCTTAAGGCTTTTCAAGTGCTTGAGCAAGATCCGCTACAGAAGCTGCATAAAAATAACTACGGTTATATTGGGTAATCGTAAAGAAATTTTGCGTAGCGGTTCGCAGTTCGGCCCGTCCACTCGCTTCTTCAGGTAAATCAATTACGCCTAATGGGCCGCGCGACCAGGCCGTTTCTTTGGCGCCAGGTGTGAGCTTGGCTCCTGCGGCGCGCAATTGGGGCCAGTCTAGGTTAGGCTTGAGTCCGCCATCGACCAGCTTGTCTGCAGAGGCCGGCAGAGTGACTGGGGCAAAGATTGGAAGCCCACGCTGCCAGCCATGCTCAACTAAAAAGTTAGCGACAGACACAATCGCATCTGGCACGCTATTAGAGAGGTCAATGCTTTTGGCCCCACTAGCACTCACCGCAAATAGCTTGATACTGCCGGGCATGAACTGTGGAATACCGATTGCGCCTGCGTAAGAGCCCTTGATGCTGCGGGCATCCAGTCGACCTGTTAAGTCGAGCTCAATTAAATCGGCAAACTGGGCTCGAAACATTGCTGCGCGATCAGGACGCTTTGGGTCTGGGTAGTCAAAGCCTAACGATGCGAGTGCATCCAGTACGCGGAAATTGCCCTGACTTTTTCCATAGAGTGTTTCTACACCGATGATGGCGGCAATGATGGATTGAGGAACACCATAGCGTTTTGCCGCACGATCAAGCTCGGGCCCATACTGCTTCATGAAAGCGCGGCCTTGATTGATACGGATCGGCTCGACAAAACGTCCTCGATAACTTGCCCAACTTTTTGGCGCTCTGGGTTGTCCGGCTGCGGGTGGTGTGACGATCCTGATGACTGTCGGGTTGTAGCGCACATCCTCGACCAGGCTTAATACCCTTGTCTCTGAGAGCTGGCGGGATGAGGCGAGCTCAACACCAAATTGACGTAATGCTGCACGCCGTGTCGCCTGGGTATGACCACCTGCCGGAGTCGAATTTCCAGCTTCTGGTAGCTGGGTGCCAGCCTGATTAGAAGTCTGGTTGCTGTTTTGATTGCTTGTTTGCTCCCCCGACCCCGGGTTGGGCGAAACCGCAGTGCCTGAACAGGCACTCAAAAGCGCTGCAAGGCAGCTGATTTGCAGAATGCGGCGGGGCAAAGACATAAAGTTTCCTTATTAACAATTGTCGCTATGATACCTAGTCATAAGTCCCTCGTCATCGGCTATCCCTTTGGCGTTGGTGTTTCTTTCAAAATGACAGAGGCGCCGTTTCACAATGGAATAGGGGACGATCAGAGCTTCATTCCCTATATCCGGTAAAATCAGAAGAAGAAATATCATTTAAATACTTGATTTACCTTTGGAGATCGTTGGATGAAGGTGCTTGTGCCTGTAAAGCGTGTCGTTGATTACAACGTCAAAGTACGCGTCAAATCGGATCAATCGGGTGTTGATATCGCAAACGTTAAGATGTCGATGAATCCTTTTGATGAAATCGCCGTCGAAGAAGCCACACGTCTCAAAGAAAAAGGCGTAGCGACAGAAATTATCGCTGTTTCTTGTGGTGTTGCGCAGTGCCAAGAAACCTTACGTACAGCGATGGCAATCGGGGCGGACCGCGGCATTCTTGTCCAGACCGATGTTGAGCTTCAGCCGTTGGCCGTTGCAAAACTGCTCAAGGTCTTGGTCGACAAAGAGCAACCACAGCTGGTGATTCTCGGTAAACAAGCCATCGATGATGATGCGAATCAGACGGGTCAAATGTTAGCTGCCTTGCTTGGCTGGTCACAGGCTACCTTTGCAAGTAAAGTTGAACTCGGCGAAGGCGTCGCTCGTGTCACCCGTGAAGTGGATGGTGGACTCGAGACCCTTGAGCTCAAACTGCCTGCAATTGTGACCACTGACCTGCGTCTGAACGAGCCGCGCTACGTGACATTGCCTAACATCATGAAGGCCAAGAAAAAGCAACTCGATACAGTTACTCCCCAGGATCTCGGTGTCGATGTGGCCCCACGTTTGAAAACATTAAAAGTAGCCGAGCCCTCAGCGCGCTCCGCTGGCGTAAAAGTCGCGGATGTTGCCGCTCTCGTCGATAAACTCAAGAACGAAGCCAAGGTGGTTTGATCATGTCAATTCTTGTCATCGCTGAACACGATAATGTTCAATTAAAAGCTGCAACGATGAATGTTGTCGCGGCTGCCTCCAAAATTGGCGGAGATGTGCATGTGCTGGTTGCAGGGGAGAATGCCTCTGCAGTTGCGCAACAAGCTGCCAAAATTGCGGGTGTGTCTAAGGTTTTGTTGGCAGAGTCTCCCGCCTTGGCGGATGGCTTGGCTGAGAACGTAGCTGAGCAGGTGTTGGCGCTTGCATCAGGTTATAGCCATATTTTGTTTGCAGCCACAGCGGCGGGTAAAAATGTTTCGCCACGCGTCGCTGCCCGTTTAGATGTCGCACAGATCTCTGAAATTCAGTCTGTTCTATCGGCTGACACTTTCGAGCGCGCCATTTACGCTGGTAATGCAGTTGCCACAGTGCAGTCTGCTGATCCTGTCAAAGTCATTACCGTTCGCACCACAGGTTTTGACGCAGCGCCTGAGGGTGGAAGTGCGGAGGTTGAAACTGTGGCGCCTGCTGACTCAGCGGGTCTGTCTACTTTTGTGGGACGCGAAGTCGCCAAGAGCGATCGCCCAGAACTCGCTGGTGCCAAGGTCGTGGTGTCAGGTGGTCGTGGCATGGGCAGCGCTGAAAACTTCAAGATTCTTGATCCGCTTGCAGACAAGCTCGGTGCAGCCCTTGGTGCCTCCCGCGCTGCTGTTGATGCAGGCTACGCCCCAAATGACTGGCAAGTTGGTCAGACTGGTAAAATTGTTGCACCTCAGTTGTATGTAGCAATTGGTATTTCCGGCGCGATTCAACACTTGGCTGGCATGAAAGACTCTAAAGTCATCGTGGCTGTCAACAAAGATGCAGAAGCACCAATTTTTGGTGTCGCGGACTACGGCTTAGTCGCCGACTTGTTTACGGCTGTACCTGAACTCGTCAGCACGTTGTAATTTGGCACGCTGTCCTTCGGACGCCCCTATGACTTATCGTGCTCCTGTTGAAGACTTTAAATTTGTATTCAACTATCTTGCAGATATGCAGGGCTTACTGCTCTTGCCTGCTTTTGCTGGGGTAGAGCCAGACTTGATCGACGCAGTGCTAGAGGAAAACGCAAAGTTCACTGCAGAAGTTGTTGCGCCGACTAATCGAATTAGTGACCGACACTTACCGGTCTGCCAGGCGGGTCATGTCTCAATGCCTTCTGAGATCCATGAGGTATATGAGCATTTCGTCGAGGGCGGGTGGCAGGGATTGCGCCATCCCGAGCAATGGGGTGGACAAGGTTTGCCCAAGATCCTTGCGACCGCGACGGCTGAGAACCTTTATGCGGCAAACGTCGCCTTCTCTTTGTGTCCGATGTTGACCGATGGTGTGATAGAAGCACTACTTTTGACAGGCTCTGAGGTACAAAAACAAACCTATATCAAGCCACTGATTCATGGAAATTGGACTGGAACGATGAACTTGACTGAGCCACAGTCAGGATCTGATTTGTCCTTGGTGACAACACGTGCTGTTGCGCAGGCTGATGGTCTGTATCGTCTGTTTGGACAAAAGATTTACATTACATTTGGTGAGCATGATCTCGCCGAAAATATTGTGCATCTCGTGCTGGCGCGCACCGCAGATGCTCCTCCAGGTGTCAAAGGGCTTTCCTTGTTTGTGGTGCCTAAATTCTTGGTGAATGACGATGGTTCGTTAGGTGCGCGTAATGATGTCTGGTGTGCCTCAATTGAGCACAAGTTGGGTATCCACGGCAGCCCAACTGCTGTGTTGTTGTTTGGAGATGAAAAAGGTGAAGTGGGGGCAGGCGCCATTGGCACATTAGTCGGCCAGGAAAATCGCGGCTTAGAGTACATGTTTGTCATGATGAACGCGGCACGGTTTGCGGTCGGTGTGCAGGGAATCGGTGTGAGTGAGGCGGCTACTCAACAGGCAAGCTCCTATGCCCGTGATCGTGTGCAGAGCCGAGCAATTGAGGGCTCAGCAGGGCCTGTCGCAATTATTCAGCATCCTGATGTGCAGCGTATGCTGATGACAATGCGTGCATTGACAGAGGCTGCAAGAGCGATTGCGAGTGTGGCAGCGGCGGCAGATGATCTCAGTATTGAACACCCAGATGCCGAGGTACGGCGCGCTAATCAAGCGCTCTACGATTATCTTGTCCCTGTTGTAAAAGGATTTTCTACAGAGTGTTCTCTTGAGGTGAGTTCGCTGGGTGTGCAAGTACACGGCGGAATGGGTTTCATCGAAGACACTGGTGCTGCACAGTTTTATCGCGATGCCAGAATTTTGACCATTTATGAAGGGACGACTGCGATTCAGGCAAATGATTTACTCGGTCGTAAAACAATTCGCGATGGTGGTGCAACGGCTCAGCGTTTGATTGAATCCATGAAACAAACGACAGAAGAGCTGCGGAACCTTGCTTTACGTGCGCAGACAGATCAACGTGATAGCCTGCTCTTAATTGCCGATAGCTTCTCTCAGGCAACTGTTCAGTATGCATCCGTAGTCGATTATGTGCTGACGCAAACGCAAGAAAATATTCGCGCAGCCTATGTGGGCAGTGTGCCTTATTTGATGTTGACGGGTTACGTTCTGGGTGGTTGGCAGATGGCGCGTTCAGCACTGGTGTGTGCGAGCCATGACCATCAATCGAGTCATTTCAATTTTGGTGTTTCACCTGAGTTCATGCAAAACAAATTTGCAACAGCCGTTTTTTACGCTGGAGTCATCTTGCCTCGTACCGAAGCACTCGCTCGAACCATCCATCAAGGTGTCACGCTGACGCAGGCGATCGAGCGCTCCACCTTGATGTGATTAAGGCAATATCGCATCAAGACTTGTATTGACCTCGATGAGCAAGGGTTCGCTTGTTACCAGTGCTGATTTGATGACAGCATCGATTTCAGAGCGATCCTGAATTCGTGCGGCTTTCATGCCAAAGCTTGTCGCAAGCGTATAAAAGTCTGGATTAAATAATGACGTACCGCTGACACGGCCTGGGTAACCTCGCTCTTGGTGCAAGCGAATGGATCCGTAGCTGCTGTTGTTCGACACAATAAATATGATCGGAAGCTTGCGCTCCACTGCCAAGATCATCTCATTTCCTGTCATGAGAAATCCACCATCACCCACTATACATATTGTCGTACGATCCGGTTCGCGCAGTGCGCAGGCGAGTGCTGCAGGTGTGCCGTAACCCATAGCGCCTGCGAGAGGCGCCATTAAGCGTTGGCCAGACTTAAAGCTAAAGTGTCTATAGACGGGTGCGGCAAACGTTCCGGCATCTAAACAAACTGTTGTCTCACGCGAGGCATTGTCCGCGATAGCACGCACCACTTCGGTAAAGTTCACGCCTTTCTTGGCCTCGCGCGTGGGCCAAGCAGCGTAGGGTTGAGAATGTTGACGTAAAGTTTTGAGCCAATCTTGGCGGACCGTGTTGGGTTGGGTCGCATTGGCTTGCGTCAACGCGCGCACTAAGGCGACGGGGTCGCATACAAGCGGGTAGTCAGCGACCGTATCCCAATTCACAATCCGTGAGTCCGGATAACAGTGAAGCAGGGTTTGTGGAGCTTGGGCATAACGTGGAAACTGGAAATTTTGTGTGGTGATGTCTCCAAGGCGCGTCCCGAGAGCCAACACAAAATCACTTTCTTGTAATGCCGCCATTTGAGCCGCTTGATTGGATAGCCCTAAATCGCCAACAAACAAGGGATCGTCATTGGCAAAAATGTCGTGACGACGAAAGGACACCATGGTGGGAAGTTGCCAATGGTGGACAAACGCTCTGAGCGCTTCGCGACCACCGGGGCAATCAAACATTCCACCCGCTATCACCACGGGTCTTTTGGCATCTGCCAGACGCTTACCAATTTCGTCCATGGTTGCTTGTTCGGGCAAACCAAAAATCTGAGGGTGATTTTTAAAGCGTGGTTGAGCAACTTTTTGCTGTTGAATGTCCTCTGGAATCACGATCACAACAGGACCTGGGACGCCGGACGTTGCCATACGAATCGCCTTGAATGCAGTTTCACCAAGCTGCTCGGGCGTCTGGCATTCAAAGACCCATTTAGCGATGGAGCCATACATCTTTTGATAGTCGATTTCCTGAAAAGCCTCGCGGCGTAAATCACGTGCTGCAATCTGTCCAACAATCAAAATCATCGGCACAGCGTCTTGTTGGGCGGTATGCACGGCGATGGCGGCATGGGTGGCACCTGGCCCACGGCTCACTAGTGCAACGCCTGGTCGACGCGTCAGGCGACCATCTGCGACAGCCATGTAACCGGCACCTCCCTCGTGTCGGCAGGTCACCACGTCGATCTGTGGAAAGTCCACCAGCGCATCTAGCAGACCTAGATAGCTTTCGCCGGGAACGAGAAAAAGGCGATCCATGCCATGGTCGGCAAAAACTTGAAAGAGTGCGTGGCTAGAAGTGAATGAGTTCATGAGGGGTATCTGCGGGGTTGCGTCAATAAGGTGAGTTCGAGATAAAAAAACCGTTATTTATCATTGTCCAAGAAATTAGCATAAAGCGCAGTGTTGTAAAAAAAGCGAAAACCTTAAAGCTGTATTTGCAAACAGTACTGATTTAATATACAGTACTGTTTATGCATTCAGTTTATTGATTTTTGCCAGAGACACCGAGCCCAGTCTCGATTGACCTAAAGGAGCGACAACATGACCCGCGAAGTCCGCCACAACTACCCACCAACATTTGCAGCCTACGCAACTGACAGCCATTCACCCACCACAAAAAACATGGTGTCCGATGTCTTGCTGTTGGCCTTTTGGTGTGCAATGGTTCCAGTTTCGATGTGGATAGGCACCGCAGCTGGATTTTAAGTGCGATAGATTTCTTGCGACGACGATTTTGGTTCGATATGTGATTGCTCTTGCGTGATAAATATCCGCAAGGATGGTCAGCATTAGGCCTCAAGGGTTCTTCAAGGGTAATGTCAGTTGAAAGGCCATAGTTTATGGCAGAGAGGACTAAAATGTTGTAGAATCAATGGCTTTTTATCGCATCCTCTGCCCGGTAGGAGATGCCCGAATAGGTCGGACATCCAACCAAAAAATATTGACCGAGAGCATGATGACTTGGAGTTTTTATGAATTTGATCGCAATTATTGAGCAAGAAGAAATTGCTCGTTTGACAGGCGGTAAGCCCGTCGTAGATTTCGCACCAGGCGATACAGTCGTTGTAAGCGTGAACGTCGTCGAAGGTACACGCAAGCGTACCCAGGCTTTTGAGGGTGTTGTGATTGCCCGTCGCAACCGTGGCCTGAACTCAGCTTTTATCGTTCGCAAAATCTCGTCAGGTGAAGCTGTCGAGCGTACATTTCAGTTGTACTCCCCCCAGATCGCTGGCATCGAAGTCAAGCGCCGTGGTGATGTGCGTCGTGCCAAGCTTTACTATTTGCGTAGCCGTTCTGGCAAGTCCGCACGTATTAAGGAAAAGCTCGTTCGCAAAACCGTCGCAACCGTCGCTGCATAAGTGCTTGCGGATTCAATGCGAAAGTAGCGAAAAAGCACCCTTCGGGGTGCTTTTTTTATAATCAATTGGCAATTGCAATGAAAAATTACGAGCCTTTTTAAACGGCAATAGCTCCATAGTGTTAAAACGATGATCAACATTTCCGTATTTTTTGTGATCTGACCTCTGAATATGTCCTCTAACTCCTCCGAAAGTTCGCGCCCTCGCAGACCACCAGTCAGACCTTCTTTTGACCCAATGACGCAACCATGGAGTCCTTCATCGTTGCCTTTTTCTGCAGTGCCAACAAATCGCTTGACGCCATCTGCTCTTCGTAACGTTCTGACGGGTTCAATACAACGTCCGCTAGATATCCCGAATGAGTCACTAAACCGAATGCCTGGCCGAGATGGGACGCCGGTAGAGGCAGCGGTATTAGTTCCTATTGTGATGCGACCCGAGGGTTTGACTGTGTTGTTGACGCAAAGGACCGCGCACTTAAACGACCATGCAGGACAAGTGAGTTTTCCGGGTGGGCGTGTCGAGTCAAGCGATGTCGATGTGCAGGCGACAGCTTTGCGCGAAACTGAAGAGGAAACAGGTTTGTCGCGAGAATTTGTCGAATGCCTAGGCGGCCTCCCGCGCTATGTTACGGGTACAGGTTTTGCAGTGAGTCCAATCACAGCTCTTGTTCGTCCTGGTTTTGAGCTCAACCCTGATACTTTCGAAGTTGCAGAGATTTTTGAAGTGCCATTATCCTTTTTGACGGATCCTGCTAACTACCGTTTTCATCGTGCCGAGCTTGCGGACGGGCGGGTTCGACAGTATTACTCCGTGCCTTGGAAGCAGTTTTTCATTTGGGGGGCAACGGCAGCTATGTTGCTGGGGATGTGTCAGATCTTGTCAGAAGCTGCAGAGGACACTAATAGCTCTCATGGTCGTCTTTCGCCTGGATCAGACGTAAGTAAAGGGCATGGCGAGCTGGATTAATTTCCTGGCGATCGAGAGCTGCGAGAACGCCACAGTTTGGTTCATGCTGGTGCGTGCAATTGTAAAAGCGGCATTGTTCTCTGTGTACGCTGAACTCAGGAAAGCCTCGTTCAATTTCTTCTCGGCTTAAGTGCAACAAGCCAAAGCCCTGAAACCCGGGTGAGTCGATGAGATCTCCATCGCCCTCGGGTAGGTGATAGAGACGCGTGCTCGTAGTCGTGTGACGACCTGCACCTAAGGCGACCGAATGCTCTTGTGTCGCAGCATGAGCTAATGGAACGAGTGTATTGAGTAAGGTCGACTTACCCATCGCACTCTGGCCGAGTAAAAGAGAGGTTTTATCTTTGAGGAGTGGTAACACCTGAGTGCGCACACTGATGGGATCGCGTGCACAGAGTTCGATGATCGGTACACCGAGTGAACGGAATGGTGCCAATCGTTCTTGGGCAGCAGGCATCCCGCTGACTAAATCCACTTTGTTTAACAGGATGATAGGAGTGATGTTGGCAGACCATGCACCTGCCAAGGATCTGCCAAGCAGATCATCCGAAAAAGCAGGCTCAACGGCGATCACGATTAATAGTTGGTCTACGTTAGCGGCAAATTGTTTGCTGCGAGACTCATCGGAGCGAAATAAGAGGTTTTTGCGCTCGAGAATCGTCTCGAGCGCACCTTCATCCTGACCTTGCCGCGAGATGGCAACATAGTCACCTACTGCAGCATCATTTTTTTTTCCTCTCGGAAAACACTTGATTAGAGTGCCACCTTCAACTTCAACACTGTAATGACGCCCGTGAGCAGCAATGACGCGTCCTTGCACACGTTCGGTCATGACGCCAGCAGTTGGCGAATACGAATGGCAACGGGTGGATGACTATCGTAAAACGCCGAGTGAAGAGGATCAGGGGTGAGTGTCGAGGCATTGTCATCGACTAGCTTGACGAGCGCAGAAACAAGCTGATCCGCTGAACTCTGATTGCTGGCGAAGCGGTCTGCCTCAAACTCATCTTTGCGTGAAAACCAGCTAAACAAAGGCGTCAGTCCAAAGGTAAAGACTGGCACCACCATAAAGAATAGAATCAGTGCCATTGCATCATTGCGTCCACCCAGCTGTGGAATAACGCCTAGATCAGTGTAGAACCAGACCTGTTGGGCAAGCCAGCCAAGAATCGCGAAAAATATCAAGGCACCCGTAAAACTCATGACTAAGCGCTTGAAAATATGGTTGTGTTTGAAATGTCCTAGTTCGTGTGCAAGAACAGCAATAATCTCGTCGGCGCTCAGTCTGGCAAGTAGAGTATCGAAAAATACAATGCGTCGAGCGCGGCCAAAGCCAGTGAAATAAGCATTGCCGTGTGCCGAGCGCTTAGATCCATCCATCACGAACAGACCATTGAGAGAGAAGCCACAACGTTGCGCCAGCGCTTGTATTTGTAGTGCCAGCGATTGGTCTTCGAGCGGTGTGAATTTATTAAAAAGTGGCGCAATCCAGGTTGGAAAAATAAACAAAACTAAGAGGTTAAAAGTAGACCAAAGACCCCAGGCCCATACCCACCAGAAATCACCAGCTTCAGCCATCAACCAAAGCACTGCAGCAATCAGTGGTAAGCCCAACGCAGCACCAATCACAATGCCCTTGATTGAGTCGGCTACAAAGAGCTTGGGCGTCATACGATTAAAGCCAAACTGCGCTTCAAGTTTGAACTGTCTGTATATGGAAAAGGGCAATCCGAGTAAGCCAAGCAAAGAGATCACTGCCATTATTAAGAGCACTTGGCGCAATAGATCATGGGTAGTGAGGGTGCTTACCCACAAGTCTATGAGTTGAAGCCCTCCTAACAGTGTCAGTCCTACCAAGACAGCGGCATCAAACACGAGCTCAATCATTCCTAAGCGAACCTTGGCCGCAGTGTAGTCCGCCGCACGCTGATGACTAGGGAGACCGATACGAGAGGCAAACTCAGCGGGAACCGTTGCACGATGGCTTACAACATGTCTGAGTTGACGACTAGCCAGCCACAGGCGGGTCCCGATGGTGGCGAGGAGAAAGGCAATAAAAAGTATCGTAAGCATGAGTCCGGAAGGCCTTATGACAGCATGTGAGAAAATCACGTTTTAATTGGATTGATTATATGGCTAACAGACC
Organism: uncultured Burkholderiaceae bacterium; assembly: GCA_963926265.1. Classification (GTDB taxonomy): domain Bacteria; phylum Pseudomonadota; class Gammaproteobacteria; order Burkholderiales; family Burkholderiaceae_B; genus Zwartia. The sequence continues at coordinate 69,038 of CAWUWN010000011.1, forward strand.
TTCTCAGAAAGCATCCTCCCAAACCGGAAAAACAGTCCTCAATGAGTTCCGTTTAGTATTTCTCGACATGGAGATGACTGGGCTTGATCCTGAGAAAGAACGCATCATCGAGGTCGCTGTCGTGGTGACAGAGCCTGATTTGACGATTGTCGCAGAGGGACCTGTATTGGTGATTCATCAGCCAGATAGTTTGCTCGAGGCCATGGATAGCTGGAATCGCTCCACACATGGGAAAAGTGGCTTGACTGAAAAAGTTAAAGCTTCCACTCTGACTGAAGAGCAAGCTGAACTGCAACTTATTGAGTTTCTGTCCCAGTATGTTCCCGCAGGTAAATCCCCCCTATGCGGGAATACAGTCAGTCAAGATAGGCGATTTATGTTTAATTACATGCCTAGACTTGAGCAGTTTTTTCATTATCGAACGATTGATGTCAGTACGCTCAAAGAGCTTGCCCGCCGTTGGAAACCTGAATTATTAAAAGGGTTTGAGAAGCGTAGCAAGCATGAGGCACTCGCTGACATTTACGAATCGATCGATGAGTTGAAGTACTACCGCGAGACCTTCATTAAGCTTTCTTAAAGCCCTTGATGATATGACGATACCAGCCTTGCAGTAACACTGCGGAGATGGCCAGTCCGATTGTCGCCATTAGCCACATACTGCCAGCCCCAACCGGAGAGCCTGCTAAAAGTTGGTTGCGCAGAGGCTCGATGAGCCCTTTGCCTGGGCCAAAGCCAAGCCACCACCCACCTAATAGACCCGCTACCATTAACGCAAAAATTTGTAAACAAAGCGGAACGACTGCAACCTTGTGTGCACGTAGCATATGGCTATTGATGCATTGCATGGCATCGACAACGTGAAAGAACGGTAAGAGCACCAACAATGATAGGGCGATTGAGGCAACAGTTGGATCGCTCGTGTACAGAGCCACAATGACCTCGCGCCCAAAATAAAGACCACAAGCGGTGATGAATGCGCCGATCAAACCGAGCACTAGACCCATCATGCACGTTCGATGCGCTTGGTGCATTTGCCCGGCCCCAATTGCCTGTGCGGCCAAAGCTGCCGTCGAAATTCCAATCGCCATTGGCATCATGTAGGCTAAGGCTGCAAGATTTGAGGTTATTTGATGGCCACCAATGACTGCAGTCCCTTCCTGAGCGACGAGCAGTGCCATAAAGGTAAATGCGCTGACCTCTACCAAATAGGAACCTCCCATTGGGATACCCAAGCGCAAAATGCTCCAGATCTCTGACCACTGCGGGCGCCCAAATTTTAAGTGGAATTGTTTGTAAAAGGGTGTGCGAGTTACCACCCAGAGCCCAATGGCAAGGTTGACCCAAAAGACAATAGCTGAGGAAATACCTGCCCCAGTCGCTCCCAACTCAGGCAAACCCCAGTGACCAAAAATGAGTAGCCAGTTGAAAAATATTTTGAGCGCAATCCCAAGCAAATTAATCATCATGATGAGTTTGGGTCGCGATACAGCATTCGCAAGGGAATAAACCGTGCGAAACATCAGGGCAGCAGGTAGCGCGCAAGTAAGTGCCAGCAGATAGCTTTTGATGTTGGCGCGCACGACAGGGTCAAGCTCTCCAGATAAGCTGAGCCAGACATCAGGGAACGACAGCACGGCACCACCCAGGACAGACAGGAGCAGTGATACCCATATTCCTTGCCCCCACGTTTGTCCTACTCGCTCAAACTTGCCCGCTCCAACGTACTGCGCCTGAATGGGAATTAGCGCATGCATAACGCCTGTTAGACCAATAAAAACAGTAATGTAGATTGAGATCGATAACGCCATTGTTGCGAGATCTACTGGGCCTGAATGGCCCGTCATCGCAGTGTCAACTACGCCAAAAGCCATGGTCGCCCATTGACTGATCAATATAGGCCAGGCCTGTTTGAAAATTGCACGGAGTGTGGCTCCGAATGAGCGAGCCGAGGTGTCGACAATACTCATTGTTTAGAGAGTCGCAAAATTCTGTAGCGATCAAAGCGATCGGCACCACGAGAACCTTGCCAGATCACTTCAGCGTTATCGCTAAAGCCAGCCTCACCATTTTCAATTTTTTTGCGCGTTGTTTGCTGCAAAACAAAGGGGCAATTGGTATCGTAGATCAGCTCAATATGATCAAACACAAATAGAGAAGCACGAGGCCCGAGAGCGACTCCTTGAGCTCGCAGACACGCAAGTTCACCTGGTTTACCAGACAAGCTTTCAAGCGTGTGACGAATATCCGCGGACATCGGACGGTAGCTTCTCACATAGTCAACTGCGGGTAACCATAGCAAAACCAACATGATCCATGTAATGGTCAGTCCCCCAGCAGCAAGCAGAGAGCCACGCCACAATGCATTCGGATTTGCTTTGATTCTCCATATGACCATGGCAATCCAGCACAATGTGCAGACAATTGCCAACAGGACTGCCCACCAAACAATTTGAGGGGAATAGCCTGTCGTGAGTCGAGCGATATTGAGTGAGATTTGCTTGGGGATGCTGAAGTGAAGCGCAAACCATCCGATCCAGACACAGGTGACGGTCACCGAAAAACACATCAGCGCAAACCAGTCTAGGGTATTGATGACGCCGCGTCGCATAGTAGGAATTGCAAATGCTGCCAGTACTGCTAAGGGAGAGACAAATAAAACGTACTCAGCCTCGTCTGGTTGAGATGAGATAACGATCGTGATGAGTGCACCCATGAGGATTGAGAACGGCACCCAGATGTGAGGGGCTGTGGTCCAGCGCCGCCATTGCCAGAGTGCTAAAAATGCCAATGGCCAAGTCGGCCAGAGAAACCAAGGTAAGTCTCGAAGGGGGCGCGTAGCATGTTCATAGTCGGGGAAACCAATGTTCAATTGATTCCAGTGCAGCCAGGCTTTCATCCAGCCTGGATGAATCAACATTGTGGGAATCCACCAGATCGCAATGAATACAGTTGCGATAGCAACAGCGGCCAAGGCGTAGTAGCGTGAGGACCACAGCACGGAGCGTTTTTGAAAAGCGAATGGCATTGCGAACAAAAGCGGCAAGAGTCCCGGCCAGGCGCGTGTTAAAAATGTGCCGGTCAGAGCAAGCGCCAGCATCATCATGCCCATTTTTGGCTTGTCCATCATACGTGCCAGCGAATAGAAACCTAAGGCCTGAAAGGCAAGGTTTGCAGGCACATTCGAGGTCTCATGAAAACGCAGGAGCACCCCACCTGTTGCAAGAAATAAGAGTGTTGCAGCGTCAGCGATGAGTCTGCCGTAGTCTTTGACGGTGGGCTCGCCCCCAAATGGCAGCGCCAAGGGCTGTGCCTCCGTGCGACGCCCGAGCAAGTAGGTCCCGTACCAGACGGACCCCAGGGTGATGCCAAACCAGAGCAGATTAATGAGTCGCGAGGCGCCTATTTCACCGACCCAAGGACCAAAGAGGTAGATAAGGATGGCGCCGACCCACATTGAGAGAGGGCCATCCTGCGTGAGTTTGAGATCGCCAAAATGTGGAATCAGCCAGTCCGTGCCTTGGGATTGCAGCGCAGACAGCATAGTGGCTAGGCTGAGTACATCGTCAGTTTTCCAGGGATCTCTGCCATACAGGCCAGCCAAAACGTAGGCGACTGCCAAAACTAGCAGTACCAAGCGGGGCAGTTTGGCAGACGCATTGGCAGTGAGTCTTGCCGGGGTAGACTGGGAGGCAGCTGGAGATACTCGCAAACTCAAACCTTAAGATTGGATAATGTCAGACTAAGTTAGCAAAAAAAAGGCAGCCAGGAGGCCGCCTCTTTTCGCGAAAACTGATCAATGCAATAGGTCAGGTCGATGCCTTTTTGGTGCCAGTAGTACGAGCGAAACGGGCACGGAACTTCTCAACGCGACCAGTTTCGACGATACGTGTTTGCGCACCTGTGTAGAAAGGATGAGATTCTGATGTCACGTCACATTTAAACAAAGGATAAGTTTTACCATCCATTTCAATGGTTTCGCGACTATTGAGTGTTGAGCGGGTGATGAATTTGTTGCCTGTCTGCAGATCAGCAAACACCACATCGCGGTAATTTGGGTGAATCTCGTCTTTCATTTCAAATCCTTTGGGTTGGGCGGGTCGCCAGTCACAGTCATATACGAAAGCACGCTTACATTTGCTAATCGAGCACTTTCGCATTTGCAAGACATCACATTCGCAAGTTGAATGTCACCACGTATCCTGAGTCAAGCCCACAATTCTACAGGCAAAGGTGAGAATTCGCAATGTGACAATGCTATTCTGCGTACGATAAAGGGCAAAAAAAGGCTTTTTTTAACAATGGCTTGGAAAAAAAATATGGCCTCGCTTCAAGAAGTACCCACGATTTCAGAAGGTGGGGGCATTCGGTACTTGCATTTCGGTACAGAATGGGTGCAAGGAGCAATGTGGGTATCCAAACCCGCCGAGTTGGTCCTCGAATACACCGCCCAAATGATGGCATGGCTTCTTTTTCTCGCCCCCCCTCGCCAGCACGCGATCGGTATGTTGGGTTTGGGAGCAGGGTCTTTGGCGCGTTTTTGCTTGAAACATACGACTAGTAAACTACGAGTGGTAGAGTGGAATCCGCTGGTGACATCAGCATGTCAGCTATATTTCAAACTGCCTCGACCCAATAGGATGTTGATTGAACATCTTGATGCAGGAGCATGGGTGGCCGATGCGCATAATCACGAGTCGTGCGAAGTGCTCATGGTTGATCTCTATGATGGCGAGGCGGCGGGTCCAGTGCGTGATTCGCTAGAGTTTTATCAACAGTGCCACAGCGTTCTGGGTGAGGTTGGAATTGTGACTGTCAATCTTTTTGGGGCTCACGCGAGCTTTGAAAAAAACATTCGTCGCTTAAGCGAAGCTTTCGGTGGACGTTTATTAAGTTTGCCTCAGATCGATGCAGGTAATCAAGTTGTGTTGGCGTTTAAAGGGCCGCCGATCGAAGTCACGATAGAGCAGTTGCTGACCCGCGCCGAAGTCGTTGAGTCACAATTCGGTTTGCCCGCAAAAAAATGGGTTCGCTCGATGCATGGCCGCTCGAAAGATGGCATATTAATAGTCTGACCGGTATAAATTTTTAATGAAAATAAACAGAGTGATTGCGTGCTGGCTTGCGCTCGGGCTATTGCTTGGAAGTGAAGAGGCCGCTGCACAAACGAAATCTGTCACGATTTTTTCATATCAAATTGATGAGTCTTCAACAGACATGATAAATGGCGTACGAGAGGTACTCAGAACGGCTGGTTTTCGTGAGGGCCGAAATCTCAAACTCAGAGTCGTTGATGCAAAAGGTGATCCTGAGCGCGTTGAACAGCTGGCGCTGGACTCTGTTCGTGGCCGTCCGGACGTCATAGTGAGCTTATCATTGCCTGCCACGCAAGCAATCGCCTCCATTACAAAAAAAATCCCCTTTGTATTTGCTGGTATCACTGATCCGGTCGCGAGTGAGGTGATCACCAGTTGGGGTCCCTCAGGCACGAACATCACAGGAGTGTCAGATGCCTTGCCATTACAAAAGCGGGTTGCTTTAATTAAACAGCTTTTCCCCAAGGCGCGTCGTGTGGGGGTACTGTACAACCCTACCGATGCAAACTCGATGGCACAGGTCCGTGAGTTTCAAGAAAGTTTGAGCGGCACAGGACTGATCGCAATAGAGTTAACAGTCCTTCGCCCGCTTGACGTTGGGTCAGCCGCACGTAGTCTGGTCGAAAAGGTGGATCTTTTTCAAACTTTGACGGATACGACAGTGCGCCAAAGCTATGCCGCCTTCGTTCAAGTGGCGAACGAGGCACGTATTCCGCTGGTCGGGTGGGATGTTAAAGATGTTCTCGCCGGAGCTGTTGCGGCAGTTGACTTAACCGATCAGGACATTGGTTCGGCAGCAGGGCGTTTGGCGCTTCGAGTTCTTCGGGGGGCAAAGCCCGGCTCAATTGCCCCAGAAGTTATTGCAAACCCGCCCATTTATACTAATCTAGAAGCGGCGAGCAAACAGTCAGTGACCTTTTCGCCAGCGATCTCAAAGCTTGCCCGCCCACTGGTAGGCCTCGCAGTTAATAGTTCAACATTGAAGAGAGTTTCACCATGATTGATCTTGGCGTCAATATTGATCACGTCGCAACGCTGCGACAGCAGCGTCACACGATATACCCCGATCCTATGCAAGCGGCCCTGCTTGCGGAGGACGCTGGAGCAGATCTCATTACTTTGCACTTGCGAGAAGATCGTCGCCATATTCAGGATGCGGATGTGTTTGCGATGCGTCCACTGTTACGGACTCGTATGAACCTAGAGTGTGCGATTACTGCTGAAATGCTTGCTATTGCTTGCAAGGTTGTGCCGCAAGACGTATGTCTAGTGCCTGAAAAGCGAACTGAATTGACGACAGAGGGTGGGTTGGATGTGTTGGGTGGTTTTGCAACCGTCAAGGCCGCTGTCGAGCAGCTTCAGGCGAGTGGGATTAGGGTGTCGCTTTTTATCGATCCTGATCCCCGTCAGATTGCCGCTGCCGTGGATACAGGCGCGACCGTGATCGAACTTCACACCGGTGCTTATGCTGAGGCAAAAACAGAAGCTCAGGCCGCAGCTGAGGTAGGCCGTTTACAAAAAGCGATCGCCGTAGCAGTCTCGCAAGGGATTCGCACCAATGCCGGTCATGGTTTACATTTTGGTAATGTTGCACCCATCGCTGCGCTGGATGGGATCGCAGAGCTCAATATTGGTCATGCCATCGTGGCACAAGCGATATTTGACGGTTGGGAAAATACAATCCGCAACATGAAAGCCTGCATGATCGAAGCTAGACTCAAGGCCCAGCGTGGCGCTTTATTGCAACCTCGACAACAGTAAAGGTAGATCAACTTGGCTGCAATCGCTGGCATAGGTATGGATCTTGTCAAGATGGATAGAATTGATCGGGCATGGCAGCGCCATCCGGAACGATTTCCTGAAAAAATTCTAGGCGATGATGAGCTGCGTGTATTTAAAGCTCGCGCAGCGCGTGACCGTAGTCGTGGCGTCCGATATCTGGCGACACGTTTTGCTGCCAAGGAAGCCTTCTCCAAAGCGGTGGGTCTTGGGATGCGGATGCCCATGTGGTGGACGCGAATGCAGACCTTAAATATGAAAGGTGGGCGACCTGTTGTTGTCCTATCGGGCCCATTGGCTCAATGGTATGAGTCACACTTTGGGCCTGCTCATGTGTCTCTTACCGACGAATCAGAGTATGGCGCTGCCTATGTTGTAGTTGAAACTCGATCAGAAGCCGCACCCCACACAAACATATCCGGAGCACAATGACCATGACCGAAGCAAGTAGACCATCTATTCCTCGAGGCCCTCTGGTCATCGATGTTGCAGGAACCCTCATGACGCCAGCCGAAGAGGCGCGATTGCTTCACCCACTGGTAGGTGGCGTCATTCTTTTTGCTCGAAATTTTACCTCGCGTAAACAGTTGGTCGCGTTGACCAAACGGATCCATGATTTACGCACACCCAGATTATTGATTGCAGTCGATCATGAAGGCGGTCGTGTGCAACGTTTTCGAACAGATGGTTTTACGACAATTCCATCGATGCGGTCCTTAGGTATTGAATGGCTTAAGGACCCAATGCATGCGATGCGTATGTCAACGGACGTGGGCTATGTCTTAGGCGCTGAGCTACGAGCTTGTGGTGTTGATCTGAGCTTTACACCTGTTCTTGATTTAGATTTTGGCGTCAGTAGCGTCATCGGAGACCGAGCTTTTGATGGCGATCCTCGTGTCGTGGCGATGCTTGCGCGTGCGCTATCGCAAGGACTCTCACAGGCGGGCATGAGTGCCTGCGGCAAGCACTTCCCAGGACATGGCGCAGTTGCTGCAGATTCGCATCATGCAGTTCCGCGAGATGCAAGATCATTGAAAAAAATCCTGGAGCACGATGCTGCACCTTATCAGTGGTTGGGTGACAAAGTGATTCCTTCTGTCATGCCTGCGCATGTGATTTACACAAAAGTCGATCCCAAGCCCGCTGGTTTTTCAGAAAGATGGATCAAAGAAATTTTACGCAAAAAATTGAGCTACGACGGCGTAGTTTTTTCAGATGATCTCACGATGGAAGGCGCGGCAGTTGCTGGCGATATCTTGGCGCGTGCGCGTGCTGCCCTGAATGCGGGATGCGACATGGCTTTGGTCTGTAATCGTCCAGATTTGGCAGATGATTTGCTCTCGCGTCTCACTTGGCAGTCAACCCGACATTCTCTTGAACGAATCGAGCGCTTGATGCCCAAGTCAGATGCACTTGACTGGAGAGCTCTCCAAAAGCAACTGGCTTATCTTGAGGCCCTAAAGTCAGTACAAGCACTCCATGAGCGAGTCTGAATCAACTGCTTTTGACATCAAAGCTTTCCTGGCTCAACTTCCTCACCTGCCAGGCGTCTATCGGCACATCGATGCTGCAGAGGAAGTGCTGTATGTCGGTAAAGCGCGTGACCTGAAAAAAAGGGTGTCTTCGTACTTTCAAAAGACGCCGTCGAGTCCGCGAATTGGACATATGGTTGCACGCGTTGTGCGTATCGAAGTCACCGTCACGCGCTCCGAAGCCGAGGCGCTGATTCTCGAAAATAACCTGATCAAATCGTTACGACCCCGCTACAACATTCTGTTTCGTGATGACAAGTCCTACCCCTATTTGATGCTGTCTGGTCACGTGTCGCCACGGATTGCGTATTACAGAGGCTCGACTCAGAAAAAAGGGCAGTTTTTTGGACCCTATCCGAGTGCATGGGCAGTTCGTGAAACCATTCAGATTTTGCAAAAGGTGTTTCGTCTTCGTACATGTGAGGACACTGTGTACGCTAACCGTTCCAGACCTTGTTTGTTGCATCAAATTGGCAGGTGCTCTGCACCGTGTGTCGATGAGATTTCCCAAGAAGACTATGCGGCGGATGCCGAACGCGCCGCACGATTTTTAAATGGCGAGACGCAAGAGATCATGGGCGATATTGAGCGGCGTATGCAGAGTGCTGCAGAGGCACTTGAGTTTGAACAGGCAGCAATGCTGCGTGACCAGATGGGAGCGCTTGCAAAGGTGTTGCATCAGCAAACGATGGAGGACTCGGATCAGAGCGATACGGACATCATTGTGGTGGCATCCTCTGGTGGCAAAGTATGCGTCAATTTAGCAATGGTGCGTGGTGGGCGGCATTTGGGTGATCGTGCTTTTTTCCCGACTCACACAGATGGTGACTCGAGCGCAGAGGTATTAGAGGTATTTATTGCTCAGCACTATGTGGATCACCCTTTGCCAGCAGCGATCGTGGGTTCGCATGCATTGCCAGATACCGAGCTGATTAATTTGATTGCAGAGTCCAAGTCTACGAAGTCTCGTTTTATCAGTCGTCCTCAAGGGGTACGTAAAGCTTGGCTTGAACAAGCGACGCGCAATGCAGAAATGGCGCTCGGAAGCGCATTGCTGGAATCGGGTGCGCGCAGTGCGAGAACCCTGGCACTCGCAGAGGCGTTAGATCTTGATACGGATCCAACCGCGCTGGATGCTTTAAATATTGAGTGTTTCGATATCAGCCATACCGCGGGTGAGGCCACCCAAGCTTCATGTGTCGTGTATTCAAATCACGCGATGCAGCCGTCAATGTATCGGCGCTACAACATTGCTGGAATTACCCCAGGTGATGACTATGCAGCGATGAGACAGGTACTCACGCGACGGTTTGGCAAGGTGACCGACGGCGAGGCTCAGATGCCGGGTTTAGTACTGATTGATGGCGGTAAAGGGCAGGTAGAAATTGCACGCCAGGTTTTTGCGGAGCTTGGGCTAGATACGAATAGTTTGGTGGGAGTAGCAAAGGGGGATAAACGTAAAGTCGGATTAGAGACTTTGATTTTTCCCGACGACAGGTCCCCCTTGGTACTCGGTGAGTCATCCGCTGCACTGATGTTGATTGCTCAAATTCGGGATGAGGCACACCGTTTTGCGATTACGGGAATGCGTGCAAAGCGCGCCAAGGCTAGAAATGTGTCTCGACTTGAGGATATTGATGGCATTGGGGCCAAACGCCGTCAGCGCCTTCTGGCGCGATTTGGAGGGTTTAGTGGTGTGGCAAATGCCAGTATTGAAGATTTGGCCTCAGTGGAGGGCATCTCCCCAGAGTTGGCCGAGCGCATTTACTTTTCGCTGCGCTAACTGGGTTAGCATAGCGAATGCCTTTAAATTTCCCCATTATCCTGACATGGTTGCGTATCGCCATGATCCCGCTCCTCGTCGGGCTTTATTACTTGCCCGAAGCTTGGATGAGTGTCGGTGTGCGTGACACCACGGCCAGTCTGGCGTTTATTTTTGCTGCGCTCACCGACTGGTTTGACGGATGGCTCGCACGTCGCTGGAATCAGACCTCTTCATTTGGTGCATTTTTAGATCCGGTCGCAGACAAACTCATGGTGTCAGCGGCGCTATTGGTACTGTTAAACCTTGATCGCGTGGATGTCATGATCGCTTTAGTGATCATCGGGCGTGAGATCACGATCTCTGCGCTGCGCGAATGGATGGCGCAAATGGGTGCGAGCGCCAGTGTAGCTGTGCATTGGCTCGGCAAATTTAAAACTGCTGCGCAGATGATTGCGATTCCTTGCTTGCTTTATTTTGATACGCTATTAGGTATCCCATTCGCAAGAATCGGACAGGTGTTGATCATTATTGCTGCCATCTTGACAGTCTGGTCGATGCTTTATTACTTGCGACGCGCGTTACCCGTCATTCGCGAAAAAACCTCAAAAATTTAAGGCCTAACGCCTTATTGTCGTGCGCTTCTGTGCAAGGAGGGTTCTGGCATGCCTTGCGTCGCTCGCCAAGGGTTGATATCTAAGCCACCGCGACGTGTATATCGTGCATATACGGATAGAGCCTGCGGCCTGCACTTCGTCATGATGTCTTGGAAAATTGTTTCAACACATTGTTCGTGAAAACCATTGTGCATCCGAAATGAAACGATGTATTTCAACAATCCAGCCCGATCAATCTGAGGGCCGCTGTAATCAATCTTGATACAAGCCCAGTCAGGTTGTGAGGTCACCGGACAATTAGACTTCAGTAGTCTTGAAAAGAGAGTTTCTTGCACATAAGCCTCGTCAGGTGATTGATTGGAGGCGAGGCAGAGGAGGTCGGCATTCGGCTCATAGCAATCTATTGAGAGTGATTGTGTATCCAAGTCGACTCCGCCAAACTCTTCGATACATAGAGCAGAAAAATCGCTAGACGAAATCAATTCAACAGAGACTGGAGCGCTGGCAGCGTGCGATAAATCTGTTTGCAAGATGGAAATGATGCGCTCAGTTGAGTCGAATGCGGTCTGATTAAAGCTGTTGAGGTAAAGTTTTAATGATTTTGATTCGATGATGTTTGGGCTGTTGCAGTCGACCCATAGCCGCAGCATGGCAACCTGAGGCATGCCCTTTGGGGTGAGCCAAGACATCTCATAGGCATTCCAAAGATCCCAGCCCGTAAAAGGTAGTACGCCATCCTGGATACCGATTTGCTGACGTGCCTGAGCGCGCCCGATAGGAAAAAGGAGTGTCGGGTCGTAGGCCGTTGGATAGTCAACATCCTGACCAAGAGGGAGATCACGCGGGGGTAGCTTCATTGAGTCGCATCAAGAAAATAAATCGGATTTTACCTATCTGTCCTATCTCAAGGATTCCATACACCTATACTGCCTGGAGTTTGTCCGCAGAGACAGATGCAAGCCGTTTTTAATGTCTTTCTCCAGCTAGCATTCTGACTGCGGTGTAGGTCATGACATCGACGCCATCTTGATTTTTCACATCAATGCGAGATGTCACAACCGCGCGATTATTCTTTGATGTGGGCTTAATTGCAGTGACTTCAACCTCGGCCCAGATCGTGTCTCCCGCTACCACAGGGCTGAGCACTTTTTTATGTACCTCAAGCAGCGCGAGACCGGTACCCTGAACCATGCCTTGCATCAATAGTCCCTCTATGAGCCCATAAGTCAATCCGCCTGGCACTGGCCGTCCCTTCATCGCACCATGAGAGAAGGTCTTATCGATAAAAATTGTCTCAAGCATCCCCGTCACACTGATAAAGTTAATGATGTCAGTTTCTGTGACTGTGCGTCGGTAGGTTCTAAATTTTTGTCCAACAGCCAGTTCTTGCCAGATATATCCTGATCCTAAAAGCTTAGTTTCCGTCATGTCTTCCTCTGTGAGTTGGCTGTTATCGTGACAAACAAATACAATCTCCATAGTATAAGACGATCCAAAATCGCCGTAACCGAGGTCACTGATCCATTCCGTGACGCCTCATTCAGACAGGTTAAACATGCTGACAGCACTTGAATTTACTGAAGTTCCACAGGACGAACTCGCCTTTCGGGCAGATATTCGTGCTTTTCTTAAAGATGAGATGCAGGGTGTGCCCAATCACATTAAAGCGCGCTCATGGATGGGTACCAGTGATACATTTAGTAAAAGTCTCGCTAAAAAGGGTTGGTTGGGTTTAACGATTCCTAAAGAATATGGCGGCTCGGGAAAGGGGTTCTTTTCGCGTTTTGTATTGTCAGAGGAGCTTTTGGTTGCGGGGGCTCCCGTGGCTTCGCACTGGATTGCCGATCGACAGAGTGGCCCGCTGATTTTGAATTTTGGTACTGAAGAACAGCGGCGTTTTTATATTCCTAAAATTTGTCGGGGCGAGGCTTTTTTTTGTATTGGTATGAGTGAGCCAAGCTCTGGCTCAGATTTGGCAAGTATTCGCACCCGCGCTAGCAAGACAGCAGAAGGGTGGATGTTGAATGGCAGCAAGATTTGGACGACAAACGCCCATGGTTGTCATTACATGATCGCGCTGGTACGTACCTCCGGCGAAACGTCTGATCGGCAAAAAGGTTTGTCACAAGTCATTATTGATCTCAAATTACCTGGCGTCACTGTTCGACCTATTCGAGATATGGCAGGGGATGCGCATTTTTCCGAAGTCTTTTTTGATAACGTGCAACTCGCGCCAGAGGCCTTGATCGGTGTGGAAGGGCAAGGCTGGGATCAATGCACGGCGGAGCTGGCCTTTGAACGTAGTGGTCCTGAGCGGATCTACTCCAGCATCGCCTTGCTAGACAGCTGGATGGAGAACCTTAGAGAGCAAAATGTGGCCGACGCTGAAACATGCGCACTAGTTGGCGCATTGGTCGCTGAAATGGCAGTCTTGCGGGCGCTTTCTCTCGCTGTGACTCAAAAGTTGGTGGATGGTGAGAGTCCCGCGACAGATGCCTCAGTCGTCAAAGACTATGGTACTGACTTTGAGCAAAAGCTCATCAGGCAAATTAGCGCATGGCTGGGTGCTCATCCAGATTTTGTCGCTAGCTCTGATTTGTTACAGACGCTCGGCTATCTTGAACAGATGGGTGCGACGTTCTCACTGCGCGGTGGTACGCGCGAAATTTTGCGTGGCATTATCGCCCGCGGTTTGGGTTTGAGGTAATGAATATGCAAAACTCTTTTTACGATTCGGCAGACCGTTTTTTTGCTCAAGAGTGCACGCCAGCACATTTGCGACAGATCGAGCAGGGCTCTGATCCGAAAGCCCTTTGGGAAACGCTCTTATCTGCTGGTTTTGTTGATGGACTGGTTCCGGAAAGTTCGGGAGGGGCTGGTTTGACATTAGCCGATGCTTGGCCGATTCTTTTTTGTATGGGTCGTCATGCGTTGCCATTACCCTATGCACACTCTATGTTGGCGCGTGCTTGGTTGAGTCATCACGCCAAGGATATACCCGAGGGATCGTTGACCTTTGCGCCTTTTCAGGTAGTGACTGATGGCGCTGGACTGACCGCTCATGCGGTGAGCTTCGGTTTGGTCGCGGATTGGGTTTTAGTGCAAGAGGGTAAGCAGGTCTGGTTGCTACCCACTGCCGATGCAACAGTGACACCTTCTGGCGGTCACGGGACGCTTGACGCAAACTTAACCTGGTCTGCTGCCATGACACAGCGCTCACTGCTTGGGCAGTGGGAGACACCACAGTTTCGTCATCTGTTAGCCCTGTCTGTGTCGGTATTAATCGCAGGCGCAACAGATCGGGTATTTGAGATGATGCTCGCCCATGCTAATCAGCGTGAACAGTTCGGCAAGCCCATCGGACGCTTTCAGGCAGTGCAGCAACAGATCAGTGAGGTCGCTGAGTTGGTATTTGGCGTCCGGATGGCAACCGAAATGGCGTGTCGGAGTAGTGATTGGCAACCTACGCCAATGCTAGCCGCCTTGGCTAAAACGCAGGCGAGTCAGGCCGTTGCGCGCGTGACCGCCGTTGCGCATGCCGTGCATGGCGCCATCGGCGTGACCCAAGAATACGACCTACAACTGTTTACACGCAGGCTCAATGAATGGGCACGAGTAGGGGGAGGGCAAAATTTTTGGGCGGAACAGCTTGGACGAGAAGTACTGATGTCTAAACAGATGGCTGTAGACTTTGTTCGTTCCGAGTTATTTTTAGAGGGTAAGAACTAAAACATCAACGCTGAGATCGACAGACTTGATTTAAAAGGGCCTGTCGACGAGCTCATTGAGCGCTACCATGTCTAGAATTTTGATTTCGCGCTGATGCACTTGCATGACGCCATCTCGGGCAAACCTTGAAAATACTCGACTGATTGTTTCAAGCGTGAGCCCAAGATAGTTGCCAATTTCTTCACGACTCATTCGCATGCTGAATTCAATCGACGAATAGCCTAGTGCGGTCAGCCGTTGCGATAGGTTAATCAGAAAAGTAGCAAGTCTCTGCTCGGAGCGCATCGAGCCCAGTGCAAGCATGATATGGTGAGATCTAGCGATTTCTTTGCTCATGAGCAGTCTGACTTGATGCTGAAGAATAGGGAGGCGGCGACTGATTTCGTCAATATCGGCGAGTTTGATGACGCAGACTTCAGAGTCCTCCATCGCCACAGCGGTTGAGCTGTGGGTGCGTTGCATCATCCCGTCTAGCCCTACAACCTCGCCTGGGAGGAAAAAGCCTGTAATTTGGTGTTGGTCGCATGCTTCAATCATTTGAGTTTTGATGGAGCCTGAGCGCAGAGCGAAGAGCGCATCGAAACCCTTGCCATGCTGAAAAAGAGCTTGCCCCTTTTCGATTCGGAGCCGTTCCTTAACAAGGTCGTCAAGCTGAGCAATTTCGCTTGTGGACATCCCAGTAGGAAGACAAACGTTTGCCATCATGCATGTTGAGCAATGCGGTGATTCCGATGTAACCGGTACACTTTTAAGCATAAGCTCTGGACTCCTTAAGCTTGAGTAAATTTAATACTTAAGCTTCGCTTTGATTATACCTCTCTAAGTGATAAAGCTTGATTTAAGTCAACGTAACGATCAGAGCCTTAAGTTACCCTAAGTTTAGGTTAAGACAAATTCCACAATCAGCCATTGAAATTGAGCGAAACGTCCGCATTTAAGGACTAACAGTTATTGGCCACAAGCCACACACACAATGTTAGGAGCAACACCATGCGTTTTGACAAATTAACGACTAAGTTTCAACAGGCCCTCGCTGATGCGCAGAGCTTGGCTGCGCGCAATGATCACCCTTATATTGAACCCGCCCACGTTCTATCCGCACTTCTCGCCGATAGTGAGAGTGGAGCGGTCAGTTTGTTGGCGCGTGCTGGCGTCGCGATTAATCGGCTTCAGCCTGCATTGGACACCATCGTTAAAGGGCTACCTCAAGTCAAAGGAGGCGATGGCAATATTCAAGTCAGCCGAGATTTACAGTCTGTTTTTACACGCGTGGACAAAGAGGCTGCTAAGCGTGGCGATACCTATATCCCTAGCGAATTATTCTTGTTAGCGCTTTCTGAGGACAAAGGCGATGTCGGCCGTGCCCTCAAAGAAACGGGTTTGCAACGCCAAGCGCTTGACTCAGCCATTGATGCAGTGCGCGGAGGCTCTTCTGTCCAGGATCAAGAAGGTGAGTCTAATCGTGAAGCACTCTCTAAATACACGACGGATCTCACTGAGCGGGCGCGTCAGGGCAAACTCGACCCTGTGATTGGCCGCGATGACGAGATTCGTCGCGCCATTCAAATCTTGCAGCGTCGGACCAAAAATAATCCCGTATTGATCGGTGAGCCTGGTGTGGGTAAAACCGCTATTGTCGAGGGTTTGGCGCAGCGTATTGTCAATGATGAGGTCCCAGAATCCTTGCGGGGCAAGCGCGTGCTATCGCTTGATTTGGCGAGCTTATTGGCCGGTGCAAAATTTCGTGGTGAGTTCGAGGAACGCCTCAAAGCAGTCCTCAAAGAGCTGGCTCAAGACGACGGCAGTTACATCATTTTTATCGATGAAATCCATACGATGGTCGGTGCCGGAAAGGCAGAAGGCGCGATGGATGCTGGCAATATGCTCAAGCCGGCGCTTGCTCGAGGCGAGCTGCATTGCATCGGTGCGACGACACTCGACGAGTATCGTAAATACATTGAAAAAGATGCTGCCCTTGAGCGGCGTTTCCAAAAGGTGTTGGTCAACGAGCCCGACGTAGAGTCCACTATTGCGATTTTGCGTGGTTTACAAGAGCGCTACGAATTGCACCATGGCGTTGAGATTACTGATCCTGCGATTGTCGCAGCGGCCGAGCTCTCGCATCGTTACATAACGGATCGCTTCTTGCCGGACAAGGCCATTGATCTGATTGATGAGGCCGCCTCGCGTATTCGCATGGAGATCGACTCCAAGCCTGAAGTGATGGATAAACTCGATCGTCGCATCATTCAGTTAAAGATTGAACGTGAGGCAGTCAGAAAGGAAACCGATGAAGGTTCTATTCGTCGTTTCCAAATCATCGAAGAGGAGCTTGAAAAGCTGCAGCGTGAGTACAACGATTTTGAAGTGATCTGGAAGAGCGAAAAAGCAGCCGTGCAGGGTACTCAGTCGATCAAAGAGGAAATCGAGCGTGCACGCGCCGAAATGGCGGAACTCCAGCGTAAAGGACAGTTCGATAAGCTGGCAGAGATTCAGTACGGCACATTGCCTGAGCTTGAGTCTAGACTCAAAACGGCCGAAGGATCCGCTGAGGCAAAGACTCCTGGTGAGCGTCCCAAGCTCCTGCGTACCCAAGTGGGTGCAGAGGAAATTGCCGAGGTCGTCTCGCGAGCGACTGGGATCCCTGTTTCAAAAATGATGCAGGGCGAGCGTGAAAAATTGCTCAAGATGGAAGAGCGACTCCATGACCGCGTCATTGGTCAAGATGAGGCCGTTGGCTTGGTAGCGGATGCAATTCGACGTTCTCGTGCAGGCTTGTCCGATCCCTCACGCCCTTATGGTTCATTCCTCTTTCTTGGACCGACTGGTGTGGGTAAGACTGAGTTAACGCGTGCGCTGGCAGATTTCATGTTCGATTCTGATGAGCATCTCATCCGTATCGATATGAGTGAGTTTATGGAGAAGCATTCGGTCGCCAGATTGATTGGTGCACCTCCGGGCTACGTGGGTTATGAAGAGGGCGGTTATTTAACAGAGGCCGTGCGTCGCAAACCTTATAGCGTGGTGTTACTTGATGAGGTGGAAAAAGCGCATCCAGATGTATTTAATGTCTTGCTGCAGGTGTTGGATGACGGCCGCTTAACAGATGGTCAGGGACGCACTGTGGATTTCCGTAACACGGTGATCGTGATGACATCTAACCTCGGTTCGCAGCACATCCAGGCGATGGTTGGCAAACCTTACGAGGCGGTTAAAGAAGTCGTCTGGGAAGAACTCAAGCAGCACTTCCGTCCTGAGTTTTTGAACCGTATTGATGAGATTGTGGTGTTCCATGCGCTGCAAAGCAAGCATATCGAAAAAATTGCAGGTATTCAGATCGGGCGCTTGGCTCGTCGTATGGCACAGCAGGAAATGCGTCTAGAGGTTTCAGATGCAGCACTCGCTGAGCTTGCACGCGAGGGCTTCGACCCCGTCTTTGGTGCGCGCCCGCTCAAACGTTCGATTCAGCAGCAGTTGGAAAATCCGATTTCCAAACTGATCCTCGAAGGTAAGTTCGGTCCAAAAGATGTTGTTCCAGTCGATTGGCGCGATGGTAAGTTTGTGTTTGAACGTACCCTCCAATAAATAGATCTCGTCAGGATTTAGAGAGGTCAACCCAAAAGGCCCACCGTCTGTTAAACGGTGGGCCTCATACTTTGGTGAGTCAGTTTGAATAGTTGTTAGACCGCCACGTCTGTTTGATCCGTTCGATGACAGCGTGCACTGTGATCAGGGGTTAGTTTGATAATTTCAGGGACGCTTTCGCGACATGAATCGAGTGCCAAGCTACAGCGATCCGCAAACACACAGCCGGGAGGTAAATTGCCTAGATCAGGAGGAGAGCCCGGAATAGTCTCGAGTCGTGTGCCTTTAGTTACATTGCCATGAGCAAGACTTTTCAGTAGCGCCCGCGTGTAAGGGTGACGGGGTGAACGCATCAGTGTTCTGGTCGTTCCTTCCTCGACAATCCTGCCTGCATACATCACCGCGATACGATCGGCGACCTCAACTGCTGCACCGATATCATGCGTGACAAAAATCACGGATAGACCAAGTTCACGCTGGAGTTCGCGTAGCAGAAGCAAGATTTGAATCTGCACGGTGGCATCGAGCGCGGTTGTGGGTTCATCCGCAAGTAAAAGTTGAGGATTACTCGCGAGAGCTAAAGAAATCATGGCGCGCTGGCGCATACCGCCTGACATTTCATGCGGATATGCATCCAAGCGACGCTCTGGACTAGGAATTCGAACGCGCTCAAAGAGCGACAATGCTCTGGCGCGGGCCGCTTCTTTGCCGATGGACTCATGGCGCAAAATAGCTTCGATGATTTGTTCACCCACCGTGTAGACGGGATCAAGTGCGAGCAATGGCTCTTGAAAAATCATCGAGGCTACTTTGCCTCTAAAGCTTGAAAGGTCTGCGTTGGATAATTTGACGACATCTTGTTCGCCGACCAAGATTTGACCTTCAAGTTTTGACTTGTCGGGATTGTGTAGTCTCAAAATTGAGCGAAGTGTCACGCTTTTTCCTGAGCCCGATTCGCCAATCAGCGCGACAACCTCACCGCGCTTAACTGACAAACTCACGCCCGAAACCGCCCGGACAGGTTTGCGCCCGCCAGTAAACGTGACTGTTAAATCGCGGATGTCGATAAAAGGTTTTTCTTCAGTCATAGTGGTGCTGCTTTGCGTGGTCATGCTGCCTCCTGAGCCGCTGTTGGCGCTTCAGTGTGACCACTGTTGACGACGTGCATGAGGCAGGCGACGCCGTGCCCATCTTTTGCAGTCGCAAGGGGAGGCATTTTCTCCGAGCATACTGCTTGAGCATGTACGCAACGTGTGTGAAAACGACAACCAGAGGGTGGATTGATGGGATTGGGCGGATCGCCGGCAAGCGGAGGCTCTTCGGTGCGGTTGTCCGGATCCATGGATGGCACCGACGAAAGCAGTGCCTTTGTATAAGGATGCTGGGGAGACTCGAAAAGCGTCTCGCAATCACCGATTTCTACGACTTGTCCCAGGTACATCACCATGACGCGATCTGAGATGTAGCGCACGACATTTAAATCATGGCTGATAAAGACATAGGTCAGGCCAAAGTCTTCCTTCAAATCAAGTAGCAAATTTAACACTTGCGCTTCAACAGACTTATCTAACGCAGAGACTGCTTCATCTAGAATGATCAAGCGGGATTGCAAGGCCAGAGCTCGCGCGATATTGACCCGTTGGCGTTGACCGCCTGAAAGTTCGTGTGGATAGCGCTCAGCAAACCGGACGGGATCGAGACCGACTCGACGAAGCAAATCGCGCGCGCGCTCAATCGACTCGTTCTTAGACACACCATGCACTTGTGGTGCAAATGCAATCGAGTCTTCAATCGTCAATCGTGGATTCAGCGAGGCATAACTATCCTGAAACACCATCTGAGCCTGTCGACGAAATTCCTTCAGAGACAGATCCCGGCCACCGACTGACATGCCATCAAAAATAATGTCTCCATTATCCGGCTTGATGAGATTCATCAATAAACGAGCGGTAGTCGATTTGCCACAGCCAGACTCTCCGACTACGCCAAGGGTTTCGCCTTTGCGCACCATAAAATCAATGCCATCTACCGCACGGACCACACCACCACCTCGACCCAACATATCTTTTTTGAGGGCAAAGTGTTTGATCAAATTTTTGACCATCAGGAGAGGCTGTCCCTGACCGCCGACATCTGTTTGAGTGTTCACAGTCGTATTCATTAGTTCTTGATCTCCATGGCAGTGCGCAGGCCATCCGAGAGCAGGTTGAACGCAATCGAGGTCACAAAAATCATCACGCCGGGTAGGGCGGCGATCCAAGGCTGAACGTAAATTGCTGTGCGAAGCGTATTGAGCATCAGACCCCACTCCGGCTCTGGAGGCTTGACGCCTAAACCAAGAAAACTCAAACCAGAGGCCAAAATCATCGAGACGGCGATCAGGCTAGTGGCGTAAACAAAAATCGGACCTAAAACGTTACCCAATACGTGTACCCGCACAATCGTGAAGGCGTTGGCGCCTGAAGCGCGCGCAGCATCAACAAAATCTCGACCTCTAATTTGCGTCGTCACACTTTCAGCAACACGAGCAATCGGTGGGATAAAGACGATTGTCAGCGAAATCAGTGAATTTGTAATGCCTGCTCCCAATACACCCGAAAGTGCGATCGCTAACAGTACGGAGGGAAAGGCATAAAACACGTCGATGGTTCGCATAATCACCGTGTTGATTTTGCCGCCCGCATAGCCTGCGATTAAGCCGATGACAGAACCAATGCCAAACGCCAGAATCACAGGCGTAATGCCCATAAATAACGAAAGTTTGGTGCCGATAACCAGGCGACTGAGCATGTCACGGCCGAGCTCATCTGTGCCCAAAAGGTGATTGGGGAAACCGATTGGCTTGAGTCGTTTCATGATGGAAGATTGGAACGGATCGTGCGGAACGAGCCATGGTCCAAAGACAGCCATGATTAATAGGATCAAAATGACAATGCCAGCAAATACGGCGACTTTATCGCGCATAAATCGTTGGCCAACATTTTTCCAGTAGCCAGTGGATTTCTCCATGACGACCGGAGGAACTTTAGAAGGATCTACGGTGATATTGAGCATGTGTATTCCCTGTTCCTTAGCTTCGCGCAATGCGTGGATCGAGCAGGGTCTGAATAATATCTACAATCATATTGAGAACAACAAAAAACATGGCTAGTACCAGAATTGTTCCTTGAAGCAAGGGAAGATCTCTTTGGAAAATAGCGGAATTCAACAGAAAGCCTGTGCCTGGCCAGGAGAATACGGTTTCGATTAATATGGAGCCGCCCAAAAGATAACCAAGCTGTAAGCCCATCACTGCAAGTGCAGTAGGGGCAGAGTTTTTAACTACATGCATAAAAATACCTACATTCGTCATCCCCTTTGCGCGCAGGCCAACAATGAACTCCTGAGCTAAGATATCAGCTACTAAGGCGCGTACAGTGCGGGCTATTATCCCCATTGGGATCACACTCATGGTGACAGCGGGCAGAATTAAATGCTTCATATGCTCCCAGTTCCAGATCCAGTCGGCTGAGCCGCCTGGTCCGGCACCACCGGGGGGGAGCCACATTAAGGTTGAGCTGAAAATAATGACCATGACCATGCCAAGCCAGTAGTGGGGCACACTGACGCCCAAGACGGAAGTCAGCGAAGCGGCTTTATCCACCCAGGAGTTCTGGAAATAGCCTGCAACAAAACCAAACAAACTGCCGAAAATAAAGCCGATGATGGTTGCAATCACTGCGAGTCGTAGAGTATTGCCCACTGCTTTAAGCACCTCATCTGTAACAGGACGATTGGTTGCAATTGATGTACCTAAATCTCCTTGGAGGGCACGCATCACCCAGTGAAAAAACTGTTCTGGATAAGAGCGGTTAAAGCCATAGAGCTCCATTAGTTGATCTCGCAGGTCTTGCGAGGCATCTGGTGGCAAAATTGCCATCAGTGGATCACCGGGGGCGAGGTGAACAAGGGAGAAACAGACGAGTGCCACGCCTGCCATAATTGGCAGGGTGTAAACCAGACGCCTCAGAATAAAGCTAAGCATTAGCGGAGGTCTCAGGAAAAGGGTTGCAAGTTGATACGAAATCAGAAACGTAAAAAAGCTCGTCATACCCTTCAAGGGTGTGACGAGCTTAGACAGCCTTACTGCATGTTCATCGTGGCGATATCGATAAACCAGTTACGTGGTTGCACAACATCTTTCACTTTACTGCTCATCGCGCGTGGACCCGCGTCATGTGCAATCCAGACGAATGGTGCATCGTTGACGATTTGAGTGTGTAAATCGGCCAACGCAGCGTCACGCGCTTTGTCATCAAAGGTCGTGCGAGCCTTAGTAACTAATGCTTCGACTTGTGGGTTGTTGTAATAACCCCAGTTATTGGACACAGGCGGGAAAGTCGCTTTGCTACTAAAACGAACCATGGCAAAGAATGGATCCATCGCAGCGAAGCTGACGTTGGTTGCATTGGCGCCATTAGCTGATGGATCCTTAGCACCCTTACGCCAGTTTGTGAAAAGAGTATTCCACTCGATTACATCAAACTGAACATTAAAAAAACATTGCTTGAGCGACTGTTGCACAAATTCGTTCATAGGCAGCGGCTGCATCTGGCCAGATCCTGAGGCGGAAATCTGCACTTTGACGGTCAAAGGTTTTGCAGCAGAAAAACCCGCTTCAGTCATGAGCTTTTGAGCCGCTTTAGGATCATATTTGATATCGAAGGAAGGTTTGCCGAACCAAGGGTGACTTGGGTCAACGGTTCCCTTTGGAATGCCCATGTAGCCACCAACTATCGTTTTAACCCCTTCGCGGTCTACGCAAAGGTTAGCTGCTTGTCTTACACGCTTATCCAGCCAAGGTGAACCTTCAGCAAAGGACAATTGCCATGGCCAAACATGAGGCTGTGGATTGCTGTAAATAGTAAATCCACGCTTCTTAATTTGAGGAATAGCGTCTGGAGCAGGCGCTTCGATCCAGTCAACCTGGCCAGAGAGTAGCGCAGCTGTACGAGCATTAGCTTCAGGCATAGGCATCAGAACAACGCGATCAAGCTTTGTCTTGCGTTTTGGGTCCCAGTAGTCCTTGTTGGCCACCATTTCAAGACGCTCACGTGGAACAAAACGAGCCATTTTGAAAGGGCCGCTGCCTGAGGCATCCGCAGCAAACGCTGCCCATGCTTGTTTGGAACGATCTGCAGGTGCCGTTACCGAGGCTGGTAAAGCAGCAAGCTTCTTATTCCATTGAGCGGGTGAGGCAATGAAAAGATTTGTTAAGTTAATCGGCAAAAATGCATCAGGAACGCTAGTGGTCAGCTCAACCGTCAGATCATCAATCTTTTTAGCACTGCGTAGGGTTGGCATACGCGATGCAGTCACACCGACCTGTGATGGATCAAACTGAGGTGCAGCTTTATCCAATACCTTTTGAACGTTCCAAACAATTGCATCTGCATTGACAGACGAGCCATCATGAAACTTGACGCCTGGTCGTAACTTGAATACCCATTTTGTCTTGTCGTTTGCATCAACCGCCCACGAGGTCGCGAGTCCAGGAATGACGACGCTTGGGACATCTGACTTTGACAAATCCCACTGTGTCAGCGAGTCGTACATGGGAATGCCCGTGAAACGATTGCCTTCAAAGCCCTGATCTGGCTGACCCAGCGTGCGAGGAATGTCTGCGGCTGTCATGCCAATACGCAGTACTTTTTCTTGTGCTGAAGCGGGCATTGCAGCGCCAATAGCAAGCGCAGCGGAAAGGGCTGTTAGCCCCAGTGATTTGCCTACCAAGCGGGAAATCAACATATGTTGTTTCATGGAATCTCCAATAATTTGTTTGTCAAAATTTAGCTAACAGGTTTTGATGCAAATCTGATACTTTTAGAGAGGTCGATGGCATTTGGCCCTAGCTTGCATGAGCCAAAGTTACCGTCTTACAAAGGTTGCTGCTTTTTGCGTATTGAAATACGCTTCTTTTGTAAAGCAAAATTCATGCCACATCTGGTTTTCAGGTATTCGTCAGTTTGCATGAAAAGCTCTGCAAGTTTTACGTGTTCTAAACTAGTGCCTTTGACTCATTTTGAGGCATTTTTGTCCACTTTGGTGCAAACGAATTGTTTCAATGGTAACCAAGGTAATCCAAAAAGATAAAATGAAACTACTTCTCATAAACCCTAATACGTCCTCCGCAATGACTGCTGCGATTGCGCAAGGTGCAAAAGCTGTTGCCAGTCTTGGTACTGAGATTGTTGCAACGCAACCAACTTTCGGTCCATTGTCGATTGAGGGGCACTATGACGAAGCATTCGCCGCCGCAGGAGTAGCAGAGCAAGTCAAGTTGGCGTCTGCCTGGGGTCCTGATGCGGTTGTCCTGGCGTGTTTCGGTGATCCAGGTCTAGAAGCTGCGCGAGAGGCGACAGCGGCTCCCGTTCTTGGTATCGCTGAGGCGGCTTTCCATGCTGCAAGTATGCTTGCCACTGGCTTTTCTGTAGTCACCACAATGACACGGACATGCATCATTGCAGAACGTTTGGTACAACGCTACGGGTTCGAACACCAATGTCGAGGGGTTCATGGCACTGACATTGCTGTGTTGGATTTGGAGGATGGCGGTGAAAAAATCATCAGCCAAATCGAACACGCTGCTCGCGAGGCACTAAGCCGAGATCGAAGCGGAGCCATTGTTCTGGGCTGCGCTGGGATGACGACACTATGCCAAACCTTGACACAAAGACTAGGCGTTCCTGTTATTGATGGCATTGCGGTCGCAGTGAAGTTTGCAGAGGCCTTGAGCGCTTTAGGGCTTGGAACCAGCAAGCATGGTGACTATGCAACGCCTCTGCCTAAGGTATATACGGGTTGGGCTGCACCGCTTGGTTGGCCTACAGGTCGCTGATGACATTGACGAGATAGAGGTCGCTTGCTTACTCGGATTCAGTCACTCTTTGCGATTCATCTTGTCGCAATTCTGTTTGGTGCAACGGGGATTTTTGGAGTAATCATTCAAGCCGATGCTTGGATGATTACTTGGGGACGTGCATTATTTGCAGTGCTTTCCCTCATGATCTTAAGCCGAGCGATCGCGGTGCTTGGCGGTAGTCCCCAAAAAGATCTAGTGTCTTGGCGTGATCACCTTGGCGCCTTTGTGCTGAGTGGTGCCATGCTGACTTTGCATTGGGTGACATTTTTTTATTCCGTTAAATTGGGCGGCATTGCGGTTGCCACATTAGGTTTTGCAAGCTTTCCCGCTTTTATTACCTTGATCGAAGCATTGTTTCTGCGAGAAAAAGTCAGTCGCGCCGAGTGGTTGCGATTGCTACTCGTGAGCTTCGGTCTCGTGCTCATCACGCCCGCATTCGATTGGGCAGATCGGGGGACAGAAGGCCTGATTTGGGGTGTGGTGTCGGGGGCCGCCTTTGGGGTGTTGGCAGTCATTAATCGTCGCAAACTTAGTCGAGTCAACGCTTTTCAAGTTGCAGGCATTCAAAATGGTTTGGTTTTTTTACTTTTGTTGCCGTGGGTGTTTCCCAACTTGCATCAAGTCTCTCTGTCTGACTGGCTTTTTATTGCGGCCCTTGGCGTAGTCTGTACCGGCTTAGCTCATCTGCTGTTTGTCGCGAGCTTGAGGCAGCTACCTGCAAGAACAGCTGGATTAGTCGTGGCCTCTGAGCCGCTCTATGCAATTTTATTTGCCTGGATATTATTCAGTCAGGCACCATCCGGCAGAATGCTCATTGGAGCGGCGGTAATGATGGCTGCAATCTTTAGCGCAAGTCTAGCTGTTCGCCAGCAGAAAACATAGTTGACAAGCTAAAGTAAAGAAACGTTGAATTTAACAGACGTGAACCATGACAGCGTAACTTGTGAAAAATCAATTGTCGGTATCGCCGTTGGTCTCCAGAAAAGAGGGGGAGTGATTCAGTATTTCTTCTCGCCCGTAAAACTTCACACCTAGTGCGATGCGATCGCGACCTTGAGAGCGACGGTGGCGGTTTGTATCTCGTAACGAGTAGACGCAACCACAATATTCTTGCTGATAAAACTCTTCGCGTTTACTGATCTCGATCATACGCGCCGAGCCGCCATGTTTACGCCAGTTGTACGTCCAATAAAGCATGTTGTCATAACGCGCAGCGGCCCGCTCACCTGAGCCGTTAATTTGATTCATATCTTTCCAACGCGAAATGCCAAGAGAACTCGTAATGGTGTCGTAGCCATGTTCTGCGGCATACAGTGCTGTTCGTTCAAAACGCATATCGAAACATTGCGTACAGCGCTCGCCTCGCTCAGGCTCGTTTTCTAAGCCTTTGATACGCTCAAACCAGTTATCCACATCGTAGTCGGCATCGATAAAGCCAATGCCGTGTTTTTCAGCAAATCGGATATTCTCGTTTTTGCGAATTTCGTATTCTTTGACTGGGTGGATATTGGGGTTGTAAAAGAAAATATCGTACTGAATACCCGCCACAAGCATGGCTTCCATCACCTCGCCTGAGCAAGGTGCGCAACATGAATGTAGTAAGACCTTTGAGCGGCCTTCGGGTAATGTAAGGGATGGTCGAAGCGCGTCTTTCACAGAGCTGGATCACGTTTTTAATAAAGAAAAGTAATTTTAGACTGTTTCATCCGCTAGGGGCACTTAATACCGATTCCCAAATTTTTCTGACCGACTCTCGTTCAGCTTGCAAGTCTTCTTGGGGTACGCGCGCTTTGTCGGCACCTTGAAGTCGCATTTGATGCTGCGCTCGGCGCAGGTTGCGATAGGCATCTCCGCCTTGCGTGGCGAGTTCAGGCGAAATGAGGCCTGCTTCAGCACTGAGTCTAAGCAGCGCAATATTTCCTAGGTTACCAAGTAATGCTGGATGTTTGCATGCTTCGGTGAGTACTAGGTATTGCGTGACAAACTCTAAGTCAACCATGCCGCCTGAGTCATGTTTAATATCGAACTCTTTGCTGTGATTCGGATGTCCTGTAGTCATTTTTTTACGCATCTGTCGAACATCTTCTGAAAAAGATTGGGCCTTTCGCTCAAGGGTCAACACTTCTTGACGGATTGCCTCAAAACGTTCTCCGACGCTCGTATCTCCTGCCGCATATCGTGCTCGAGTAATCGCTTGATGCTCCCAAGGCCATGCTTTTTTGAGTTGGTAAGCTTTAAACGCATCCACTGAAACGGCAAGTAAACCCGCATCGCCATCTGGACGCAATCTTAAATCCACCTCGTAGAGCCTGCCAGAAGACGTCATCGTCGAGAGCCAAGAGGTCATGCGACGACTCAGTTTTGTATAGAGTTCAGTGGCATCCTCACGGGTATCTTCGTAAAGGTAAACAAGATCGAGATCGGAGGAGTAGCCAAGCTCCTTTCCACCCAGTCGGCCGTAGGCAATGATAGCCATTCTCATGGGTGGCAAAGCCCCTTGACTGTCCGGTTTAGCCACGAGCGGCCAGACCCTGCGTAAAGTTTCATTGAGCAGCATATCAGCGAGCGCGGAGAGTTGATCACCGAGTTTTTCAACGCTCAGTACACCTTCAAGATCTTGTGCGAGCAGTTGAAAACTGATTTGGCGTTGGATATCGCGCATCATATTCATTTGTTGCTCAACATCAGCACTACCATCTGGTAGCACGCAAGCATCTAGATCTGCTCGCATCGCATTTTCGACACGCGCGTAGTCCACTGGCTCCATTAGTGCATGCCAAGCGATTAAGCTATCGAGCACGACTGGGTTTTGAGTCAGGTAATGAGCCGCCCAAGGACTTGCAGCCATCAATCGTGCAATGCGCGCAAGCGTCTCAGGGTACTCGGCCAGCAGGGCAACGTAGGCGCTGCGTTGCGAAATAGATTCGATTAAGTCCAATAGCCGTAAGGCTGTCGCTAAGGGTTGTTTGGTTTGACGGGCGGCATGGAGTGCGACTGGGAGCAACGTGTCGATTCGATTTCGACTGCTTGTCGAAAGAGCGCGAATACGATGGCCATCGAGAAATCTATCAATGCGGGTGCTGAGTGCTTCGGCCTCATCGCCGTATGCGTTGATATTTTGCTCTAAAGCAGAGCCTTGCTTTTCTTGCGTTGAGTGCGTGTCGTGTTGGGTACTATGATCTTCGAGTCCCGCAATCAGAAAAGCATCACGAAAAGTTTGTTCGACAAAATCACGGTGCTGCTTGAGTGTGTGCTCAAAGTCATCGTGATGCATGCGAAGCGCAGCAGCGAGTTCTGCCATTCTTTCGGGATTTTGTGGCAATAAGTGCGTTTGCGCATCCTCCGCGTACTGCAGTGCATGCTCTACGCGCCGTAAAAAACAATATGCTTGTGCGAGTTTATCTGCACATTCATCGGTCAGAATGCCTGCACGCCTTTGTGCCTCCAAGGCAGTCAGCAATCCTCGTTGTTGAAGTGCAGGCATACGACCACCACGTATTAGTTGAGACAGTTGCACGACAAACTCGATTTCTCTGATGCCGCCATCACCCAATTTGATATTGTGTGTCGAGTCAACGCCAGGACGTGCCAAGACTTTACGTTCCCAATCTTGGCGAATCCGCTCACGTAACGCACGCAGCGAGGCTAAGGCATCAAAGTCAAAGTACTTTCTATATACGAAAGGCAGCCGCAAACTCTCTGTCTGTTGCACGCTGGCTGTGGAATCGCTTTGCTCGAAGGCTTTAGCAGGGATGACACGCCCTTTGAGCCATGCATAACGTTCCCATTCCCGACCCTGAGTAAATAGATATTGCTCAAAGGCGTCCAAACTCCAAGCGATCGGTCCAGAGTCGCCGTCAGGACGCAAGCGTAAATCTGTTCTAAACACCTGACCGTCTTCATTAGCTTCAGAAAGAAGAGGCATCATTTTTCGAGTAGTTCGAGCATAAAATTCATGATGACTAATGGGTCTAGGGCCGTCTGTTTCGCCTTCTTCGCCGTACAGCATGACTAGATCAATATCTGATGAAACATTGAGTTCACAGCCCCCAAGCTTACCCATTCCAATGATGATCATTTCCTGTGGCAATCCCGTCATTGGATCTTTGGGCATGCCGTGAATGGGAATTAGGTCTTGTATGACAGTGCGATAAGCGTGTGTGATGCACAAATCTGCAAGCACTGTCATGCCACCAACAACTTCTTCAAGCTTAGCCTGGCCACTCAAGTCCCGTACCATCAAGCAGTAAAACGTCCGTTTCCTAAGCAATCGGAGAACTTTTTTGCACTGAGTCATGTCCAAACATGCATCAGCTACAGACTTGCCAGACAACTCTTCAAACCATTGCGTGATGCGCTCAGGGCTCACGACTTGTAAACTCTCGGTTTGTAGCCACTTCCAGAACTCGGCGTTCGAGACGCTTAAGCGGCGTAAAACGCCTGACCAAGCCATTGCGTGTGTCAAATCTGATTCAGTCATGGAAAAGCGTATCGTCAAGTTAATATATGAAATGAACGGTTAAGGTGATTATCACCCAATGAGACCTCAAGCCTGAACTTCCAGCTTAATCTGAAGGATGGCTAAATTTTAAATGTTACTTAATAAACAAGGCTTGTCCCAGTTTTGATACTTATTCGAAAAATCCTTCGCACCCTGATTATTGGACTGCTTCTGTTTTATTTTGCAGCGGCCACGTCGATGTTAGGTGTTCGGTATCTGGTGTTGCCACATGTTAATGAGTGGCGACCGGAGATTGAGAAGCGCCTGTCCACGGCTTTAGGTGCTCAAGTCACAATGGGCGAGATTGCAGCAAGCTGGTCTGGCCTCAATCCAACGTTCAAAGTTGACAACCTTAGGCTTCGTGATCCTCAGACGAATCTTGAACTTTTATATGTGCCAGATGCTTTTGCTGTAGTGTCTTGGCGCAGTTTGTTTGCGATGGACTTACGATTTCGGCAGCTGGAAATCAACGGCATCCATTTATCAGCGAGCCGTAGACCGGATGCTCGAATTGTGATCGCAGGGACGGTGCTAGAGGAGCACAGTGATGAAAAATTAAATTTTTCAATCGATAGCGTAGCAATTCGCTGGTTATTAAATCAGGGAAAAATAGCTGTCCGTCAGGCAACATTTCGCTGGGATGATCAGTTCAGAAAAGCACCAGAGCTTGTGATCGAAGGGATCAATTTAAATATATCGAATGGAGTCTTTAATCATCAGTTGCGTATCTCTAGCAGCTTGCCGCCTGAGTTGGGTCGTTCGCTTGATCTCATTGTGCGAACAGACACGCTTCTCAATCCACTCGCTTCACACGAGCAAAGTGAGGCAGAAATATTTATTGAGATCAATGATGCTAAGCCAAGCGCATGGCAGCCTTGGTTAGATATCCCCAACATACAAGGGCATTATGGCGCGCGGATGTGGATGATGATGTCAGCAGGGCATCTAGGGCGTGCGACGCTAGATTTGGCTGGTTCTCATGCAGTATTCTCTTTGGGTGATCAAGATCCTACGGAGGTGCGAGCCGATCAGTTGCAGTTGCGTTTGAATGGTTGGCTAGGTGATTTATTTCCAGAAAAAAAATGGCTTCTTTTCGATCGCAGCCCAAATCGTCTGGGGGCATCTCTTTCTCTGAGCGCTCACAACCTTCAATTAGATAGTAGTCTCTTCGAACCAGGGACACTGTTGATAGGTGATGTCACCGCCGACACTCAGTGGAACCGAAATGACAGTCAAAGTCTGCAGATGAAGGCGACGCGAATTGGTGTTGAGTCAGATGCGCTGAGTGCCGAACTTCGTGGAACGTGGACGCAAGGATTGCTAGGATCGCTAGGCGTCGCAAACATTACAGGGACTCTACTGAAAGCAGATTCAACCCAGCTTTATCAGTATGTGACCACCGAGGTGAGTAAGGAATCAAGAGAGTGGCTGCGTCGCGCGATTCGTGGCGGTGAGTTGTCTCAGATATCCCTGACGCTACAAGGCGACTTATCCCAGTTTCCCTTTAATGTCCCAGGTAAAGAGGAGGGCGTTTTTCTTCTGGACGGCCAGTTCAAGGACCTATTGATTGACTATGATTTTGTAGAGCTTGATCAACCGCAATGGCCTGCCATAAAAGTCGAGCAGGGCACTTTGTTGCTTGACAAACTTGGGCTCACAGTCAAAAGTGACCAGGCGTTCGTGACAGGGATGTATGGGCGATCCATACGTCTTAATGGGCTAAATATCAATGCGGCTGATCTTGAGTCTAATCCGAATGTTTCTATTCGCTTAAATAGTGAGGGGCTCGCCCAGGATTATCTGGCCGTTTTGAAACGATCGCCCATCGGAATTGATTTAGGCGTTGAAGTAGAAACGATGGAAGTCAAAGGCCAAGCTTCAATGCCATTGTCAGTTGATTTCGACCTCGTAGAGCAGCGCGCGGTCATGGTGAACGGTCAATTCAAACTTACAGATGCCTCTGTTGCGCTTGCCAAAGAGAGTATGCCGATCGAAAAGATAAATGGAGCTGTTGACTTTACAGATGAAGTTTTGATTATTAAAGACTTACGTGGCGAGTTCCTAGGGGGAGCGGTGGAGCTCGTGGGTGAGTGGGGGCCGACTAAACGCAGCCTAGCCTTGCAAGGAGACCTCTCGACGCTTGCCATCGAAAAGCATCATAAGCTCAGCGCGCTTCTGGATGTGACAGGTCGTACAAGTTATGTGGCCGATATCAGAGGCAATGAGTCAGGTGGGTTCGAGTTGGAATTGAAGTCAAGTCTCGAGGGACTCGCAATTAAACTTCCAGCCCCGCTTGGAAAGGCTGCTGCACAGAAACGACCGCTTTCTGTTCGCCTGCAGAGCACCAAAGACGGTAAGAATCAGCGCACAGCTTTAACGTTCACGCTAGCCAATATGTTGAATGGTCGCTTTGAGCATGTACCAAATAGTCGGGGACAGGCTTATTTCTCTCGTGGCGCTGTCGTGATGGGAGGAGCCGCGGTATTGCCGGCATCCGGACTTTCAGTGAATCTTGGATTTGACCGAGTGAATTGGGATGATTGGAAATCACTTACAGATCAATTGACCGCGTCATCTCAGCAGCAGAAATCAGATCTAACACCGCCAATTTTCCCAGAGTTGCGTCAGCTAAGGGTACGATCACCCGAGTTTATTTTTGCGGAACTGACGCTGCATCAACTCGATTTAATGCTCACTAAAAACGCAGCTCAAAAATGGGCTGCACGCTTAGAGTCACTTGAAACACAAGGCGAAGCTTCGTGGACAACTAGTTCTCGAGGACTGGTCGGACCCGTTGTCGCCAAATTTTCTAAGCTCTCCGTTGGGACAGAGGCTTCAGCAGGGGAGCCCCCTAAAACAGAGGTTATCAATGAAAGGCAGTGGTCGTCTATGCCAGCCATCGATCTGACCGTTGATGATTTAACCTTATTCGGTAGTCGGCTTGGTTCTTTACATCTATCCGGTGAAAATGCTGATCGCGATACTCGCTGGTCAATTAGTAAGCTTGAGCTCTCCAATTCACACGCCAAACTAACAGCCAAGGGATCATGGCTCCTCAAAGGGCCTGATCGTGGCGTGAGTCTAGATGCTCAGATCAGTATTTCAAATCTCGGTAAGCTTTCAGATCAGCTTGGTTATGTGAATCGGGCGGCCGAAGGGGTGGGTACGATTGAGGCTAAGATCAATTGGATAAATTTCCCTTGGCTATTTACATATACTGGCTTGAGTGGACAAGTCAACGTCGATCTAAAGGACGGGGTGTTCCAACATGTCAACTCACGGAGTGCTCGGTTGCTAGAGGTACTTTCTTTGCAGTCACTTCAGAGGATTTTGAGCTTTAATTTTCGCACTGGAGATGAGTTCAAGGAAGGATTCCCATGGAATAGTATTCGCGGTGACCTTTCTTTGACCCAAGGGGTTGTCAATACCAAGGACCTCATCATACGCAGCCCAATCGCTCGCATTGCTCTCACAGGTGGTTCAGATTTAAATTTGAAGACATGGAATATGGAAGCAGATGTGCGCCCTATTTTGGATATGAGTGGTGCCGCAGTTGCCACAGCCTTTGTAGTCAATCCTCTGGCGGGCTTGAGTGCACTCGTGACGCAGTTTCTGTTGCGCAGTCCGATCGAACGTGCCATGAGCGCAAAGTATGAGGTCAAAGGAACTTGGGATGAGCCCGAGCTCACCCCAATTGGAACACCTACACCCGTTGAGCAGACCCAGTCGGATCCCGGGGCATAGTTACTTCTTCATCATGTCAAAGAATTCTGCGTTGTTCTTTGTGGAACGCATTTTGTCCATGATGAACTCCATTGCTTCGACTTCATCCATATCGTGAATGAATTTACGCAGGACCCATATCTTTTGAAGCAAGTCAGGTTTGATGAGCAACTCTTCACGACGCGTACCAGACTTGTTGAGATTGATCGCGGGATACACACGTTTTTCAGCGAGACGGCGTTCAAGGTGAATCTCTGAGTTGCCTGTGCCTTTGAACTCTTCGTAGATCACTTCATCCATGCGGCTACCTGTTTCAATCAGTGCCGTACCGATGATCGTCAGTGAACCGCCTTCTTCGAGATTGCGAGCAGCACCAAAAAAACGTTTGGGTCGCTGAAGCGCGTTTGCGTCGACACCACCAGTCAGTACTTTGCCGGAGGCAGGAACGACGGTGTTGTATGCACGAGCTAGACGGGTGATGGAGTCTAACAAAATGACAACATCTTTTTTCATTTCAACTAAGCGCTTGGCGCGTTCGATCACCATTTCTGCGACTTGTACGTGACGTGTGGCAGGCTCATCAAAAGTAGAAGCTACCACTTCACCGCGAACGGTACGTTGCATCTCGGTGACTTCCTCGGGACGCTCATCGACCAGCATCACAATCATCACTGAGTCGGGGAAATTCGCTGTGATGGCATGAGCAATGTGCTGCATCATCACTGTTTTACCAGACTTCGGGCTCGCGACGATCAGGCCGCGTTGACCTTTACCGATGGGAGCAAATATATCCAGAATGCGGCCCGTCAGATTTTCCTCGCTTTTGATATCGCGCTCTAACATCATGGCTTTGTCAGGATGCAGAGGCGTCAAGTTTTCAAACATGATCCGATGTTTGATCGCCTCTGGGGGGAAGCCGTTGACCTTGTCGACCTTAACAAGTGCGAAATAGCGTTCGCCATCCTTCGGTGTGCGCACTTCACCTTCGATTGAATCGCCCGTGTGGAGATTGAAGCGGCGAATTTGTGAGGGCGAGATATAGATGTCGTCAGTACTAGCTAAGTACGACGTGTCAGGTGAGCGCAGAAATCCAAATCCATCTGGAAGAACTTCCAGCACGCCATCACCAAAGATTTGCTCGCCTTGTTTGGCTCGCCGTTTCATGATGGCAAACATTAATTCTTGTTTACGTAAACGGTTTGCGTTTTCGATTTCGAGGCCTGCGGCCATTTCGAGCAGCTGCGAAACGTGCTGAGCCTTCAGTTCATTGAGGTGCATTGATATGTATCTGGAAAAGTGACTTCAAAATAGAAGACGGGGTCAAGTAAGAGAGGGTTCAAGCGCGCTTAGCAGAGTCGATGGCAGGCCACGGACGGGCCTGCGCGTGGAAACGAGTTAGATCGCGCCGTTTAAAAATTCAGTCAGTTGAGACTTTGAAAGAGCACCAACCTTAGTCGCTGCAACTTTACCGTCTTTAAACAACATTAAGGTTGGAATCCCACGAATACCAAACTTTGCTGCAGTTTCTTGGTTTTCGTCAACGTTGAGTTTTGCAACGGTGACTTTTCCCGCAAACTCAGTTGCCACTTCTTCAAGCATCGGGGCAATCATCTTGCATGGGCCGCACCAGGCTGCCCAATAATCCACCAACACTGGCTGAGATGATTTCAATACGTCCGAATCGAAGCTAACATCGCTTACGTTTTTGATGTGTTCACTCATGGTTTTCTCTAGGGTATATCCGTGTAGTGCCTGTAGGGCTTTCAGACACATCTGTACAATGGTCTTGCAATCCGCAACCGGACAATTTGCAACTCAGTTTGCAACTGCGTTTAATCATTAAAGCACAATTTAAACCAATTTGATGGGTATATGAGGCACTTTTCCACAGACCTGTCATTTTTACACATCTTCTAGACAAGCTAATTTTGTTTAATTTTTGAGCAGACGAGGGCTTGTCATGCTCTGATTGCTAAATTCCGTAAAATGAATCACCTTTTCCACAGATTTTGGGGATAACTTGAGTACAAAGTCCTACAACGAATCATCTATCCGCGTCCTCAAAGGGCTTGAGCCGGTCCGTCAACGACCTGGCATGTACACCCGTACGGAAAATCCTCTCCATATCATTCAAGAGGTGATTGATAACGCAGCTGACGAGGCTCTTGCTGGATTTGGCAAGCATATCCAAGTGACGATGCAAACAGATGGCAGCATCACCGTAGAGGATGATGGCCGTGGTATTCCCGTTGGGCTGCATCCTGAGGAAAAAGCGCCTGTTGCTGAGCTTGTATTCACCCGCTTGCATGCCGGCGGAAAATTCGACAAAAAAGGGGGAGGTGCTTATGCCTTCTCTGGTGGTTTGCATGGAGTGGGTGTTTCGGTAACGAACGCTTTATCCAAACGGCTCGAGCTTATTGTTTGGCGTGATGGTGTAGCAAACCGAATGGTTTTTGCAAACGGTGATGTTGTAGAACCACTAAAAGTTGTACCTGAGTTGGCCCGCAAAAAATCAGGTACGCGCGTTCGTGTCTGGCCTGATACTTCCTTTTTTGACTCTGCAACGATCCCAACGCACGAGTTAATGCATCTGTTGCGCAGTAAGGCCGTACTGATGGCTGGGGTCAAGGTCTCCTATCTAAATGAAAAATCGGGAGAATCGCGCACCTGGCAATATCAAGATGGCTTGGCAGGTTACCTCACAGAAGCGCTGCAAGGTCTTGAGTTGAGGGTGCCTCTTTTTGGTGGCGAGCAGTTTGCTTCGGCTGACCATGAGAGCTTCGCCGAGGGTGAGGGCGCCCAGTGGGTGGTCGCCTGGGCCGACGAAGGGAACGTGGTACGTGAGTCCTATGTCAATCTTATTCCCACACCAGCAGGCGGTACGCACGAGTCGGGCTTGCGCGAAGGCCTCTTTGCTGCAGTCAAAGGTTTTGCTGAGTTGCATAGTCTATTGCCAAAGGGCGTCAAACTATTACCTGAAGATGTATTTGCCAGAACAAGCTTTGTATTGTCGGCCAAAGTCCTCGACCCACAGTTTCAGGGTCAGATCAAAGAACGCTTGAACAGTCGGGATGCTGTCAGGCTAGTCGGTGGATTTGTTCGAACGTCTCTGGATTTATGGCTCAACAGCCACGTCGAGTTTGGAAAAAAACTCGCTGAGTTGGCAATTCGTCAGGCGCAGGCGCGCGCGCGCTCAGCTCAAAAGGTAGAAAAGCGCAAGAGTTCTGGTGTCGCGGTCTTGCCCGGCAAACTGACCGATTGCGAATCCTCTGATACAGCCCGTACTGAAGTCTTTCTAGTCGAGGGCGACTCAGCGGGCGGTTCTGCCAAAATGGGTCGCGACAAGGAGTTTCAAGCGATTCTTCCTTTGCGCGGAAAGGTCCTGAACTCTTGGGAGGTCGATAGAGATCGCTTGTTCGCCAATAATGAAATTCATGATATCGCTGTGGCCATTGGTGTGGATCCGCACGGTCCCAACGACACGCCAGATCTTTCAGGCTTGCGCTATGGGCGCGTGTGCATTCTCTCTGATGCGGACGTTGACGGCTCCCATATTCAGGTGCTTTTGCTGACACTCTTTTACAAGCATTTCCCGCGCCTAGTCGAACTAGGC
Organism: uncultured Burkholderiaceae bacterium; assembly: GCA_963926265.1. Taxonomy (GTDB): domain Bacteria; phylum Pseudomonadota; class Gammaproteobacteria; order Burkholderiales; family Burkholderiaceae_B; genus Zwartia. Next base: position 105,876 of record CAWUWN010000011.1, read on the forward strand.
CACGTGTTTGTTGCTCGTCCACCGTTGTTTCGCGTGGATGTTCCTGCGCTAGGTAAGCGACCTGCACGCAAGGTCTATTGTTTGGACACGGGTGAGCTCGAGGCTGTTCAAGACAAGCTTCGAAAGGAGGGGGTGCGCGAGGGCTCCTGGGATATCAGTCGCTTTAAAGGTCTCGGCGAAATGAGTCCAACCCAGTTGTGGGAAACCACAATGAATCCCGACACCCGACGTATGCTGCCAGTCGGGTATGGTGCGCTTGACCCGAGCGCAACGACGCAAATGTTTGATATGTTGATGGGCAAAGGCGAGTCTGGCGCCCGTCGCATTTGGCTCGAAGAAAAAGGCAATCTCGCAGAGGTTGATATCTAAATGACTGATGGTTCTCAACCTGGTTTGTTCGACCCAAGCGATGCTGAGGCATCTCTGACGCTTGGTTTATATGCTGAGCAAGCGTATCTTGATTACGCTGTTTCTGTTGTGCGTGGGCGGGCTTTGCCCGATGTGGGCGATGGACAAAAGCCCGTGCAGCGCAGGATCCTTTATGCAATGCAGGCCATGGGGCTGCAGTCTGGCTCCAAGCCCGTAAAATCCGCCCGCGTTGTGGGTGATGTGTTGGGTAAATACCACCCGCATGGTGACCAAGCCGCCTATGACGCATTGGTCAGGATGGCGCAACAGTTTTCCTTGCGTTATCCGCTTATTGACGGGCAGGGTAACTTTGGCTCCAGGGACGGGGACAATGCAGCGGCTATGCGTTACACAGAGGCGCGTTTGACGCCGTTTGCGCGTTTGTTGCTTGACGAGCTGGACGAAGGCACAGTCGACTTCATCCCGAATTATGATGGTAGTCACCAAGAGCCTTCCATGCTGCCGGCACGCTTGCCGGTCATGCTGTTGAATGGCGCTTCAGGTATCGCAGTCGGGATGGCGACTGAAATTCCTGCGCATAACTTACGTGAGGTCGCTGGAGCGTGTGTTGCACTGATTAAAAACCCCACACTTTCAGACGCAGACCTCTACCAAATGATCCCAGGGCCCGACTTTGCTGGCGGTGGTCAGATCATTACGGCACCTGCTGAAATTGCTCAGATTTATCAGACTGGACGCGGTTCGCTCAAAGCCCGTGCCCGATGGCAGTTCGAGGAAATGGCGCGCGGTCAGTGGCAACTTGTTGTGCATGAGTTGCCGCCTGGCGCTTCTTGCCAAAAAGTGCTCGAAGAAATTGAGGACTTGACTAATCCTAAGGTCAAAACTGGCAAGAAAGCTTTGACCCCTGAGCAGCAACAGACTAAAGCCCAAATGCTGGCTTTGCTAGACGCGGTGCGAGACGAGTCTGGTAAAGATGCCGCCGTTCGCTTGGTATTCGAGCCCAAAACTTCAAAAATCGATCGCGAGGAGTTTGTCACGACTTTGTTGGCATTGACCAGCATGGAAACAAGCGTGCCGATCAACCTTGTCTGTATTGGAACTGATCATCGCCCTCGTCAAAAAGGTTTACGCGATGTGTTGCTTGAGTGGATTGGTTTCAGGACAAGCACTGTTCTTCGTCGCACCCGCTACCGTTTTGACAAGATTACAGATCGCATTCATGTGCTTGAAGGCCGGATGCTGGTGTACTTGAATGTCGATGAGGTGATTCAGACCATCCGTGAATCCGACGAGCCTCGACCAGCACTGATGGCGCGCTTTAATTTGAGCGAACGTCAGGCGGATGACATTCTTGACATGCGTCTGCGACAGCTTGCCCGTCTAGAAGGCTTCAAAATTGAACAAGAGCTCGCTGAAAAGCGCTCCGAGCAACAAAAGTTGCAAGAGTTGATCGATCAGCCGACTGCACTTAGAAAGTTGGTGATTAAGGAAATCGAAGCTGACTCTAAGCTCTACGGTGATGAGCGTCGCACTTTAATTGAGGTCGCAGAGCGTGCTGTCAAAGAAGTGCGTGTGCTAGATGAGCCCGTGACTGTTGTCGTCTCTCAGAAAGGGTGGCTGCGCTCTCGTCAAGGGCATGGGCACGATGCCACCCAATTCAATTTCAAAGCGGGAGATAGTCCTTACGGCGTATTTGAGTGCCGCAGTACCGATACGTTAATTGCCTTCGGTGATAATGGCCGTGTCTACAGCGTGGCGATTTCTGGGTTACCTTCCGCCCGAGGCGATGGCGCTCCCGTGACTTCGATGATAGATCTCGAACCCGGTTCTCAGATTGAACATATGGTTGCTGCAGCTCCAGAGAGCAAGTGGCTGTTGAGTACCCAACAGGGCTTTGGATTTTTGACCAAGCTCTCTGATATGACCAGTCGACAAAGGGCTGGCAAGCAATTTGTCACGCTCGAAGAAAAAGATCGGTTGTTGCGACCTGTTCCATCATTTGCGCAGGCAACCCAAGTGGTATTTTTTACAAAACGTGGCAAGTTACTCGTCATTGCACTCGACGAAGTAAAGAGCCTCTCTTCTGGAGGGCGCGGCACCATTTTGATGGGGATCGATGCTCCTGATTTACTTACGCAGGTCGTGCCGGTTTCAAAAGCAGGCTTGCGGGTGACGGGGACATATAGAACCAAGCAGGTCGAAGATGTTCTGGTGGGGGCTTTGCTCGAGATTTACGTCTCTAAGCGAGCGCGCAAGGGAAGGTTGCTCGACATTCGTTCTAAAGAACCGATTCTTTCACCCGTGCTTTAACGCTTTGACGATAAAATGCCAATCATCAAATTCCACGTCCTTTATTAGGTATTGACATGTCGTTCCAAGTCACCGTTCAGCCCAGCCAGCATCAGTTCGCTGCAGATCCCGAAAAAAGTGTTCTGGATGCGGCCTTAGCTGCTGGCATTTTGTTGCCGTATAGTTGTCGGAGTGGTGCCTGCTCGACCTGTAAGGCGAGGGTTGTTTCAGGCACTGTCGAAGCGGGCAATAGTGCTGCACAGATTCTGACGCCCGAAGAACTACACCAAGGTTTTACATTGTTGTGTCAAGCGCGTGCGACGTCAGATCTTGTTATTGAGTCCAGGGAGATTCGTCTGGCCTCAGATATTCAAATCCGAAAACTACCCTCCCGTGTGACGACAATTGAGCGTCCAACTTCCGATGTTGCTATCTTGCAGCTCCAGTTGCCAGCGACCGAAAGCTTTCGCTTTTACGCAGGCCAGTATGTTGAAATCATCCTCAAAGATGGCAAGCGCCGAAGCTACTCCATGGCCAATCCCCCTCATGCTGCTACGGCACTTGAGCTGCATATTCGTCATTTACCGGGAGGATTATTTACCGATCACGTGTTCGGTACCGGCACCACCCAGATGAAAGAGCGAGAAATTTTGCGTGTCGAAGGTCCATTTGGCTCATTTTTCTTGCGTGAAGACAACGACTTGCCGATTGTGATGGTCGCGAGTGGAACGGGCTTTGCTCCAATAAAGGCCATCGTTGAGCATATGGCTCACCAAAATATTCAACGTCCTGTTGCCCTTTACTGGGGCGGACGTCGCCCTGCCGATCTATACATGAACGCGCTCGCTGAGCATTGGGCTCAAACCTTTCCTAACTTCACGTATGTTCCGGTGGTTTCCGATGCGCTGGCTGAAGACGCGTGGGCAGGTCGGACTGGCTTCGTTCATCGCGCAGTCATGGAGGATTTCCCAAGCCTGATGGGTCATCAGGTTTATGCTTGTGGCGCACCGATCGTCGTAGAGTCTGCTAGACGAGAGTTTGTTGCTCAGTGTGCTTTGCCAGATGAGGCGTTTTTTGCTGATTCTTTTACTTCCGAAGCCGATATTGCCGCAGTAAAATAACTAGTACCTTGCACAAAGGTTTTGTGCATTCGCATTCTCTTCTTGGGATTTTCAGCGTGACCTTTCTAAAACGTATTGCCGCGGTGCTTGGTGTGACCTGTGTGTTAGCTTTGCCCGCTCAGGCTGAGCCAGTCAATATTGAGGTTTGGCACACAATGACTTCTGTGCACAAGTCAGAGTTTGAGAAAATTGCTCGTCGATTTAATAACGAGCAGAGCGATGTCAAGGTGCAACTCAAGGCCTTCCCTAATCAGGATGCGCTGCGCAAGGCGGGTGAACAAGCCGTCGCAGAAAAGCGCAAACCTAACCTGATTCAGCTACCAGACAATCGCTCCCCAGAGATGATTGCGCAACACAAAGACATCATTCCTTTTCATCAGCTCCTCAAACAGTATCCAATGAGAGATGCTAATTGGTTTGTGACACAGACAACGGGATTTATGCGAGACGGTCAGGGCCGCCTGATGGCCTTTCCCTATATGGCTGAAATTCCAGTAATGTTTTACAACGTGGATGGTTACAAAAAAGCAGGCCTTGACGCGAATAAACCTGCCAAAACATGGCCTGAGCTTCAAAATCATTTGCTGATTCTCAGAGACAAAGCCCATTATCAGTGCCCATTTGCAACGAGTCATCAGGTCACGACGCACCTTGAAAACATGGCTCCTTTAAACGGCACTATGTATGTGACACCTAAAAACGGTTTGGATAACGTGAAAGGCGCGCAGCTCAATCTGCTTGACCCAGTGTTTATGCGTCATATTTCAATTATGGTGAGCTGGAAACGTTCTGACCTTTTTCCATTCAACAGCAATGGAACAGAAGCTGACGATATGTTTGCTGACAATCGTTGTGCAGTCATTACGACAACCTCCGGTGCATTGGCACGGATTCAAAATACTAGCGGCTTGAATTTTGGTATTGCCCCCATGCCCTTTTATGATCAAGTTGTCCGCAAACCAGGCGCTCCCTATGTGAGCGGATCTGCGCTGTGGGCCACTTCTGGTCACAGCAAGGCACAGGACAAAGCGACGATGGCTTTCTTGTCTTTCCTGGCTCAACCAGTGATCGCATCTGCATGGCATCAGCGCACTGGATTTTTGCCCCTGACTGATGCCGCTTTCCGTACAGGTGACGCAGCTTTTTACGATCGCATTCTAGGTGCGCGCCAACTAGTTGACAGCATGCGTGGTGTCAATGATGTGAACAGTCGTGGATTTCGCTTGCGTAATTATCCAAGAATCGAACCGATCTTAAGCACTGAATTCGATGCGGCCTTATCTGGCAATACGCCTCCCGTTGAAGCACTGACCAAAGTCGTTGATCAAGCGAAAGTGCTCTCGCTAAATCCTCCTGGCTCAACCCCAGCACCTAAGCGCAAATAATTTTTTATTAACTTTAAAACGGAGCCTAGGGGCTCCGTTTTTTTTGCGTCTTTTAGATCCATTCGTATTACATGCAATTGTTGCAATCTTCGATCGGCCTCAATATGGTTGTCTTCGATTTGATGCGATAAAAATATGTTTGCGATCTGGATATGTAGCGCTCTATTGGTACTCATGCTGGCTTTGCAAGGATGCGTGAGTAATCAAAAAGTATCTCTCATAGGTCCGTTGGATTTCGCGTGGAAGTTGTCTGGCGATCGATCTGTTGCACCCTTGCAAGTCTTTTCAGATGCTACCCACATATGGTTGCAATGGCAGCCTAATCAAGTCATGCCTGCTATTTTTGGTGTCGTAGATGGTAGTGAGCAACTCGCCTCCTATACGCGGCAAGGTCCTTATTCAAAGCTTGAAGGACATTGGGGTAGTTTAGTATTTCGCAGTGCGCATCGACAGGCCAGAGCTCGACACCCTAAAAGTACGTCGGTTACTCAGACTCAACCCGTAAATTCGATCCAGAGTGCTCCACCGGCCGTGAGCCCGGTTGTTTCGAATGTGACCCCACAGTCGCCAACACAAGTTGCCCAAGTCTTGCCAGTCAAGTCCGTATCCCAGCCTTTTTATGCCATCACACGGACAGACAAAAATCTACGGCAAGCTCTATCGCGATGGACGGGACTGAGTGGTTGGAAATTTCAGACGGAACATTGGGCTGTAGATGTGGACATACCACTTACCGCTACAGCGACTTTTTCAGATAACTTTATAGATTCAGTGCGCGCACTCATCGAAGCGACCGAGCTATCGGAGCGTCCGTTACAGCCGTGCTTTTACTCGAATCAGGTGTTGCGAATCGTACCCATCACTGAGGCATGTGATCGAACGATCATCGAGGGAGCCCGCGTATGACGGACACTGTTAGAAAACAGATTCATTCATACAGAAATACCACCATTCTTGTGCTTATCACGACATTATGTGGTTGCACTTTAAATCATCGAATAAAAAATCAAGATGCTCGTGTGCAAGATGTAAGCAATTTGGTTGATAAGAAAAAGGAAAATTTTGAATCCTTAGCCCGTTCGGTACAGAGCAGAGTGCGCGCACAAAGCGTTGCAAAACCATGGCTCATGGGGCGTGCAATGCCGCTTGGCAGAGAGGTGACTTTGCCAACCGCCTTGAGATCAACAATCGATACCACTCTGATGTATCGACAAGGTAAGGTTGATTTATTCACTCTTGCTGAACGCATTACCCAGGCTACAAGCATTCCTGTCAGGATTAAGCCTGAGGCACTTTTGCCGGCAGATCATTTTCTTCCACGACTCAGCACTGCGACGGTATCACCCCAAAATGCGATCGGCACCGAAGCGCAGTTTCCGCTGGGGCCACGACCATTACCAGAGGTGCTGGATATTTTGTCTAGGCGTCTTGGCGTTCTTTGGCGCTATCACGATCGTGCACTCGAGTTCTATCGGACTGAGACGCGTGTTTTTGATGTGCGTGCACTGACGCTGTCTTCGCATGCAGATGCGCGACTTGGGCGAACGGTGAGTAGTAAAGCAGGTGGTTTTGATAACTCATCGCGGACCTCTCTAGTTGCCTCTGATCAGCACATATTGCTTGCGATTAAGCAACGCCTCGAACCGTTTCTGACTCGTGCTGCAATCATCGCTGCCCAACCTGGCGCCTCTACTTCTATCGTTATCACAGATACGCCAGAGGTGTTGGGAGAAATATCCCGTTATTTAGAAAGAGAGAATCGTATCCTTACACGACGGGTTCGTTTGATTTTTGAAGAAATTACGCTCGTGACGCATCAAGATGCGGAGCTTGGATTGGATTGGGAGACGCTTTGGGAGCAAGGTAAGGTCGCCGCTTCTCTTTCCAGCACAATTGCTGGAGCACCGATTGCCGGTGCAACAGCAGCGTTGGGTATAAAGCCCTCTCCGACAGTTCGCAGTCAAGCAGTACTAAAAGCACTCTCTAAATATGGAACGGTATTGCGACACGTCACCATTCCTGTTCTGACTCTGAATCGACGACCTGTGACACACGCTGTTCGAACAACTTTTTCATATATTGACCAAGTCAAGTCCACGCAGGGTGCTGAGTCCGCACTCACACCCGTACGCTCGGGGTTGGGTTCGGTCTCAGTCAGTCAAAAGGAGGAGACCGTCGGTGCTTTTCTGACGCTGGTGCCCGATGCGCAAGAAAATGGACAAGTATTGCTATCAGTTGCCTACGACAATACTGTTGCTCAGCCACTCAAGTCTGTTGTTGTGGGCGATCCTCATAGTCGTTTACAGATCCAGCAAATAACAATTGATGGGCACGGTACCGTTCAGCAGGTCGCTCTGCAAGCAGGGCAGCCGATGCTGATTTCTGGATTTGACTCTACACATCACGAGTCAGAGCGAGGCCGGTTGTCGCCGGACGCACCACTTGTGCTAGGTGGAGTCGATCGTGCAAAGCAGTCACGCACGGCAACGTTGATCATGGTAACTGCTCAGGTCGAAGAGGGCTTATGAGGATGGAGCAACGTATCAGTACGCGCGGACAACCAGGGACGCTGCTGTGGGCTCATCCTCATGATGTAGATATTGTCTTTGGACTAGATTGGACGCCTCTTGTCGGTGGGGTGCCCGCAAAACTTGCACGACGTCGGGCACGTTCGTTTGGTGCGACCCATTATTTGATGATTGGTTCACTTTCCGCGGTTGTTGGGTGTGGTGTCATTAGAAAAGAAGCGTTAGCGGAGCACAGATCACGTTCAGATAGCGCAAGAGTTATTCACTCTGCGGCTGCTATTTTTGCTTTGTCACATCAGGACGGTGTGACGGCAGCGTTGAGTTTTATGCCAGAAAGAGGGTACTGGTTAGTGGCGGCTAACTCAGGATTAGTGCTAGCACAAACGGATCGCTGGTATGAAAGTTTTGACGAAGCGCAGCTAGCTATCTCTGTTCTGAGAGCTCGCTTCCCAAACCTTCAAGTCTTGAGCGAAAAAGAGCTTGATGAGACCGATCTTCCTGAATGGCTGCTAAATATCCATACGAACTCTCGTCTTCAAAAACTGTTGGCCAAAGGCAGTGCTTACGCACGACTTGCATGCTTGGTTGCACTTTTAACAAGTGTATTTTGGTTTTTAGGAGGTAATGCTAGTGAGAAACACGCACAAGAACCTCAAGAAAATACGAATGAACTGTGGCAGCAGGTCTTTGATCGTTTTGCAAAAATGCATCCAGTCCATCAACCAGAGCAATTGTTTAGTGTGATCAATGGCTGGCATCAAGCGCCACTTACTCCGGGGGGGTGGAAACTCAAACAGATTGTATGTGAGCCCTCTGATATGGATTGGTATTGCGCTGCTCGCTATCAACGCGTTCAACGACTTGCTTTAAGTGAACACCTTGATGCAGCTAAGCCAGTGGGTTGGCACGCAGAATTTACAGATCTTGAAAATGGGGTGTTGCGCTGGAAGGTTGCGCAGGCTGCAAGTGTTTTTGAAGCAATTGCAGTCAATATACCTTTTAAGAATTGGCTCAGTTATTTACAAAGTATCACGCCGTTGTTTGAGTCTATTCAGATCGGCACAGGTACGCCCATTACCTTGTCAGCTCCAGTGAGTCGACAAGGTGTTTTGCTCGAGCGCCCCTCGCACATTAAGACTCTGCAGCGCAGACATATTTCGCTTAAAGGGCCTTTACGCTCAATTTCAGCGCTGAAAGGACTGACGATTCCAGTGCGGTGGCGAGGGCTTGTGCTCGAGCTTGGTGCCCCCACAGGGCAGGGTGTGAGTCGCAGTGAATTAACAGTCAGCTTGACCGGAGAAGTATTTGAAATCATTGACTAAATATATTGTCGTTTGCGCGTGGATGGCAGCAGCGCTAACTTTACAACTTGGTGCCGGTATCGTCGTACAAGCGCAGGAGCCCACCGTTGTTCAAGAGCTACTTCAACTTGACACACAGGCAGCATTGCTTGCCGCTAGAAAAAAAGTAGTTGGTCCGCTTACGATGCCAGGGCCAGCTATAACAGCAGTCACTGAAAACCTCTTGCTGGCAATTTATGGCGTAGGTCAGTCATTAAGTGCTGAAGTATTGATTGATTCAGAACCCCATATTTTTAAGAATCTCAGAACACAGGCGATCTCGGGACGTTCAGTTTCTTACACGCTGGAGCGTATTGCACCTCCTTGTGTCCATTTGAGAAAGCTGGAAATGGCAGAAGTTCTTTGCCTGGGGCAGGTGAGACGATGAGTGCGCTCACTGCAAGGATCTTTGAAAAAATTCCTTTAGAAATTAGAACTCAAGGTGATCTGGAGCGCCTTGCCCCGCCCCTTGCTCGAACCTTAAGTAAAGAGTTGGATGTGCTAAGCCTTGCAGCAAGGATGTGTCCTGTTCATTTTAGGGATGGATCTGCTGGTGTTTTTGTATTGGGAGAATTTTTCCATGATGATCAGACTGCCGAATTATTAAAACTACTGAAGCAGCGAGGTTTTCGACTGAATCAATATCCTGTGTTTGTATTGTCTCCTGCATTATTAATCGCAGTGACAAGGTCGGTTCGCACAGCAAATTTGAATGCTCAGCCCGCCTCTGACTCTTCGGCAAGTGGTGGGGCACTGGTTTCGGCGATGAATTCTATTTTAGTCTGGGCACTTAGGAATCATGCCAGCGATATTCACTTTAATGTGCGACGCACAAAAAATGAGTCCCCTGTCATGTTCTCTATTGATGGACGTTATGTATGTCCTGATCGGTATGCACGTTTACCAACGGCAACAATGCTCGCAATGTTGGCTGTGACATGGATGGATGTCGAAGGTGGAAATGGTGCTATTTTTGATCCGACTGTTGAACAACAAGGACGGGTGAGTCGCGAACTAGATGGCCAAAGGGTCTGCCTGCGTTGGGCATCGCTTGCCACTGATCAAGGACCTTCGGTTTGCTTGCGTTTATTGGTACTCGACTCCACTGATTTGACGCCAGAGCTTTCAGCGCTTGGTTATATGGATTCACAGATTGATGCCTTACGTCGAGCTAGTCTTGCTCAAGGTGGTGCGATTATTCTGGCTGGAACCGTGGGCTCTGGAAAATCTACTACGCTCGCAACTCTGATGCGAGAGATTCCGTCGTATCGAAAAATTATTACTCTCGAGGATCCAGCTGAATATTTCATTCCAAATGCTTTGCAAAATACGGTTTCTAGGTCATTCGATGAAAGTGAAGTGAATGTATTTGATAACAAGCTAAAAGCATTTAAGCGATCTGCGATGAATGATTTATTAATTGGAGAAATAAGAGATACCGCTGGAGGACGTGCATTTGCTGATCTAGCTGGCTCAGGTGTAAGTCTTTATTCAACGGTTCACGCAGGGTCTGCACTTTGGGTGCCAGAGCGTTTGTCATCGAGTTTTATTGGTGTGCCGCGAGATTTATTAGCCACACCGGGAATTTTAAAACTGTTGGTATTTCAGTGTTTACTTCCTTTGCTTTGTCAGGGATGCGCCCAGCCCTACGAGCAGATTGCTCACACGGCATCGTGGCACTGCGCTCTTTCTCGAGTTCGTTCTTCCTCTTGGCGAGAGTCTTGGGTGTCTTCGCTTGAGGAGCACTCAGGATTGCCTAGAGAACGCTTACGCTTTCGCTCAGAAAAAGGTTGCTCACGCTGCGCAAATGGGCTGCCTGCCCTCGTAGGAACATCGGGCAGGACGGTTGCAGCTGAGTGCATTGAACCGCCTGCGGAACCAGAGTTTTTGATGGGCCTAAAAGAAAATGACGGACTGATGTTGCATCGATGGTTTGATCAACGTCCAAGAACCGCCTTAGCAGATGCTTCGATGAATGGAAAAAGTGCGAAGGAGTGCGCACTTTTTAAAGTCTGGAATGGCCAAGTCGATCCAAGAACGATTGAGCAATTTTTTGGGTTGAACAGTAGCTTTCATAGGCCAGGTCATGTCGCTTGAGTGGATATACCTCATACGTTTAAGAGTGCTGCATATTGTCTTATTTAATGTGTGGGTGCGTCTTGCCGCATTTTCCTTTCAGGCACAACGTGCCGATTATTACGAATATTTGTCAGATCTCATTGAGTCGACTGCTGGAACCAAAACATTCCAAAGTATTTTTTATGATGATTCGTCGCGTTATGCAATCGCAAGTTCGCGAGGTATGTTGTCACGGGTATGGTTAGAAAGGTTTCCCCAGACGGGCGGAGATTTATTTTCAACATGGAGTGGGACATTGCCGCTTGAAGACTTGCTTGCGGTTCAGTCAGCTCAATACGCTGGTGCGCAGGCGCTCACTAGAACACTTAGGCAGCTTGCTGCGGTGGTCAAGCTTGTGGATCGTGCTAAGAGCCTGTTGGTGACTACTGCATTCTCAGGTTTTGCGGGGCTGCTAGTGGCGATTGCTTCAGTGATGTCTATTCCGTTCTTTACGGCAAAGCAGCTTCAGCAGATTTTTGCAGCGGTACCTCCTGAATATTTTTCCAAGTGGACGCAATCTCTATTTACAACTGCCGATTTTTTAAGCAGATCATGGCCATTTTTTTTAGCTTTGTTGCTGATTGGCCTGGTGATGCTGAGTTGGTCTTTTGCGCATTGGACTGGAGCGATGCGTTCAACAGTAGATACTTTCGGTCCTTGGGCATTTTATCGGCGTGTGCAGACGGTTCGTTTTGTTTCTTTGCTTGCCGTGACGCTAACCCCCGGAGCCAGTCAACACTCTCGCTTGCGAGATGCGATCGCCTTGCAGTTGCAAGGCGCGACGCCCTGGTTTGCGAGGCACTTGCATGTCATGGTCACACGGCTAGATTTGGGGGTACATGCTACCGATGCAATGGATACGGGTCTGATTGACCCTTTGATCTGGTGGTATTTCACAGATCTCGTGCAGACGCTTGGATTGGACGAAGCGCTGCATCGTACGCGTTTGAGGACTGAAGTACATGCGCTTAAGCATATCAATACTCAATCAATTTATTTGCGTTGGTCATCGTTGCTGTTTGCATTGATGGTGGTCTTAGGTGTTGCGTTTTGGCATTTTCAAGTATTTGAAGAGCTCCGACAGTCTTTGAGTTTGCATTACTCGCGTTAACACAATCTTTTGACACAATTTTGTCTTATTTTCTTCCCCAATTTTAGGAGGATATTTTTAAATGTTTGTTGATACTATTTTTTTTCGTACAAAGACGACTTCATTTGTGGGTGATCGTATTGCACAGAAGCATTACGCGCGTGCCATTCAGTTGCAGCGCGGCTTTTCCTTGATTGAGATCTCTATTGTGACCACCATCATGATGTTGCTTGCTATTGTTGGTATACCTGCTATTCAAGGATATGTTGTTGAAAGCAAAGTACCTCGTGTTGCTGAGGAGCTTCAGCGTTTTGTAGCTCGATTAAAAGTCACAACCCATGGCTATGGAGCCAGTCCTTATTCAAGTGTTGACACCCGAGTACTTGCAAATGCGTTACGCGGTTCAAGCGTTGTTGCCGTTTCAGGGGAGGGTGCAGGGGCAGAAGTGGCCCACGGACTGGGAGGTTCAGGTGTGTCGGGACGCGGGGTCATTCGAATCTCTCCTTACGCGCTGTCGGGCGCTCCGAGCGGCTCTGCTTTTTTATTGACCCTCAATGATGTGAATCATGCAGCCTGCCCCGGTTTAGCATCGATCTTGCAGCGTATTGCCGATGTTGTGAGGATTTCAGGCACGGCGGGCCCCGTTACGGTCAAGGATAGTTTGCATCAGCCTGTTGCTGCCTATAACCCCTTATTAGCCGATGCTCAGTGCATCAGTGGAGACCGAAATAGTTTTGACTTTGTGATTCGCTAATGCGGGATTTTCAAAATGGTTTTTCCTTATTTGAGCTGATCGTCGTCATTGCCCTGACGTCTTTGGCTGGTGTGTGGTCTGCATCGACTTGGGTGCAGCATGCCGAGGATGTTGCAACTGAATCAATGGGGCGCTGGTTGATTACCATCAAAGAATCTGTTGATCAGATGTTAGTGCGCCAAGCTGACTTTTTGTCCGGTTTGTCATCACCCACTGCAAGCTCGGCAGTTTATCGAGATATTTGGCGTCCTACACTCAACGAGTTGTTGCAAGCTGGGCATTTAGCCTCGGGCTTCTCGATGCATGCGCCCCTTGGATATGACTTGAGTATTCGGGTCCTCAAACCCATTGGTTTGTGCTTGACCTTAGGGTGCAAAATTGAGGTGCTAACGATTGCAACTCCACATTCAACGCAGTTGATTCAGGCAGGAAATGTGACGCGCCTAGGGAAAATGTTGGCTTCATTAGGGGGGCATGGGGCGAGTGTGACGCATTTGTCGCCCCAGCGTGTTCGTGGCGCAATCATTGATTTGCCAAATCCACCTGCGCTGGATATGGCAGTCTTACCGGTCGGATCGATTGTTCTCCATAGCTTTTATGACACGAGCGCAGAGGTGACGTATCTGAGGCAAGGGGAAAAGCGCGATGTGCAATTAGATGCCAACCTTAGCTTAGCCGGCACGCTGAATGCGGCGGAGGGTATCCGAACAGGTGGAGGGATTACTGCAACGGGTTCAATCGCGAGTGAAGGGCACCTTCAACTCGGAGCCATAGCGTCTCAATCCGCACCTTGTGAGACCTCGGGCTTGCTGGCACAGTCTAATGCAGGCGGGCTCTTGATCTGTCAGCAAGGGGTGTGGCAAACCAGTACAAAGAGTGGAGGGGGTCTTTATATTGATCGCGCAGGTTTTGGGTGCGAGGTGCGCGATGAGTTGGATATTGACCGTCGGAACCCCATGACAGGAGACTGTAGTTGTCCGTCAGGCTTTAAGCCCCTCCTTGTTTCGGTCTGGAGGTACCCGCATCACTCTTTCAACGAGTTTTATACTTATATGTGCTTGAATTGATCGGCAGCCGATGGGCTAGACTCCAGACCGTATAATCGATTAACTAGCTTGGGGTGGGGCTGTTTAAGCGTTCCACTCGTTTTTTTCTCTTATTTGATCCCGCACGATGAAAACGTCCGAAATTCGCCAGAAATTCTTGCAGTTCTTCCAGTCCAAGGGGCACACGATTGTGCCATCGTCTTCATTGGTTCCAGGCAATGATCCGACGCTGTTGTTTACCAACTCAGGCATGGTGCAATTTAAAGACGTTTTTACGGGTAAGGATTCACGGCCATATACGCGCGCTACCTCCTCTCAGCGCAGTGTACGTGCGGGCGGCAAGCATAATGATTTAGAAAATGTTGGTTACACCGCACGCCATCACACGTTTTTCGAAATGCTGGGTAATTTTAGCTTTGGAGACTATTTCAAGCGTGATGCAATCGCTTTCGCATGGGAAATGCTGACTGGAGTTTATGGATTGCCCAAGGAAAAGCTTTGGGTGACGGTCTATCAAGAGGATGATGAGGCCTACGGCATCTGGGAAAAAGAAATCGGTGTACCACCTGAGCGTATTATCCGCATTGGTGACAACAAAGGGGCTCGCTACGCTTCGGATAACTTTTGGCAGATGGCGGATACAGGGCCTTGTGGACCATGTACGGAAATTTTCTTCGACCATGGCGCAGATATCTGGGGAGGGCCACCAGGATCTCCAGAAGAGGATGGCGATCGTTATATCGAGATATGGAATTTGGTGTTTATGCAGTTTGAGCGGGATGCCAATGGCAAGATGACACCGCTTCCCAAGCCTTGTGTTGACACAGGTATGGGATTAGAGCGCATTGCGGCTGTATTGCAACAGGTGCATTCCAATTATGAAATTGATTTGTTTGTGGCCTTAATAGCAGGGGCTGCGCGTGAGACAGGTTGCAAAGACTTGTCGAATAATTCGCTCAAGGTCATTGCAGATCATATTCGGGCTTGTTGTTTTCTTGTGGTCGATGGAGTCATTCCTAGTAACGAAGGCAGGGGTTACGTCCTGCGTCGCGTTATTCGTAGAGCATTACGTCACGGTTATAAATTGGGTCAAACTAAGCCTTTTTTCTATAGGATGGTTCCTGACCTTGTTCAGCAAATGGGTGATGCCTATCCTGAGTTGGCCAAGAGCGCTGCTCGCGTTGAGCAGGTTTTGCGTCAAGAAGAGGAGCGCTTTGGGGAGACCCTCGAGCATGGCATGAAGATCTTGGATGTTGCGTTGGCCGCTCTGCCTGCCACCAAGAAAGATCAGGCACAAATTTTGGATGGCAACACACTGTTCACACTGTATGACACCTATGGGTTTCCAGTTGATTTAACTGCCGATATTTGTCGTGAGCGTGGGGTGGAGGTTGATCATGCTGGTTTTGATGTGGCGATGGATCGTCAGAGAGATCAAGCACGTGCTGCGGGTAAATTTAAAATGGCTGAGGGGCTTTCATACTCTGGCGCTCAGACTGTTTTTGAGGGTTACGATCACCTTCAGCACTCTGGTAAGGTGTTGGCGCTGTATGTGGGTGGGGCGGCGGTGGATCGTATCGCCACAGGGCAAGAGGCTATTGTTGTGCTCGACAATACGCCGTTCTATGCTGAGTCCGGCGGTCAGGTGGGTGATACGGGTTGCCTAAATACTCACGCACTGCAGTTTGATGTCTTAGATACACAAAAGATTCAGCCCGGAGTGTTTGGCCATCACGGACGTTTGTCCTCGGGGACGTTGTTAGTCGGTGATGAGGTGACCGCAACTGTAGATGCCGAGCAACGTGCACGAACAGTTCGCAATCACTCAGCAACGCACTTAATGCATAAGGCTTTGCGAGAGGTGTTAGGCGGTCATGTCCAGCAGCGTGGTTCACTCGTCGACGGCGAGAAGACCCGCTTTGACTTCGCGCACGATTCGCCAATGTCGGATGATGAGATCGCGCGTGTCGAGTCGATTGTCAATGCTGAGGTATTGAGAAATCAGGGCGCTGTCGCCCAGACGATGTCGTATGACGATGCAGTCAAGGGTGGAGCTGTTGCGCTGTTTGGAGAAAAATACGGCGATACCGTGCGCGTATTGGATATCGGTTTTTCAAGAGAGCTTTGTGGTGGCACTCATGTGTCGCACACAGGTGATATCGGCTTATTCAAGGTGATTTCTGAAGGTGGAGTCGCGGCTGGGGTGCGTCGTATCGAGGCTGTCACGGGTTTAAATGCTTTGGCTTGGGTTCAAAACCTAAATGCAACCATGCAGCGTGCTGCCTCCGTGTTGAAAACCCAGCCTACCGAGTTGCCTGAGCGGATTGGTTTGCTGCAGGATCAGCTTAAAGCAGTCGAGAAAGACCTTGAGCAAGCGCGCGCAAAGCTCGCTTCGAGTGCTGGAAATGCATTGACCGAGTCTGCAATTGAGATGCCTGCTGGCTTTAAATTGTTAGTGACCGAGGTCAAGGGCATCGATCCCAAGGACCTGCGCTCAATGGTAGATCAACTCAAAGATCGTCTGAAGTCCGCAGTTGTTTTGCTTGCGACAGCTTCCTCGGATGGAAAGATTAGCTTAGTCGGGGGGGTCACTGCAGATTTGGTCGGTAAGATCAAAGCCGGTGACTTGGTTGGATTTGTTGCGAGTCAGTTGGGTGGCAAGGGCGGTGGACGCCCAGACATGGCTATGGGTGGAGGCTCAGAATTGAGCGCATTACCTGCAAGCTTAGCGAGCGTAAAAGCTTGGGTAGAGGCCAAATGAGCACTCCAGAGCGGTCTAACGATCAGAAAGTGGGCGTGCCTTCAGATTTCAAAGAGACAGTAGATGCGACTGGGCTTGCATGCCCCTTGCCAATCTTGCGTGCAAAAAAAGCATTGGCTACGCTGACTGCGGGAGATGTATTGCGTGTCATCACGACAGATCGTGGCGCCGTGCGGGATTTTCAGGCTTTCTGCAAGCAAACTGGCAATGCTTTGTTGGCACAGATCGACGAAGCTGATCGCGTAACCCATTATTTGGAGCGTCGTTTGAAATAAACGATGTACATCTGTTGTTTGGTGCTATAATTGCAGGCTTTACTGAACATTTTCAAGGGATTACGTATGGTGGTGATTCGCCTGGCCCGTGGCGGCTCCAAGAAACGTCCTTTTTACAACCTCGTTGCGACCGATTCCCGTGATCGCCGTGATGGTCGTTTTATCGAGCGCGTTGGTTTCTATAACCCAGTTGCAAATGCAAACGAAGAGCGTCTTCGCATTGCACTTGACCGCGTCCATCATTGGACCGGAGTAGGTGCTCAGTTGTCTCCAGCGGTTGCCCGCCTGGTCAAAGACTTCTCTGCAAAAGTCGCAACAGCGGCTTAAATTAAGTCATTTGACTGACTCCGAATCACAGCCATGGCTGACATAGGCGCTCAAGAGGCGCCTAACGACCTAGTTGAACTAGGTCGAATTGTGTCAGCCTACGGTGTGAGGGGGTGGGTCAAAATCCAGCCGCACTCTGCACAAAGCTTAGTCTTGCGAGCTGCACCAGTTTGGTGGCTCGCACCACCAGTATTACCTCTATCACCTGCGTCACCCAGCTCTGGGAATTCTGATGCTCCCAAACTTCGCCCCCATGCAGTCAAGCAAGTTCGTCCTCAGGGATCGACTGTTGTTGCTGACCTCGAGCATGTTGGAGATCGCGATTTAGCTGAATCAATGCGAGGCTACACGGTTCATGTATCCCGACAATATTTTCCCAAAGCACAAGCAGACGAGTTTTACTGGGTTGATCTTGTGGATTGCTATGTTTATAGCGACTCCCAATTGATTGGTTTAGTCTCTGAGGTAGTTGATAACGGAGCTCACGCTATTTTGCGTGTGAATCGAATGACGCTTGATGGGGATCAAATCCCCTCAGCGACTCATGTACCTCAGACCCTACTCGATGCAAAAGGACGTCCTGAAGACGTTTTAATCCCTTTTGTTGCTGCGCATGTTCAACATGTTGACATCGTGGCACGACGGATTGAAACTGACTGGCCGCTTGACCTCTAAGGTCGCATGATGCGTATCGACGTCATCACATTGTTTCCGGAGATATTGGCAACCGTGCGTGACTCGGGTGTGACAGGTCGTGCACACGCTCAAGGCATTTGGTCACTGCACGCATGGAATCCTCGTGAGTTTACGCATGACGTGCATCGCACAGTCGATGACAGGCCTTATGGTGGTGGCCCTGGTATGGTCATGATGGCAGAGCCCCTCAAACAGGCTTTGCTCGCTATTCAGACAGATCGTTCGCACCCAGTTGTTTCTAGGTTATCCAGTGCGCCTGCAACATCAGCCGCTCCAGTGATTTTGTTGTCTCCGGTTGGCAAACGTTTTGATCAAGCAGATGCTGCGCGACTAGCAAGCTCTAGAGGCGCTATCTTCGTTTGTGGTCGCTACGAGGGTATTGATCAGCGTTTCATCCATGAATGCGTGGACGAGCAGTGGTCTCTTGGAGATTTTGTGTTGTCTGGTGGCGAAATTGCAGCGCTCGCGATGATTGACGCGGCTGTACGTCTCATGCCGGGCGCGTTAAATCATGGTGACTCTTCCCTGCAAGACTCTTTTCAGGACTCGATTTCAGGGCTGTTAGACAGCCCACATTACACTCGTCCAGAGGTGTGTTGGGACCAACCCGTCCCGCCTGTTTTGCTTTCAGGCAATCACGCCAAGATTGCGCGTTGGCGCCGAGACCAGTCACTTGAGCTGACAGCTAAAAATCGCCCTGACTTACTTGAGAGAGCCAGAAATCAGGGCTTGCTAACCAAAAGCGATGAAAAGTTTTTGGCTAGTTTGAAAAAATAGTTTCCTAAAATAGTTTCCTTTTAATTTAGTTTTGCACGCTGCGCGTTGACTTGAAGGAGCGTGTCTCGAAATTGAACGACACGATGTTGTTCTTGTTCTACGACAGCGGCAGGTGCGCGTGCAACAAAGGACTCGTTCGTGAGCTTAGCTTGTGCTTTATTGATTTCACCCTCAAGCCTAGCGATCTCTTTGTCTAAACGTATTTTTTCTGCTGCGACATCGATTTCGACCTTGAGCATTAGGCGTGTTTGGCCAAGCACCTGCACCGGGGCACCATCATCTGGCAATATTGTGACAACATCGACACCTGAAAGTTTGGCAAGCGCTGCAAGATAAGCGGCATGTTGGTGCAGCATCTCTTGTGGCCCTTCGGCAATCAGTGGGACACGTGCGGAGGGTGCGATACTCATTTCGCTACGAAGAGCACGAACTGCCTCGATTTGACTCTTGAGTAAGTCAACTTGGGCACAAGAGACCGTATCAATCGCCTCAGGATTTGCTTGTGGAAAAGGCTGTACGGATACGCTTGACTGCTCATTAGCGCCGCGTTTACCAGCAACCACGGAAACTTTTTGCCAAAGCTCTTCAGTGATGAACGGCATGATGGGGTGCATCAGCCTGAGGATCGCCTCTAGCACTCGAATCAGGGTGCGCCGAGTTGCTCGCTGTTGTTCAGGCGTGCCATGTTGAATTTGTACTTTGGAAAGCTCTAGATACCAGTCGCAGTACTCATCCCAGACAAAGTGATAAAGCGCATTGGCAATATTGTCAAAGCGGTAGTCGGCAAAGCCTTTTGCCACTTCGAGTTCGAGTTGCTGCAATTTACTAATGATCCATTTGTCGACAAAACTTTGAGCGCTTGTGTCGACCTCTGCCATGTCCTGACCTTCGGTATTCATCAATACAAAGCGTGTGGCATTCCAGAGTTTGTTACAAAAGTTTCTGTAGCCCTCGCAACGCTTGAGGTCGAAATTGATGTTTCGACCTAGCGTGGCATAAGCAGACATTGTGAAACGCAGCGCATCGCTCCCAAAGGCAGGGATGCCCTCGGGAAACTGTCGCCGAGTTGCTTTCTCGATCGAACCGGCTTGTTTGGGATTCATCAAGCCAAACGTGCGTTTTTTAACTAAGGTTTCTAGGTCAACGCCATCAATCAGATCGACGGGATCAAGCGTATTTCCCTTCGATTTGCTCATTTTCTGACCTTCCGCATCGCGAATCAGTCCGTGAACATAAACGTGTTTAAAAGGAACTTGCCCCGTCAGGTGCGTGGTCATCATGACCATGCGCGCGACCCAGAAAAAGATAATGTCAAAACCCGTCACCAATACGCTTGAAGGGAGATAGCGTTCATAATCAGGCGTCTTTTCTGGCCAGCCCATGGTGGTGAAGGGGACGAGGGCAGAAGAGAACCACGTATCGAGCACATCTGGATCACGTAATAGTGGCTCCTGTACGCCGGCTGCCTGGGCTTGCTTGAGAGCATCCTGCTCGTCGTGGGCGACGAAAACTTGACCGTCGGGGGTATACCAAGCCGGGATTTGATGACCCCACCACAGTTGACGGGAAATGCACCAGTCCTGGATATTTTCTAGCCATTGGTTGTAAGTTGTTGTCCAATTGCTTGGGAAAAATTCGACATCACCTTTTGCGACGACCTCAAGTGCAACTTCGGTGATGCTTTTTCCGGGGTGCAGGGTATCCGCAGGGGCGGGCTTGCTCATCGCGACGAACCACTGGTCTGTGAGCATCGGCTCGAGAACCTCGCCGGTGCGGTCACCTCTGGGCTGCATCATCTTGTGCGCATCGACTTTGACCAGGAAACCCAGCGACTCGAGCTCGGCGACAACAGCCTTGCGTGCCTCATAGCGGTCGAGATTACGAAATTGTGCGGGCCCCTGATCATTAATTTTTGCATCGAGAGTGAAAATCACAATCAAGGGCAAATTGTGACGTAATGCGCAGGCATAGTCATTAAAGTCATGAGCACCAGTGATTTTGACGCAACCGGTTCCAAAGGCTGGGTCAACAAAATCATCTGCAATGATTGGAATCTGACGATTGCAAAGTGGTAGGTCGACCATTTTGCCAACGAGGTGCTGATAGCGAGGATCGTCGGGGTGAACGCATAATGCACCATCGGCGAGCATGGTCTCGGGGCGCGTAGTTGCAATGGTCATGCCGCGAATAGTCTCTTGTGTGCCGTCCTCAAGGGCAATGGTTTGTGGGCCATCAACAAAGGGGTAGAGGATGTGCCAGAGATGGCCATCGGTTTCTACAGCTTGCACTTCGAGGTCTGACACGGCAGTCAGAAGTTTGGGATCCCAATTCACTAGGCGCTTGCCGCGATAGATCAAACCTTGTTTGTAGAGACGGACAAACGTTTCAACCACGCCGGCTGACATTTGCTTGTCCATCGTGAAGTATTCACGAGGCCAGTCTGCCGATGCACCCAAACGACGCACTTGGCTAGTAATGGTGTTTCCGGATAGCTCTTTCCACTCCCAGACTTTGTCGATGAATTTTTCACGGCCGAGGTCATGGCGCGAGATTTTTTGAGCATCCAGCTGACGTTCAACAACGATTTGAGTCGCAATGCCTGCATGATCGGTACCCGGAACAAAGACAGTGTCATGTCCGAGCATGCGGTGATAGCGGATCAACCCGTCCATGATGGTTTGGTTAAAGGCATGCCCCATGTGCAGGGTTCCCGTGACGTTAGGGGGCGGGAATTGGATGGCATAAGGGATCCCGGCGCCGGGTCCACTTTTTGTGTGCTGGCCGGCAGCAAAATAGCCTCGTTTGTCCCATTCCTGATACCAGCGCGCCTCCAGCGTTGCAGGTTCAAAACTTTTGGAAAGTTCTCCGTCGAGGGTCGTGTTGGGCTGATTCATCAAAATATCCGGAAAAGTTAGGTCGCAAGGCGTCGCCACGTGGCGAATAACTCGCTATTTTAGGGTGTTGCGGCCAGATGTGGCGTGCTAGAATCACAGGCTAGGGTTAGCATAAGCAAAGTCCCTGTTTTTATTGAGATTTATTGGAGTTTTACATGTCAGTCGAACGTACCCTCTCGATTATTAAACCTGATGCCGTGGCAAAAAATGTTATCGGTCAGATTATTGCCCGCTTTGAAGGTGCTGGTCTAAAAGTCATTGCAGCACGCATGATGCATTTGTCGCGTGCCGACGCAGAGCGTTTTTACGCGGTTCATAGTGCCCGTCCTTTTTTCAAGGATTTGGTCGACTTTATGATTTCCGGCCCTGTCTTTGTTCAAGCCCTAGAGGGTCAGAACGCTATACAGACAAACCGTGATCTGATGGGCGCAACTGATCCTAAGAAAGCAGACAAGGGCACGATTCGTGCTGACTTTGCTGACAGTATTGATGCGAACGCTGTCCATGGCTCGGATGCTCCTGAGACTGCCCAGGCAGAGATTGCTTTCTTTTTCCCTGAAATCAACATCCACAGCCGTTAATTCGGCTGACTGGCTCGTGGCACATCGCGCATGCACCCTGAACCGATTAATCTGCTTGGGCTCGATGCTCCGGCACTGACCCAGCTAGTGGGGCAGTGGGGGGGCAAGCCTTTTCGTGCCCGGCAGTTGCAAAAGTGGGTGCACCAACGTGGGACGAGTCATTTCGACGACATGACCGATCTTGCGCGCGATTTTCGCGCGCAACTCTCCGAGTCATGCGTTGTTCAAGCTCCTAGTGTTTTATCTCAACATCGCTCATTAGATGGCACTCGAAAGTGGCTGTTCGACGTGGGGCAGGGTAACGCCATCGAGTCGGTATTTATTCCCGAGGATGATCGCGGCACACTCTGTATCTCGAGCCAAGCAGGTTGCAATGTCGCCTGCAGGTTTTGTTCGACAGGACATCAGGGATTTAACCGAAACCTTTCTGCTGCCGAAATCATCGGGCAGCTTTGGTGGGCACGTCATGAGTTGATGAAAGACGTGGACTCTGCCCGTATTCCATCGACTAAGTTTTCCGATGCGGTGCCTGGCTCAATCGCGAGTTCAAGCGTCACGAGCGACACGCGCCTGATTAGCAATGTCGTCATGATGGGCATGGGCGAGCCATTGCTCAATTATGAGCCAGTGCTTGCAGCGTTAAGAATGATGCTTGATGACAATGCTTATGGCCTATCGCGTAGGCGTGTCACTGTTTCTACGTCTGGTGTGGTGCCTATGATGGATCGCTTGTCGCAAGACTGCCCGGTTGCCTTAGCAGTTTCTTTGCATGCGCCAAACGATGACCTAAGAGACGAGTTGGTTCCACTGAATAAAAAGTATCCTCTCAAAGAACTCCTTGCCGCATGTGAGCGTTATCTTGAGTTCGCGCCGCGAGACTTCATTACCTTTGAATATGTGATGCTTGATGGTGTGAATGATAGTGATCAGCATGCAAAACAGTTGGTTAACCTTGCTCGCAGCATTCGTTGCAAACTCAATCTTATTCCCTTTAATCCTTTCCCTGCGTCAGGTCTTCAGCGATCGACCGATGCACGAATTAGGATATTTTCACAACATCTGATGGATGCAGGTATCGTGACAACCGTACGTAAAACGCGTGGTGACGATATTGATGCAGCTTGTGGTCAGTTGGCTGGTGAGGTCAAAGATCGCACGAACTTAAGTGAAAAAATGGCTCAAAGAAAACTGATCCCTATCAAGGAGACTCGCACATGAGTGAGCAACTGGATCTGAGTAGTCCTTTGCGAACTGAGTCGGCACCTGCACCGACCGAGCTCGTGACTTCAGCAGGCTCTTTACGTGCTTTGCGCGTCTCCAAAGGTTTTTCTATCGAAGATGTGTCAGTGCGTCTGAAATACTCTGCCCGACATATCGAAGCCTTGGAGTCCGAGTCTTACGAAAATTTGCCTCAGGGTTTGGGTCTTCGAAGCATGGTCAGAAGTTATTCAAAACTTTTAGGCATTGATCCGAGACCTCTGGAGATCTCCTTGCAATCTCGCATTGGACGAGTTGAGGGCGGAATTGCCAATCACACTTCTACTCGTTCCTTAGGCGCACACCATGTCGAACACGTAAGGCACTCGGGTGCTTGGATGTGGCTTGTTTTGATTTTTCTGGTTGTGTTGTCAGCACTAAGTGTTGCGATTTGGCAAGGTCTGATCCCTACTGCATGGGTACCGGATTGGGTTGAGGCTTTATTTCGATGAGTTCAATATCTTCCTCTGTAGTGGATTCCCTCGCTGATACAGTCGTTGGCCCGCTAGCTCGTCATCGAACACGGCAGGTTGCGGTGACCTGGGGCAATCAAAAAATATTGATTGGTGGCAATGCGCCAGTCGTGGTGCAGTCAATGACCAATACGGATACTGCCGATGCTGTCGCCACTGCGATCCAAGTCAAAGAGCTTGCCCTAGCCGGCTCTGAGATCGTGCGCATTACAGTCAATACTCCTGAGGCCGCTCGAGAAGTGATCGCTATTCGCGAGCAGCTCGATCGTATGGGGATCTCGGTGCCTTTAGCTGGAGATTTTCATTACAACGGTCACAAGTTACTGACCCAGTTTCCAGATTGCGCTCAAGCCCTCTCCAAATACCGCATTAATCCTGGCAACATGGGGGGCGGCAAAAAGCGCGATGATAACTTTGCTCAGATGATTGAGGTCGCATGTCGCTATCAAAAGCCAGTGCGCATTGGTGTTAACTGGGGAAGCCTGGATCACGAGCTTTTAGCTCGGATGATGGATGACAATGTCAAGCTTGCCATGCCACGCGATGGTCGCGCAGTGATGCGAGATGCGTTAGTCGTCTCAGCAATTAGTAACGCCGAGCGTGCCCAAGAGTTAGGACTGTCCGGTGATGCCATCATCCTTTCCTGCAAGGTGAGTCATGTGCAGGACTTAATCGCGGTTTACCGCGACCTCGCTGCGCGTTGTGACTATCCTTTGCACCTTGGCTTGACCGAAGCTGGTATGGGAAGCAAAGGTATCGTTGCCTCGACCGCAGCATTAAGTGTGCTACTTCAAGAAGGCATCGGCGACACGATTCGCATTTCCCTCACACCTGAGCCGGGTGGTGATCGCACCCGCGAAGTTGTAGTGGGACAGGAGATTTTGCAAACAATGGGATTACGGGCTTTCACGCCAATGGTCATCGCGTGTCCAGGCTGTGGCCGTACCAGTAGCACTGTTTTTCAGGAACTCGCGGATCGTATTCAGACGTATTTGCGCGAGCAAATGCCCGTTTGGAAAAAACAATATCCCGGCGTTGAGTCAATGAATGTTGCAGTGATGGGTTGTGTTGTGAACGGACCCGGAGAGAGTCGGCATGCCGATATTGGTATTAGTTTGCCAGGTACAGGAGAGGTGCCATCCGCTCCAGTTTTTGTTGATGGCGAGCGCACCGTGACCCTTAAGGGCGATCATATTGCCGAAGAGTTTCAAAAAATTGTTCAGGATTACGTCGCACGTCGCTACAGCGCTGATGCGAGATAACTTTATTTATGACACAAGCATTTTCTAAGGTCACCGCAGTTCGCGGAATGAATGATGCGTTGCCTGGTATGGGTGCTCGCTGGGAGCAACTCGAAGAACTCGTTCGTCACTGGCTTGCGGATTACGGCTACCGCAATATGCGCACTCCTATTCTCGAGCACACGCGACTGTTTACCCGTGGTATTGGTGAAGTCACTGATATTGTCGAAAAGGAAATGTATAGTTTCACTGACTCTTTGAATGGTGAGTCTTTGACGATGCGCCCCGAGTTCACCGCAGGTATGGTGCGCGCAGCGATCGAGCACAATTTGCTATATGACCGTTCTCAACGTGTCTACGTCATGGGACCGGTGTTTAGGCATGAGCGTCCCCAGCGCGGACGCTATCGCCAGTTTCATCAGATAGACGTTGAAGCACTCGGCTTGTCTGGGCCGGACATCGATGCTGAATTGATCGTAATGGTGGCCCGTCTTTGGAAGGCCTTGGGTATCACAGATGTGCACCTTGAGCTCAATTCGCTTGGTCAGGGCGAGGAGCGAGCGGCACATCGAGCGGCTTTAATTGCACACCTCGAAGCACATAAAGATGTGCTCGACGAGGAGGCTCTGCGACGTATGTACACCAATCCCTTGCGTGTACTGGACACTAAGAATCCTGCAATGCAGGCCATGGCGGATTCCGCTCCCAAACTGTTCGACTTTTTGGGCGAAGATTCCCATACTCACTTTTCAGGGGTCTGCGCGCGGCTCGATGATGCCGGAGTGAGTTACCGACTCAATCCGAGGATGGTAAGAGGTTTAGACTATTACAACCTGACGGTGTTCGAGTGGGTGACTGACAAGCTGGGTGCGCAGGCGACGGTCTGTGGCGGTGGACGTTACGATGGTTTGATCGAGCTTTTAGGTGGTAAACCTGCACCCGCAGTCGGTTTTGCAATTGGCATGGAGCGGCTGATGGATTTGTGGAGCCAGTATCAACCAGAAGAGCCCAAGCCAGAGTGCGTCATTTATTTTGTTCACCAAGGTGAAGCTGCGCAACGTCGTGCTGCAACCTTGGCTGAAAGCCTACGTGATTTGGGTATTGCAACCATTGTCCATGCAGGTTTAGGTGGTTTTAAATCGCAGTTTAAGCGCGCCGATATGAGTGGTGCACAGATTGCGGTTATTCTTGGGGACGACGAGCTTGCCTCTGGTCAAGCCTCGGTCAAAATGTTACGTAGCGAGCAGCAGTCCAGTGCACTCGCACAGCAACAAGTGCCGCTTGATAATTTGGTGGTTTTTTTGAAAGATAAGGTTAATTAGGCATGGCTTACGATCTCGACGAGCAAGAACAACTAGACCAGATTAAAGCTTGGTGGCACAAGTACGGCACCCTTGTATTGACGGTTTTAATCATTGCGACAGCGGTTGTGGGCAGCTGGCGGGCTTGGCAGTGGTACGAAGGGCATCAATCTTCGCAAGCGCGCGGTTATTTCGAGGCGCTCGAAGAAGCAGGGCGTTCGCAAGGTGAGGAATCGGTTGCGCGGATCAATGCCGCAATGAAAACCTTGCGTAGCGACTATGCTGCAACCGACTACGCAGCACGCGGAGCCTTAGTGGCTGCTTCTGCTTTGGCCCTTCGCAAAGACCTACCCGGTGCGCGTGCGCAACTCGAGTGGCTTGCCCAAACCAAGCATGCTGCTCTTGTGCCTGTGGCACGTCTTCGTTTGGCTGCAATATTTCTTGATCAAAAGGAGTATGCGGCTGCTTTGGCGCAACTTAAGGATGCGCCACCTTCGTTTGAAGGTCTTTTCTCAGACCGACGCGGTGATGTTTTAGCTGCGCAAGGTCAGTCGAGCGACGCCAAAAAAGCTTGGGCTCAGGCAATTGAGAAGCTTGGCCCTACAAATCCATTGACACCTATCGTTAAGCTCAAACTTGATGCCTTGGGAGGGTAAAGATGCACCTAACTTTTGTGAATGGTTTGTTTAGAGTCAGCGCGGTGGTGATGGCATCAATTACCCTGGTCGGCTGCAGTTTGTTCGGTGGCGGAGATGATCGAAACAAGCCGGCTGAGTTGACATCTTTTTTACCTGGGGTTGCAGCACAGTCCGCTTGGAAAACACAGATTGGTAGTGGTTCTGGACTCGGTTTTGCGCCGATGGTTTTTGATGGGGCTGTCTACGCTGCGACGCCCGATGGGACCGTTATTAAAGTTGATCTTCAAACCGGTGGTGTCGTTTGGCGTGCCACGGTTGACAAAAAGCTCTCAGCAGGCGTGGGCAGTGACGGCAAAATTACGGCCGTCGTGACGCGTGAGGGTGTCGTTGTTGCCTTGGATGAATCAGGACAAGTGAAGTGGCGTGCTCAAGCCACAAGTGATGTCTCTATTCCTCCAGTTGTAGGTTACGGGGTGGTGGTTGTGCGCAGTGGTGATTATCGCGTCCAAGCCTTTAACGCGGAAACAGGGGAGCGTATCTGGAGTGTTCAACGACCTGGGCCTGCGCTCACGTTGCGAGCGCCCGCCCGCATGGTGATGCTTGAAGGACTCGTAGTGACGGCGATTCCTGGTGGGAAGCTTCTTGGTATTAATGCCGTTTCCGGGGATGTCCAGTGGGAAGGTGTTGTGGCGATCCCTAAGGGGTCTTCTGATCTCGAGCGAGTGATTGATGTGGTTGGGGCGCCAGTTGTGCTGGGGTCTGTCATGTGCGCGGTGTCTTATCAAGGGCGAATTGTGTGTTTTGATATTGCTGCGGGGGGACGTCCCGCTTGGGCGAAAGATTTTTCTTCCACGGTCGGTATGGCGATTGACAATCGTCACGTCTATGCACCAACCCAAGCGGATGTGGTGACAGCACTGAGTCTACAAAATGGTTCTGCCGTATGGACTCAGGAAGCTTTGCGTAATCGTAAATTGACGAGTCCAGCCGCATTGGCGATGGCAATTGCAGTGGGTGATTATCAGGGCTTTGTTCATTTCATGGCACCAGATGATGGACATTTGCTTGCTCGTATTTCTGTTGGCGGAGGCGCTATTCGTTCGCCTCTATTGTCCACGCCTCAGGGCGTGCTTGTTCAAACGGGTGATGGTGCCCTAGTTATGTTGGCGTTGAAATAATTCGTGTCTGTTAAACCTGTCGTTGTCCTGGTGGGGCGCCCGAATGTGGGCAAATCCACACTTTTTAATCGCCTGACGCGTTCGCGCTCAGCCTTGGTTGCTGACTTTTCCGGATTGACTCGAGATCGGCACTACGGTGAGGGGCGTGTCGGTGAGACTCCTTTTATTGTCGTGGATACGGGAGGTTTTGAGCCCGTAGCTAAATCTGGCATCTTGCATCAGATGGCTCGTCAAACCAAACAGGCAATCGCTGAAGCGGACGTAGTGATTTTTATGGTGGATGCACGTGCGGGTTTGAATGCACATGATCACGATATTTCTCGACTGTTACGCAAGCTTGGGCAACGTGTTGTGTTGTGTGTCAATAAGGCTGAGGGAATGCCGCACGGTAGTGCTGTCGCCGAGTTTCATGAACTTGGCTTGGGACTGCCTGTTGCGATTTCGGCTGCGCATGGCGATGGCATTGCCGATCTCATTGAGCACGCATTAGAAGGGCTGGGTGAGCCTGCTACTGTAGCGCCTGAGTTTGATGCTGACGATGCTGAGCCGAGTGAGGATGCTCTTAAGGTTGAGGGCGAGGTTATTGCACCAGAGCTTAAACATCGGATCAAGCTGGCGATTGTGGGTCGCCCCAATGTTGGTAAGTCTACGCTCATCAACACACTATTAGGCGAAGAGCGCGTGATCGCATTTGACATGCCGGGTACAACGCGCGACGCAATCGAAATCGAGTTTGATCGTGGTGGCAAGCAATACACCCTCATTGACACTGCTGGCTTGCGCAAGCGTGGAAAAGTCTTTGAGGCAATCGAAAAGTTTTCTGTGATCAAGACCTTACAGGCTATTGAGGCAAGTAATGTCGTTTTGTTGATGATTGATGCTCAGCAGGAAGTCTCTGAGCAAGATGCGCATATTGCTGGCTTCATCCTCGAAACAGGTCGTGCTTTGGTTGTTGCGATTAACAAATGGGATGGCTTGGATAGTGAGCAGCGTGAAAGAATTCAGCGTGAATTTGATCGCAAGCTACGCTTTCTCTCATTTGCGCGTGTGCATACGATTTCTGCGTTGCGTGGTCAGGGCATTAATACCGTTTTGCGCTCTGTGAATGCTGCCCATGCTGCGGCATTTGCTAAATTATCGACGCCGCGTCTGACGAGAGAGCTACAGGCAGCTGTGGAACAACAACCCCCTCCACGCAAGGGTATTTTCAGGCCCAAAATGCGCTACGCTCACCAGGGTGGACAAAATCCTCCTTTGATTATTGTTCACGGTAACGCTTTGGATGCCATTGCAGATCCGTATCGACGATATCTTGAAAATAGATTTCGCGAGGCATTTGAGTTGGCGGGTACGCCTTTGCGTATTGAGTTTAAATCTTCTTTCAACCCTTACGCTGATAATTGATTAGTTATGAGTCGCTACTGGAATAGTTTGGTCGCCAAGCTGGATCCCTACGTCCCGGGTGAGCAGCCTCGCATTCAAAATTTAATCAAGCTCAACACCAATGAGCATCCTTATGGGCCATCTCCTAAGGTGCTTGAGGCGATCAAGGCTCATACAAATGACAGTTTGCGTTTGTATCCAGATCCGACCGCACTCGAGCTTCGTCAAGCAATCGGACATCGTTTTAATCTCGTACCTGAGCAAGTTTTTGTGGGGAATGGTTCCGATGAGGTGCTTGCGCATGTTTTTCATGCATTGCTCAAACACGATAAGCCCGTTTTATTTCCAGATATCACTTATAGTTTTTATCCTGTGTATTGCGGCCTATACGAGATTGATTACAAAACAGTTCCATTGGACGCTAACCTAAAAATCCGAGTGGAAGATTACCTAGACTTAGCGGGTAGTCGTCAGGCTGGTGGGATTATCTTTCCGAATCCGAATGCTCCAACGGGCGCAGCGCATGCTTTGGGCGAGGTCGAGCGCATCGTTGCTGCAAATCAGGATATCGTAGTCGTGGTTGACGAGGCATACGTGGATTTCGGCGCTCAGAGCGCGGTGAGCTTAATCAGCCAATACCCCAATCTACTCGTTGTTCATACTCTTTCTAAATCCCGCTCCCTTGCGGGCTTGCGTGTTGGTTATGCTATGGGCCACGCTGATCTCATCCAGGGTTTAGATCGGGTCAAAAATAGTTTTAATTCCTATCCTCTCGATCGTTTGGCCTTAGTGGGTGCGACAGCAGCGATCGAAGATCAAGCATACTTTGAAAAAACGCGCGATGCTGTGGTGCAGACGCGCACTGCATTGACGGCGGGTCTTGAGCAGCTGGGATTTGAGGTTTTGCCTTCTGCTGCAAATTTTGTGTTTGTTAAACACCCTGCTCATGATGGTGGAGTGCTAGCCGCAGCATTGCGAGAAAAAAATATCATCGTACGTCACTTTAAAACGCCGAGAATCGATCAATATTTGCGCATCACGATTGGCACAGACGTGCAATGCTCTGCACTCTTGGATGCGTGTCAATCGATCTTGGCCTAGCTCCCGTTAAGCGAACATTTAGTAATTAATTGTTTTATACGCTGGCGTACCGCGGGGAAACCCTGTACAGTGTAATCGTTGGCGTCGCATCGCAGCAAATGTTTCACGATGTGGAGTCGCCACACAACAATATATGGAGCCTGCCAATGAGCAATAAAGGGCAAACTTTGCAAGATCCTTTCTTGAATGCACTGCGTAAAGAGCACATCCCTGTGTCCATTTACTTAGTGAATGGAATCAAACTTCAAGGCCAGGTCGAGTCTTTCGACCAGTACGTTGTATTACTTCGTAATACAGTTACACAAATGGTTTATAAGCACGCTATTTCAACGGTCGTTCCTGCACGTGCCGTGAGTCTACCCGCAGACCCTGCCGCTGATGCCTCGATCGAAACTGAGGCTGAATAACCAATCTGGGATTCATGCATGCGTGCATTAATCATCAGTGTAGACCTGGGGTCTCCCGACCATGCAGCGCATGCTGAAGAGTTTGCGTTGCTCGCAAAAGGTGCTGGCGCTGTTTTGGTGGCAACGCTAACTGCGCGTCGTCAGCGCCCCGATGCTGCGTATTTCATTGGTTCAGGTAAGGTCCAAGAGGGCGTTCTTCTCGCACAAGAGTGTGAGGCTGAGGTGATCCTCTTTGATCAGCCGTTGTCTCCTGCTCAGCAGCGCAATCTTGAGCGGCAATTTAATCTAAGAGTCGTCGATCGAGTCTCCTTGATTTTGGATATTTTTGCGCTTCGCGCAAAAAGCCATGAGGGCAAGCTCCAAGTCGAGCTTGCTCAACTCCAACACCTCGCTACTCGCTTAACGCGTCTTTGGTCGCACCTTGAGCGCCAACGAGGCGGGATCGGTATGAGAGGGCCTGGAGAGTCACAGCTTGAAATGGATCGCCGAATGATCGGCTCCAAGGTCAAGCTGCTGCGTGAGCGACTGGAGCGCGCTCAACGCCAGCGGACAACACAACGACGTTCTCGCGCTCGCGGTGCGACGATGTCTGTTTCCCTTGTTGGATACACAAACGCAGGTAAATCAACACTATTTAACGCAATGACCCGTGCTGGCGCGTATGCGGCTGATCAGTTGTTTGCCACGCTAGATACAACGACGCGGCGGCTTTGGATTGAAGGGGCTGGCCAAATAACCCTTTCAGATACTGTGGGATTTATTCGAGATTTACCGCATACTTTAATCGCTGCTTTTCGTGCAACACTCGAAGAAGCCACTCAGGCAGATTTGCTGCTTCATGTCGTGGATGCCTCGAGCCCTCAGCGGGACGAGCAGATCGCAGAAGTCAATAAGGTACTCGTTGATATTGGTGCTGCAGATATTCCTTGTATATTGGTCTATAACAAAACCGATTTGGCTGGACTGGAATCACGTATAGAACGAGACGAACATGGTACGATTTGTCGAGTTTTTTTAAGTGCTCAAAAGCGCTCTGGTCTAGACGGTTTGCGTGCTGCAATCAGTCAGTTTGCTTCTACCTCGGAAAATAATGCGATTTCTTACGAAAATATTTAACTTGAATGATCCCGGTTGGGGTCGAGGTCAAGGCGGTGGCGGCAACGAGCCACCACGTCGTCCTCCACAAGGCAACGGGCCTCCTGATCTGGATCAGGTTTGGCGTGATCTCAATAAACGTATCGCCGGACTGTTTGGTGGTAAGCGTGGCGGTAACAATGGCGGACCTCTAAGTAGTGGTGGTCCGAGCCCGCGCCAATCCAAAATCGGTCTGGGGGTGATCGTCCTCGCTGCAATAGCGCTGTGGTTGGCCAGTGGTTTCTTTATTGTCCAAGAAGGCCAAGTTGCCGTTATTACACAGTTTGGTAAATATAAAAATATAGCCCAAGCGGGTTTCCAGTGGAGAATTCCTGCACCGATTCAGTCTGCTGAAATCGTCAATGTATCTCAACTGCGTACCTTTGAAGTCGGTTTCCGTGGCAACGCACGTAATCGAGTTTTGCCCGAGTCACTCATGCTGACCGATGACGAAAATATCGTTGACGTTCAGTTTGTGGTGCAGTATCGCCTTCGTGCTGATGGTGCGCCAGATTATTTGTTTAAAACCAAGGATCCCGACGAGTCTGTTCGTCAGGTTTCTCAGTCTGCGATGCGAGAGGTTGTAGGGACTCGCTCAATGGACTTTGTTCTGTATGAAGGACGAACTGCCGTTGCGGCAGAGGTTCAAAAGCAGATGCAAGATATTTTGAATCGCTATCAAACCGGTATTCAGGTGAGTAGCGTTGCGATTCAAAACGTTCAGCCGCCCGAGCCAGTTCAGGCTGCATTTGATGATGCCGTCAAAGCCGGTCAGGATCGCGAGCGCCAAATCAACGAAGGCCAAGCCTACCGTAACCAGATTGTGCCACTTGCGGCGGGTCAATCGTCCCGAATGCTTGAACAGGCAGAGGGCTATCGCGCGCGCGTTGTCGGGAATGCTGTGGGTGACTCTGCTCGCTTTACGAGCGTACTTGCTGAGTATCGCAAGGCACCTGAAGTGATTCGAGAGCGGATGTATCTTGAGACGATGCAGCAAATGTTCGCAAATGCCAGCAAGATTTTGGTAGATACCTCTAGTTCAAACAATATGCTGTATTTACCTTTGGATAAGATCACGCAACAAGCTGCTCAAGGTGCGATGCGTCCCAATCCGCTAGCCAATACTCCTGTGCAAACCAATGCACCCGCACCCTCAACGCAGACTGCGCCAGTAACACGGCCTGCTCAGGGTCTCATCAACACACTGACGCGCGATCGCGGCAGTCGATAACACAGAGGACACAATCATGAAAAGATTATTTCCCCTGTTAATCGCTTTGTTCATTGGCGCGGTGGTGCTTTCATCATCCGTGTTTATTGTTCGTG
This sequence comes from uncultured Burkholderiaceae bacterium, assembly GCA_963926265.1. Lineage (GTDB taxonomy): Bacteria > Pseudomonadota > Gammaproteobacteria > Burkholderiales > Burkholderiaceae_B > Zwartia. The sequence goes on from CAWUWN010000011.1 coordinate 139,666, forward strand.
AGCGTGACTATGCGCTGGTATTTGCGCTGGGTGAAGTTAAAAAGATCATTGCTGAACCTGGTCTGTATTTCAAGCTTCCACCGCCATTTCAAAATGTGGTGACTTTAGACAAGCGTTTGCTGACAATTGATCTCCAAGAGGCTGAGCGTATTCAGACCTCAGAAAAGAAGAACTTGTTGATTGACTCTTTCGTAAAGTGGCGAATCGTTGATCCAAGATTGTATTACGTGACTTTTGGTGGCAATGAGCGTGCAGCGCGTGAGCGTCTTCAGGCTCAAATTAGAGATGCGCTGAACGCATCTGTGAACGTGCGTACTGTCAAGGATGTGGTCTCTCTTGAGCGAGATGTCATCATGACCGAAGTGCTCAATAATGTTGCAAAACGTGCTGAGCCCCTAGGTGTCAAGATTGTTGACGTTCGCCTCAAGCGAATTGAGTTCGCCCCCGAAATTTCCGAATCGGTCTATCGCCGAATGGAGTCTGAGCGATTGCGTGTCGCCAATGAGTTGCGCTCGATCGGTGCGGCGGAGGGGGAACGTATCCGTGCTGAGGCTGATCGTGAGCGTGAACAGATATTAGCCAAGGCACAGGGGCGTGCTGAGGCGATTATGGGTGAGGGAGATGCTGAGGCAGCTGGACTCTATGCCAAAGCCTATGGAGCTGACTTATCTTTTTACAGTTTCTACAAGAGTCTTGAAGGCTATCGCGCTGCCTTTGGTAAATCTGGTGATGTATTGGTGGTCGATCCAAGCTCTGAGTTCTTTAAATATCTCAAGAACTCGCAAGGAAAAAAATAGTTAGATGAATAGTCTATTGAGCGAAGTGTCTCTAGGTTGTAGTTTCCTGCTCCCTAGAGACTGACGTTCTGTCGATAATCTGTATAATATGCTGTAAGCTTTAACGATTGTTCTGGCGGCTTGCCGGGCTTACGCCCCAAGCCGCTTTTTGTTTGGGTGTTTGTATTCTCTGACATTAAAGCGTCACTATTCGTTCTTGTGGAACCTAACCCTTTGATATTTTTTTCGCGATCATGAAAGGCAATTGGTTGTTGCCAGAAAGCTTGGCAGATATGTTGCCCGCTGAGGCACGACGTATCGAAGATCTGCGCCGTCACCTGCTTGATTTGTTCCGTACTTACGGATTTGAGTTGGTGGCGCCACCGCTGGTTGAATACATTGACTCGTTGCTTTCTGGAACTGGAAGCGACTTGAGTTTGCGCACGAGCAAGCTTGTGGATCAGTTGTCTGGTCGTACCTTGGGCGTTCGCGCAGACATGACGCCACAAGTCACGCGAATTGATGCCCACCTATTGAATCGTCTTGGCGTGACACGTTTGTGTTATTGCGGGCCCGTCCTGCACGCCCGTCCCGCCGGTCTCTTGTCTAGTCGAGAATTGTTGCAAATTGGTGCTGAAATCTTCGGGCATGCAGGCGTGGAGGCTGATCTTGAGATTATTAGATTGGCACTTGAAAGCACAAGGCTAGCAGGGGTTCAAGCTGTGCGTTTGGATCTTTGCCATGCGGGCTTGGTGCGTAGCTTGTTGGAATGTGACCCAGAGGCGCTTATTCGTGCCGATGAGATTATGGCGTTGTTGCGTGAAAAGGATTTGCCTGGCTTGCGTTTGCTCGGATCCGGTTCTGGGGCCTTGCTCGCTCCCACAGTGGATGCTCTATGTGCCTTGCCATTGTTGTATGGTGACATTTCTGTCATTGCACGCGCTCGAAAGTTGCTGCCGTCCATTCTGGGTGTGACTCAATCGCTCGACACGCTTGAGCAACTGCTTGCCGCCTTAGATGATGTGTCTGTGGGTGTTGATCTTGCTGACGTCGGCACCTACGGTTATCACTCTGGTGTCACCTTCTCTGTGTATGCCGAAGGCTGGCATGATTCCATTGTGCAAGGTGGGCGTTACGACGACGTGAGCAGAGCCTTTGGTCGCGCTCGTCCTGCGACCGGATTTAGCCTGGACCTACGTAAGCTTGTTGCGGGCCTAGTTCCTGCATTGCCTGCTCCGGCTATCCGCGCGCCCTCGGGTCAAGATTTGGCGTTACGCCACTCAATACAGGCTTTACGCCAGAGTGGCAATATTGTTGTTCAGGTATTTCCGGGCGAAGCAGCCACGCATGATGAGTTTGTTTTTGACCGAGAGCTCGTTCAGCGCGGCGGTCAATGGGTGGTACAGCAAGTTCTTTAGGCTTCGGCGTGACGTTACCCATTCTGGTTAACTGCATGCTTGAAGATATTTATTCTGATACTGATTGGTTTGATTATCCAATATGAGCAAGAACATCGTAGTGATCGGTACCCAGTGGGGTGACGAAGGCAAGGGTAAAATCGTAGACTGGTTGGCGGAATCCGCTTCTGGTGTAGTGCGTTTCCAGGGAGGCCACAATGCGGGCCACACCCTCTGGATCAACGGCAAAAAAACGATTTTGCGACTCATTCCTTCTGGCATCATGCACCCGAGTGTGACGTGTTACATCGGTAACGGTGTAGTGCTGTCGCCTGAGGCACTCCTCAAGGAAATCTCTGAGCTTGAGGCTGCTGGTTTGGATGTGCGCTCGCGCCTCAAAATTTCAGAAGCCTGCCCTTTGATTTTGCCTTATCACGTGGCACTCGACCAAGCGCGTGAAGCGCGTCGTGGCGATGCCAAGATTGGAACGACTGGTCGTGGCATTGGGCCGGCTTACGAGGACAAGGTTGCTCGTCGTGCTTTGCGCGTACAGGACTTGTTCGACCCTGAAGCTTTCCGTGCCAAGGTCGATGAAGTGCTCGATCTTCACAACTTCGTGCTGACCAAGTATTTGGGTGCGCAAGCGATATCCGCTCAAGAAGTCGTTGATCAAGCGATGGCGCTCGCCCCTGCGGTTGCCCCGATGGTCGCCGACGTCAGCAGTTTATTATTTATGGCTCAGCAAGCGGGTCAAAACTTGCTTTTCGAAGGAGCGCAGGGTGCACTGTTAGACGTGGATCATGGCACCTATCCCTATGTGACCAGTAGTAATTGCGTAGCGGGTGCGGCGGCGGCGGGTGCAGGTGTTGGTCCGCAAAGCTTGAATTACGTGTTGGGTATCACCAAGGCCTATGCCACACGCGTGGGCTCTGGACCTTTCCCAACCGAGCTGATGGACGAAACAGGCTTGCGCCTTGCGACGGTAGGCAAAGAATTTGGCTCAGTTACGGGGCGTCCCCGTCGTTGCGGTTGGTTTGATGGAGCCGCGCTCAAGCGCTCAGTGCGTCTTAACGGGATATCAGGTCTCTGCATTACAAAACTAGACGTTTTGGATGGTTTGCCCGTACTGAAAATGGGCGTCGGTTATGAGCTAGATGGTCAGGTCTGTGATGTTCTGCCTTATGGTGCGGCTGCTGTTGCGCGTGCAAACCCAATTCTCGAAGAAATGCCTGGTTGGACGGAGTCCACTGTAGGTGTGACAGATTTTGATCGGTTGCCTGCAAATGCGCAACGTTATCTCAAGCGCCTTTCCGAGGTATGCGGTGTTCCGATTGATATGGTTTCAACGGGGCCCGATCGTAATGAAACTATTATGCTTCGCGATCCTTTTAAGTCCTGATGTCGCAACCATTGTCGAGTCAGGACGTGCGGGTAGACTGGGCAACCTATTATCAGTTGGTTGAACGTCTGATCGTTCTTGTGCATCAGTCTGGCTTAAAGTTTGATCAGATACTGTGTTTGGCAAGAGGCGGTTTGAGGGTAGGAGACGTCTTTTCGCGCGTTTTTGATTTGCCGTTGGCTATTTTGGCAACGAGTAGTTACCGTGAAAATGCGGGGCATACTCAGGGTGAGTTAGAAATTGCCTCTTTTATTACCATGGCGCAAGGCTCTCTCAAGGGTAGAGTGCTGTTGCTAGACGACTTGGTGGATAGTGGAGAAACGCTTAGTCGCGTGTGCGGACACCTCATGAGAACCTATCCGAGTCTTGAATCGGTGAAGACAGGGGTGCTTTGGTACAAAACTTGTTCCAAGATTGAGCCAGATTTCTTTGTTGAAAAACTTGATTCGAATCCCTGGGTGCATCAGCCCTTTGAGGTCTACGATAGTTTATCTGCCCAAGATTTGGTTGAAAAAAGTGCTTTAAGCCTTACGAAATAGAGTATTTATGCTATGATCTAAGGCTATTTAGTTGTTTAACTGTTATATTTTTTACGTCACGCATCCTATGCCTATCGTTCGTCTGAAAGAAAACGAGCCCTTCGAAGCCGCTTTGCGTCGCTTCAAGCGCACAATCGAAAAAACCGGTCTGTTGACTGAGTTGCGCGCGCGCGAATTTTATGAAAAGCCTACTGCTGAGCGTAAGCGCAAGCAAGCTGCCGCCGTTAAGCGCCATTACAAGCGCATCCGCAGCCAGCAATTGCCGCCGCGCATGTACTAATCCCACGGCGCACGTGTTGCGCCGTTTACGTATGGTCTAAGCGTTGATCCCAGATTCCTTTATCCAGGATCTTCTTACTCGTGTCGACGTTGCTGATGTCGTCGGACGGTACGTGCAGTTAAAGAAAGGGGGCATCAACCTACTCGGGTTATGTCCCTTTCATAACGAAAAGTCTCCCTCTTTTACAGTCAGTCCTACAAAGCAGTTTTATCATTGCTTTGGATGCGGAGCGCATGGGAGCGCCATTACATTTTTGATTGAACACACTGGTGCCAGCTTTCCTGAGGCTGTGCGTACCTTGGCCAGTGCTGTTGGCATGAGTGTTCCAGAAGAAAGTCGCTCTCCTGCCCAAAAAGCAGCTAGTTCAAGGCGGCGTGAAGAGGTGTCTCAGCATACGCAGGTCCTGGATCTTGCCCAAAAGCACTATTTGGCTCAACTGCGGGATAGTCCGGCGGCAATTCGTTATCTCAAAGAACGCGGTTTGACAGGCCTGATAGCTAAAGAGTTTGGCCTAGGCTGGTCAAGTGCTGACCGTCAAGCATTATCGAAGGTTTTTCCCCGCTATGACGATCCCATTCTTGTCGAGTCCGGCTTGGTGATTGCGTCGGAGGATGGCCGTCGGTATGACCGTTTTCGGGAGCGTGTGATGTTTCCGATTCGAAATGTTAAAGGTGAGATTGTCGGTTTTGGTGGGCGCATTATTGGAAAAGGTGAACCCAAGTATTTAAATTCACCTGAGACGCCTGTTTTCTCCAAGGGAAATGAGCTGTATGGCTTGCATGAAGCTAGAGGAGCGATACGCGCTGAGGGTTGTGTGATCGTAGTCGAAGGTTATATGGATGTGGTTGGTCTTGCTCAGCTCGGAGTGCGTCATGCCGTAGCCACTCTAGGGACTGCAACGACATCGACACATATTCAAAAGCTACTTCGAGCAAGTGACAAAATAGTATTCAGTTTTGATGGTGATGGTGCGGGTCGTCGAGCGGCCTGGAGGGCACTGCAAGCTTCCCTTCCGCTGCTACGAGATGATATTTCTATCCGGTTTTTATTTTTGCCCACTGAGCATGATCCTGATAGTTACATTCGGAAATTTGGGGAGGAGGCATTTCGCGCTTGTTTAAATGAGTCAGATGCTCTTTCTACTTTCTTTCTGAACGAGTTGTCTGCGCGCCATTCGGTTCAGGAGCTGGAGGGTCGTTCTGCTCTGGTTCATGAAGCAAAACCTTTATTGGCAACGATTCCCGCAATTGCTTTGAAAATTCAGCTCCAAAACGAATTAGCCCGCTTAGTGCAGTTCACGCCTGAGGAGCTTAACCAACTTCTCGCTCAGGAAGTGCCTCACAAAATGGCTGGCTTGCCTGATGCCGGTCGAGTCAAAGGGGGAGCGGTGCAAGTGGCTCCTGCCGAAATAGATCCAATGGATGCTGTGGGGATGTTCGACTCAGGGGCTGCTTCGAATGGGGGACAATTTTCTGGAGTGGGGCAACGCAAGCGCTCAGTCCGTCATGGCGCTGCGGACGAGCCCTATGCAGATGGCGGCGAGAGTGGGAGTGGAGGTTTTGCCCGACGGGTAGCCTCTCGGCGTGCAGTTGCACCGCTAGCTCGTCGCCTGTTGCGACTATTACTGACGCACCCTGAGCTCGTAGATCAAATGGGTGAGCAGCAAGTTGAAATTTTGGCACGTGGCCCCCATCTTGATATGGTGAGGGATTTGATCGTGCTTATTCAGGCGACGGGTGCAAGACATGTCGGTGCGTTGATTCAGGCAGCGGACCCAGGTGATGATCTTGGTGTGTTGCTAGTGTCAGTTGCTGAAGATTTGATGGCTCAGGAACCCTTGCCTAATCCTCAATCTGAGTGGGAAGACGCCGTGCGTCGCATAGAAATGGACGGTTTAAAAGCTGAGCAACAGGCCTTGATTAGCCAGGGATTAAATAATTTGCATGCACAGCAAAAATATCAGGAACTTTCTTTAAGCATCACCCGTCTAATGAAGGTGATTGAATCAAATAAGTCTACTTGATTCAGTTAAAATCAACGGTTTACGCAGCTCAAGCGTGTGTTTGAATCAAGCACGGGTTGGGCAGACTTGTGCTTTAAGCACTTCTCATACATAAGAGCGATCATGACTCAACCCCTTGGTAAGAAAAAAACGATGGCTGCTGCAAAGCCTAAACCCAAAGCGGCAGTAAAACCCGTCGCAAAGTCTGCCAAACCCGCCGTCAAGATTGCACCAAAGCCTGCACAAAAGTCTGCTCCCAAGCCTGCTGCTAAACCCATAGCTAAACCTGCACAAAAGCCTACTGCTAAGCCAGCAGCCAAGCCAGCAGCCAAGCCAGCAGTAAAAGCTGCCGCAAAGTCTGCTGCCAAACCCATTATTAAACCTGCCTCTAAGCTAAAGACGTCTGTAAAGTCTCCTACGTCTAAGGCCGGTGCGAGTGCGAAACCAATTAAAACAGCGATCAAGTCCCCAGCGGCTCGGCCTGTCCCAAAATCATCCGCAGCAAAAACTGCAGTTCAATCAGTCAAGGATTCAATGAAGTCGGCTTCAAAAAGTAAACCCGTAGCATCCGATAAAGCAATTGCACCGAAGAATGGTGCGAAATCTCCAGCTAAGCCCGCCGTCAAGGCAAGTGCGAAACTAGCTGATCAGCCTGCAAAATTAGAGAAAAAAGCTCCCGCGAAGGTCGCGACAAAGTCTGCATCAAGCAAAACTGTTGCGCCCTCTGTGAAACCTGTGCCTGTCAAAGCCGCAGCGCCTGCGCCTATTTCTTCCAAGGCGCCTGGTAAGGTAGACGTTTCTAAGCCTGCTCCCCCGAAAGATGATGGTGAAGGTCCGCCTAAAAAAGTAAGCGGCCGTCCTCCGGGTGGAACGGGTCGTCGCCCTGGACGCCCATCAAAAAATCCTGGTAACAATGACGCCGATTTTGGTGATTCAGGTGATGGTGAGCACGAAGTTGAGGTCGTGCCTGACTTCAAACCAGTTAAGAGAGGCAAGCGCGGTAAGGGTGATGCCAAGGATTTGATTGCTCGTGGTCCTGTTACACCCGAAGAGTACGAGGCGCGTCGTAATCGTTTGAAGTCATTGATTAAGCTGGGTAAAGATCGTGGTTATCTGACTTACGGTGAAATCAACGACCATTTGCCTGATGACTTAGTGGATGCTGAGGCAATTGATGGCATTATCAGCACGTTTAGCGACATGGGAATCGCGGTTTATGACCAAGCTCCTGATGCCGAGACCTTGCTGTTGGGTGAGAACGCTCCGGTAGCGACCTCTGACGACGATGTTGAGGACGAGGCTGAAGCTGCGTTAACGACGGTTGACTCTGACTTTGGTCGCACGACTGACCCAGTGCGTATGTATATGCGTGAAATGGGGACTGTCGAGCTGTTGACTCGCGAAGGTGAAATTGAAATCGCCAAGCGAATTGAAGAGGGCCTCAAGCACATGGTGATGGCGATTTCAGCTTGCCCGACAACGATTAACGAAATCCTCAATCATGTTCAGCGCGTGCGTGATGGTCAGGCACAAATCGATGAGGTGGTCGATGGTCTGGTTGATCCGGATGATGGTGCCGAATACGCAGGTGCAGGCGTGTCCGATGAAGCGGATGAAGATGGCCCTGCAGGTGGCATGAGTAGCAAGCAGCTTGAGGATTTGCGCGTAAAAGGTCTCGCAAAGTTTGAGGTCGTTGGCTCAGAGTTCGCAAAAATGCGTGCGGCCTATGAAGCAGATGGATATCGTTCAAATGCTTATATGTCTGCCCAAGAAGCCATCCAGACCGAATTAATGGGAATACGCTTTACCGCCAAAATGGTAGAGCGTTTGGCTGATACGTTGCGTGCTCAAGTAGAAGAGGTTCGCAAGATCGAGCGTCAAGTTTTACATACTTGCGTGGAGCGTGCGGGTATGCCACGTTCGCACTTTATCAAGGTGTTTCCAGGTAACGAAACGAATCTTGAATGGGTGCTGGGCGAAGTTGCCTTACAAACTGACTATGCACATACGTTGGAGCGTCATGTTCCTGCTGTGCAAGAGCTTCAGCAGAAACTGATTGATCTGCAAGTGCGTGTGGTGTTGCCTCTCAAAGATCTAAAAGACGTCAATAAGAAAATGGCGACTGGCGAAGCGAAGGCTCGCAAAGCCAAGCGCGAGATGACTGAGGCAAACTTGCGTCTGGTGATCTCTATTGCCAAGAAATACACCAATCGCGGATTGCAGTTCTTAGACTTGATCCAGGAAGGCAACATTGGTTTGATGAAGGCGGTGGATAAGTTTGAATACCGCCGTGGTTACAAGTTTTCAACCTATGCCACTTGGTGGATTCGCCAGGCGATTACCCGTTCGATCGCTGATCAGGCACGTACGATTCGCATCCCAGTGCACATGATTGAGACGATTAACAAGATGAATCGGATTAGTCGTCAGATTTTGCAGGAAACGGGTGCTGAGCCTGATCCTGCAACATTAGCATCCAAGATGGATATGCCTGAGGACAAGATCCGTAAAATCTTGAAGATCGCCAAAGAGCCGATTTCGATGGAAACACCGATTGGTGATGATGATGACTCTCATTTGGGTGATTTCATTGAGGACATGGCCACTCTTGCGCCGGCGGATGCTGCCTTGCATGGCTCGATGCGTGATGTAGTCAAAGAAGTGTTGGACTCTCTGACGCCTCGTGAAGCAAAAGTGTTGCGTATGCGTTTTGGTATAGAGATGAACACAGACCAGACTCTCGAAGAAGTGGGTAAGCAGTTTGATGTCACGCGCGAGCGTATTCGTCAAATAGAGGCTAAGGCCTTGCGCAAGTTGCGTCACCCAAGTCGTTCGGACAAACTCAAGAGCTTTCTTGAAGGTCAGTAATGCAAATCCAAATCCAAATCCTTTTGTTCACTCAAGTCCTATTGCGTAGCGGTATTTGAGTCGCTAGAGACTCTGAAAGGGGTCTCTAGCGAAAGGTTATAATGTTTTTTTAAGAAGTATGAAAGTTGTGCGCAAAGGTTAACGGGCCTATAGCTCAGTTGGTTAGAGCAGAGGACTCATAAGAAAGAAGCCCAAGGGGTCTTGTAGCAAAGATCTCAATAGATTCAAGAGGTTAGTGGTCGATTAGGCGGTATAAATTCACTACACACCGGCTACACACCGGAGCAAAAACCGAGGTGTGTAGTAAATGCGGTTTTAGTGTGGTTTTGAAGTAAAAACACCCCTCAAAAGGTGTGTGGTAAATGTAACGATTAAGGGCCCATAGCTCAGTTGGTTAGAGCAGAGGACTCATAGCGAAAGTTGTGCCTTATGCGTGGAAACTGCATAAGGGATGGTGTCAAATTCGGAGAAAGCTAAATGCAGCCAAAAGCTGCACAAGCTAACGCCGAGCCAAGCTTCAGCGTGAAAGTGCTGTTGAAGGTGTAGAGACTAGACGGCACCCATCTAAGTAAGGATGTAAATCTTTATATGATGAAGGCATAGTCCAGGGAGTAGTGAAAACTACACAAACCGGAATCCTTTGGTCCCAGGTTCAAGTCCTGGTGGGCCCACCAGAAAAGCAAACCCCAGTTAGAGATAGCTGGGGTTTTGTCTTTTTGAGCGTTACTTTAAGTAACGTTTAAAGCCCCATATAGAGCCAGTCTAAATAAAAGATATCTTATCGACTAATGCTTAAATTTGTAGGGGCGTATTGGTTTCTATCGTATGTAAAAGACAAGCTTCCTTGTGGCGTAGTCTGAGCCCCCGCATCACGATTGATGTTTTTACCTTTGTAGTAGGTTTTGGTTGTTGAGTTGTAGTAATAACCATTCACTGTATTAAAGCCAGCTTGGTTGCTTGGAGTTATTTCTGTTGCTCGACCTGAGTAGCTAGTTAGTTGGAATAGTATATAAATTACAAATATACTTATTTACTTACCATCGCCACGATCAAGCCCTGCCCCCCTCTGCACTCTTCCACAAGAGCGAATCATTGACTTACATAAGTTTGGCATCAGCATTCGAGGTAGGTTTCAGTGGCAACTGATATACCGATTAAGTAAGTATTTTTATGCTGGTATTAATCGCTTACATCAATGCGGAATTACTACATTGCTTAAGCCCCATGAACAAAATTACTTTGCGGATTGATCACAATGAATTTGTCGCCCCGACTGTGTGCAAACTGCAAATACTTTTCCTGACTTATCGTAGAAGGTATATTTCCAAAAAGCGCTGTTCTCAATTCTGTCCATTAAAGCAAAACTGTAATCGTTATCCCAAAGCATATTGCTTGGATAAATTCCAGGCGCCACACTATTCTGGGTGTAAAAAGGAGGAGAAGTGGTCGGAAAGGGAGTAGCCAAAGCGTCTCCAGCTCCGCCAGTAACTATGGTGGCTGGATAGGTTGGATTATTAGTAGGAGAAAAATTAATTACTTGCATGCTATGCACGTGCCCATGAAATGCCATATTAATGGTGCTTGGGTAATAACTATTTGCTGCTGCAGATGGATATAAATAGCTCATTACACTATTCATTACGCCTTGCAAAGTGGCATTACCAGGAGGAACAGATCCGTTTTGAGGGATGTTATACCCCAATATTGGATGATGACTACTAAATATCGTATTCGTATAAAGAGGGTTGGCTGCTAGCTCAAATGCCCGTTCAAATTGTTTGTAGTAATTATTATTTGGGTCTGATACGGTAGATCCTGAAGAAACATCCGAGGAATCATAGACCAACAGTCTTGAGCTGCCCCCTAAGTCAACAGCATAAGTAGAAGAATAGTTTGCTATGGCATCATAATTCGCATCATTACATGAACGTAATTCAGTATATAGACTAGGATCTAAAAATCTGAACCACCCTTGACCTGCCCTACTACAAATATCATGATTACCGCGCAGGACTACCCAAGGTGCTTTTGCCAACAAGGGAGTAGCGGGAGTAAAAAAATCTGCTTGCCAAGTATCCCAACCATAACCCCATGGGCTATTGGCATTCGTTGGGCACCCACCTGATGAGGAACAGGGAACATCACGATATACATAGTCACCCATGTGGATCACCAAATCTGGTGCTAATTGGGCGCCGGATTGGACAACAGTAGCAAAGGGCCAGGTACTTTGATCATAACAATCTTGTAATGAAGATGTATCCATGCGACAACCAGAGTCACCAATTAATAGAATACGGTTGGGCACTTCTTTTGGAATTGGTAAGGCTTGTCCAACAATACTTGCAACTTTTGTACCTGGTAAGAGGATTGCCTCGCATACTGAAACTGGAAAATTTGCAGGAACCGAAGGTTGATAGTAGGTAGTGCGTAATGGCATTAGTCCTGCTGCTACACGCATAGTCATTGGAGTCCCAATACCATCAATATTGATTGTAGGGCAGATAGCTTCCCCACTAGGCGAAATATAGCTAGTCGTAGCTCGAGCAATTGTTTGATTATTTCCAACCGAATCAGCACCAACAATGACCCATGTGGCAGAAATATATTGCGGATTATTGGCGGCATCTTGTACTTGATTAGTATCATCACCACCACCGCAGGAAACTAATAATGCAGCAAGCACAAGAGTAAAAAAAGCTTTGGAAATTGAATAAGTGGGATGTGCTGCAGAAAGTTTTTTACTCATTACCGCCCCTTAAGATTGAACTATGTTCGAAATCTGGGGCGGTAGGCCTAGCAGGATGCTAAGGCAGCTCGAAGGTCTGTTAACTGCAGAGTAGTCCTCATATTGATATAGGTCAAACAGTTAATAGCCTATTTCATCTAAGCAAAGGGTAACCCTTCCTGCGCAATGATTGAATACATGTTTTGCGTTGACATGTTGAGGTCACCGCCTATAGACACCCATAACCGTTACTTAAAGTAACACTCAAAAAGTTCGAATCCTAAGGTAGCAACCATCTAGGATAAAACAAGTTATTGCACACTTTATTGCATACCACTTTTTAGTGCTTCTAATCTATTGAATTGATTATGGATTTATGTGGAACAATTTCCTTTTAACCAGGGCGGTTTCAAGTACGAAGTGCAACAAGTCAGCGGAATACTCGTCGACATTTAAGGTATCGGGTAAAATTAGTTCTGCAGGGTATTTAAACCGAAGATTTTTACCAGATCGAGTATTGAGTGACCACTGTGGCATACTGATACGGCAGGTTGTTGGTTTGGTCACTAAAAACTAAATTTAACTATTGAGTCCCACTAGTGTCCCAACGTTTCAAAAGAAAAGCGCTGTAAATAATTGATTTTCATAGATAAATCCCCATTTTTTGGTGTCCACGATTTGAATTCGATTTCCAACTTGAGTCATCATTTGCAGATGTTATCTGCCTGGGATG
>CAWUWN010000012.1:0-10855 GCA_963926265.1 uncultured Burkholderiaceae bacterium
TGGCAAAGGGACCCATATCTCGAGGGATGATTTGCTTGTATTTGCAGGGTCTTTGGGGCTGAGCAGTCAATTGGCACATGACGGTCTGGATCAGGCCCGCGCTGCTGCGTCTAAGTTTGAGGTTGAGGCGATGCGCATGGAGGCGCCAAAGTCACCGACTCGCGCCTGGGTGAGTCGTTTTAAGGAAATAGATAAATATTTAGCTCCATCGATTATTTGAGCGATCCGGCCATCGCCTGTGTTCTTGTGCAGGAGCGACGGGGCTAATAATACAGGTCCATAGCATCAGAGACTTAGCCTGCTCTGCTTAGTAATTTCATCCACCCAAACCTGCTCTACCATCGGCAGTAACACCATCTTCTCTCGATCCTGATGCCGGCTCCAAGGCCCACCCTCAGCATAAATTCCGCGTGCTCCCGCTCTTTGGATATCAAATACTTTGGTGTGGCTGCGGGCGGCATTAAACGGAGAGTCAATGTAAGGCGCGAGCCCTAGATGTCGTCCGGGCTGAGCGATGAAGCCTTGATAGGCGCCCCATGACATTGGGTTGACGACTGTTGTTCTGGGTAGTTTTCTATAGAGCTTGTGCGTCTCGTGGTCACCGATGATTTCAAAATCGATTCTGGGCTCTTTTTCCAACACAGCCGCCATGACGGGGTGAAGCCATTCGATCTCTGCACGATGGGAAGCGGTGGCGTGATAGAACACGCGGTACCGCTCGGTAGGTGTAGGGATCTGTTGTGGTGTGAGTTGGAGCGGTTGGTGTACGGCGTATTTGGTTTTGAGAAATTCAGTCGAGACCCAGAGCTGTGCGTGCTGCTGCATCAACCAGTTAAATTGCCATGCGCCGAAGCGGGCGAGTTTAAAGCGGTATTTCAGGGGCAATCCGCGACTGGCTGTGGTGTCTGGGATGTCGTCATCCATAAAATAGGCAAGCGCGGCGATGCTTTGGCCGGCACGAATTAAATGCCTTTTCCAAGCTGGCGTCAGATAACGCACAATAATCACGAAAGCCTGATCGAGTTGCTCTGCGGTGGGGACATCTTTCCACTCAAGCTTGGTAATCGGAAGCCCGAGCGTATTGACATGGGGCAACACAAAATAGTCTGTCGAGGGGTTATTGTTTTCCTCGACAATCAGGATGTGGCGTGGCTGGATGAGCATTGGCATGGCGCTAAGTTACACTATTTTATTGACTTGGGGTGGGGGTGTGTTCGTTGAAAATCCGATGGTGCGCAGCGACTCGCCGGCTGGCTCGTAATCGTATTGTTGCTTCGCTCTTGGAAGCGGAGCTGTGTCGTGCGCCTTTGTTTTATTTCGGATTGAATTCAAAAGATGTCTGTGTGGGTTGGGGGCGCAGGCCTGCAGCTGAACGATTGCACGCACGTGCTGTTCGCGCGGGTGCATCTTTTGTTTCTGTCGAGGATGGATTTTTACGTTCCTTTTTTCCTGGACAAAAGTATCCAGGATTATCGATCGTCGTGGATGCAGTGGGCGTGCACTACGATGCCACGGCACCGAGTGAGCTAGAAAATCTCTTAAATAGTGATGCCAATCTAATCACTGAGTACGCCGAGGATCTCGAGCGCGCTCGCGCGTTGATGTGCGAACATCAGCTGAGCAAGTACAACCATGCGCCGCAACTACATCCGTCACTTGATTCACCATCCGAACGTATCCTGATCGTAGATCAGACGTTTGGTGATCGTAGTGTTGATCTCGGTCTTGCGGATGAGCAGTCATTTGTGACGATGTTGAATGATGCCCGGCGCCGTCATCCCGAGGCAATGTTTTATCTCAAAACGCACCCCGAGGTGTCGTCAGGTGCCAAGCGCGGCTACCTGTCTGCGGTGCCCGAGGACGAGCGCCTAATCAAGCTAACGGACTTGGTTAATCCTGTCAGTCTGATCGAGCAAATGGACCATGTCTATGTGGTGTCCTCGACGATGGGTTTTGAGGCTTTGTTGTTGGGCAAGCCTGTGACCTGCTTTGGGATGCCTTGGTACGCTGGATGGGGTGTGACAACGGATGAGTTGGATTGCGCGCGACGGCAGCGCAAGCGCTCTGTCATGGAGTTGTTCGCTGCGGCGTATTTTAAATACTCAAGGTATTGGAATCCCTACGAAGGTAAGCGTGGCACGATTTTTGAGGTGATCCGTTGGCTAAGCGAGCAGCGTGAGCGTGCGGGTCTCAATGCCGTGGGCGCTTTGGTTGGGGCGATTCCTGTGAACGGTATGCAGGGTTGGAAGCGTCGCCATCTCAAGCCTGTACTGGCTACATGGTGTCAGGGGCGGGCGCAGCGGGTATCTGAGATTTGCTGGGGAACTGCAGGCGATGGCACGCGTATCGAGGATGGTTTTATCCGTTCGGTTGGATTAGGGTCAGATCTGGTGCGGCCTCTGTCCTTGGTCTTTGATCAGCAAGGGATTTATTTTGATGCCACGCGTCCCTCGGATCTTGAGGAGCTACTGCAGACGGGGGTGTTCTCAGAGGAGGAGCTTACGCGAGCGAGGCAAGTGCGTGGCATGCTCGTCTCTGAGGGTTTGACTAAATACAACGTAGACGCTGGTGCTAAGGGCATGTCTGTGATCGAGGCCTCTTGGAACTCTGGCGGTCGCGCGGTCATTCTCGTGCCAGGGCAAGTCGAGGACGATGCATCAATTCGGTTGGGCTGCGTGCATGGTGAGCAAGGTGTTGATACAAATTTGCGCCTGTTAATGGCGGTGCGTGCTCGCAATCCCGATGCCTATATTGTGTATAAACCGCATCCAGATGTTTTGTCAGGCAATCGCGTGGGTCAAGTGAGCGAAGTCCAGGCGCGTCAATGGGTGGATCACGTAGAGATCACGGCTTCTGTCATCAGTTGTCTTGAGGCGTGCGACAGCGTGCATACGATGACGTCTCTCACAGGGTTTGATGCGTTGCTACGTGAGATTCCTGTTTTTACGTATGGGATGCCGTTTTATGCGGGGTGGGGGCTGACAACAGATGTTGAGTTTGAGTTGTCGGTAGCTGAGCGTCGCACACGTCGTCTGAGTCTGGATCAGCTGGTGGCAGGCGTGTTGTTGCGCTATGCAGTCTATTGGGATTGGGATCTGTGCGGCTTTACGAATTGCGAGGCGACGATTGCGAGGTTGGTGGAGCAGCGGGAAGTATTGCAAAAAGGTTCTCGCGTCTCAGTGCCGTGGTTGAGACGTCCTGTGCGTAAGGCGCTGGGTTGGTTAAATCTCGATAATTCGGGAGTATGAGCTGAGCCTGTGTGCGTCATGCTCAAGGCAATGCTTGCGCTGTCGGTGCCACATTTGAATGACTAGCTTGTCAGCTGCAAACTTGTTATCGGGATCGTCATTCGTGTCGGCCGATGAAGCAGATCAATCAACACCATCGCACGCGCTTCGCCGTCATCCATTTGGTAGACCGCCTCAAGCCCCGCGAATGCACCTTCGCGAATCGTGACGCGATCGCCTTCTTGAAAAGGTGATTGTGGCTGGCGACTGAGATTTGCCTCCATGTCTTTGAGTTGTGCGATCAAGAGACTGTGGACTTGGGCGGGCTCGCTGCCAAAGGTCACGAGCTTACTCACACCAAACGTTGACCGGATCGGGGCCCAGCTTTTGCTGCTGAGATCTGTATCGAGCGAAATAAACAGGTATCTGGCAAACAGAGGTTCCGTGAACAGCTCAAGGGCGGATCGACCCAGCTTTTTTTTTGTGATCGTGGGTAAAAAGCACTCATAACCCTGACGTTCTAGGTTGAGCAGTGCACGGGATTCTTGGCGAGGTTTTGTGTGTACGACATACCAGTTCATCTGGCTAGTCTACTTCTTTTGGAGATGAAGGCAAAATATTGCAGAGACATGTCAAGCGCGACATCATTGAGTGCTTGGCGGAGCGGACGTCTGCCATTGAAGATAGTCAGGCAATGTCATTTCATATTATTTATACATATTAATCAATAGCTTAAATAATATTATTGAATCAACCTGTGTCACCTGATATTATTACATATCATTATTTTGGGTATGTAATTGGGAATGCCAAAGATCGTAAAACCACTGACGACCGTTGCACTTAACCGCATCACCAAGCCGGGTTGGTACGCCGTTGGTGGCGTTGCCGGGCTTCTGTTGCAAATACGTAACCCAACACGTGAAGGCGCACCATTGGCACGGTCATGGATCCTTCGTGTTCGGGTTGGCGAGACACGTGACCCAATTGGTTTAGGCTCGTATCCACAGGTATCGCTAGCTGCAGCCCGTGAGCAAGCAGGTAAGCTCGTCATTGAGGCACGACAAGGTGTGAACCTCAAAGCTAAAAAGCTGGCGGTTCGCAGTGCATTGCTTGCGGCAGCCTCGCGTAGTAAAACATTTCAGGAATGCGCAGAGGCCTATATCGAGGCTCACGCAGCCGATTACACCAGCGATAAGCACCGTAAGCAGTGGTCATCCACAATCAAAACTTATGCCTACCCGATCATTGGCAAGCGGCTGGTGGCAGACCTGTCGATGCGGGATGTGCTTGATGTAATGAATCAACCGTCAGTCGCCGACGAGCCAAAGTCTGAAACGCTTTGGAAGGCAAAGACCGTAACTGCTAAGCGCCTGCTTGACCGCATCAAAACTATCATCGACTACGCTATTGTGAACGAATACCGCACTGGGCTAAACCCAGCGGTCTGGCAAGGCTATCTAGATACCCAGCTCGCCGCACCCAACAAAGTGGCAACGGTAAAACACCACCCTGCTTTACCCTACGCCTTGGTGGGCGACTTCATGGCTAAGCTGCGCACTAACGAGAGCATTAGTGCCAAGGCGTTGCAGTTCCTTATACTAACTGCCGTACGTTCTGGTTCCGTTCGTGCCGCCGAGTGGTCTGAGATTGACTTGGTTAATAAGCTCTGGATTATTCCGGCTGCGCACACTAAGACTAAGCAAGAACACCGTGTTCCGCTGCCATCGCAAGCGATAGAACTCTTGAACTCTTTACCTCGCCTAGCAAACATCCCAAATGTCTTCCCAAGCCCAAGGGGCGGAGCATTATCAGACATGGCCCTGTCACAAATCACTCGTGGCATGAAAGAGCGTAGTGAGCTTACTGTTGATGTAGTGCCACACGGATTCCGTTCAACATTTCGTGACTGGGCAGCCGAATGTACCGCTTACCCTGACGACATACGCAAGGCAGCTTCAGGCCATACTGTCGGAGATGCAGTACAGCAGGCCTATCAACGTACCGATTTACTTGAGAAGCGCCGCAACTTAATGCGTGAGTGGGCTAACTTCATTGATAAACCAAGCGCCAATTCGAGCGGTAACGTAACTCCGATTAGGAGATCACTGTCATGAACCCATTAGACACTCGTAAAAGACTTGCTGCCTTTGCTGAAAAAATGCAAAAAAAAGCTCCTCTAGCTGAGGAGGAATATACATATTTACAAAATGTATTCAGTCGGATCTCGGCTGGTGAGGACGCCAATAAAGTTCTAGGAGTATCGTTCAGTAAAGGTAATTCAGAAAATGACGCTCTTGGACGACAAAAACTCAGTGCTGTTCTGCACTGGGTCGCCTGCGCGATTGATACCGATACGGGTCACGGATACACATTAGAAGAGGCATTAAAGATTGCCCACAAGGCATTCCACTATCCCCATGATCTGGCCTATCTGCGCAAGAAATGGTACGAGCATAAGGCCATGCAGTCGTCAAGCCGGCACTGGTCCGATCCTGACTCACCATACCAGTCATAAATACATCCCTTTAAACCCTCTATTTAAAGGTGTATGGGTAGCAAAAGATATCGGATCCAATCATCTCATTGCATAACGCACATGAGGTGTCACCGTGAATCAAGCCACTACCGTTTCAAGTAACGCTAAGCAAGCTAACGACCTATTCAATTCACTCCCAGACAGCGCATTCATCAGGCAGAACCAGTTACTGGCAATGCAGCTCGTTCCGTTTTCTGCATCCACTCTTTGGAGAATGGTCAACCGTGGCGAGTTTCCATTGCCGGTGAAAATTTCTGGACAAATCACCGCTTGGCGTGTGGGTAGTATCCGACAGTGGCTTAACGACCCTTTACGTTATCGCAGAGTCGGGGAGGCGGCATGAATAACTCCACAGCAATCCCTGTGATTGACCCAGTTAATTTGGAACCAATCCCCTTACTGCTTAAAAACTCACCCCAATGGGTAACGTGGCAGGCTGGACCGATACAGCCAAATGGGAAATTCGCAAAGTACCCAATTCACCCACAAAAAAGTCACAAACTCGATGCCCATCAAGCATCAAATCAGATGCCATTCGATACCGCCATGAAGGCTGCGCACTGCAACCCCACAGTGAGTGGTATTGGATTTGTGATGACAGGCACCATTCTGACTCAAAACGAAGCGAATGAACCACTCTACCTTGTCGGGATTGATATGGATGAGAAGGCAGGAATATCTTACGAGCAACTTCATGATATCTGGATAACCCTTGGCAAACCGTATGTTGAGGTGTCGCCAAGCAAAAAAGGGATACGCATGTTCTGTTTGTCAAAGGTCTTGATCGACAACAGAAATCAAAATGGCCTTGAAATGTATTCATCCCGGAGATTCCTGACTGTGACTGGTTGGTCAGGAAAAGGTCAGCTAAAAGATTGCACTACCGCCATAAACGAACTACATATGAAATGGTTTAAACCTAAAACAAACACCGTTAGAGCAGCTCCTGCAACAATAATTTGCAGCAAACCTGAGACGCCTAGATCGATTGCATGGGCAAAGGAAGTGCTGGCATACGTCAACCCTGATTGTGACTACGAACAATACCGTAATGTTATTTGGGGTATCCAAGCTTTAGGCTGGGTATGTGGCGAATCTTTGCAGCGGCATTGGAGCTTGGGCGCACCGCACCGTTTTACAGAGGATGGATTAACAGTCATTCAATCGTCGTTCGACGACAGACCGGGCGGGATCACATTTGGCACAGTGGTTCATTATGCAAAACAGTATGGTTATGCTGCAATACCAAAATCAGCTTCACCAAATTTGTTGGCGGGGCTGCTATGAGCGCTATCACAAAGCTAAAACCGAATCCATTAAGGCTGTTGCAAAAAGAGTTCAGTTTGTTGGAGCTTAGTGGCAAGTTTGGCGTATTTCGTCCCGCCAGCTTGATCTGGGTGTCTGGTATGCCGACTGCCCCAGCACTTTATGTTTACCAAGGTAAGGACGCAGAGATTGCAATGAAAAGATTCATTGAAACAATACCCGTGTCCACCAAACCGACTGAGTTAATACACCAGTTTTATTCAGATCCACAAACCACCGTTTATCGAAATGTGGCCTTTACACCAGAGGCTGTTTCCAGTGCCACGTTGAATTTATGGCAAGGCCATACCATTACCCCACAAGCAGGCCAATGGCAAACCTTGAAGCAATACTTGCAATATGTGATTTGTAACGGTGATGAGAATGCCTACGAATATTTGATCCGCTTTATCGCTCACGCTTTGCAAAAACCAGAGGATAAACCCGGCGTCATGATTGTGCTGCTGAGTGGACAAGGTACTGGGAAAGGTACGCTTGAGATAGTTTTACGAAGGATATGGGCGGCGACAACGCTGATGGTAAGCGACGTTGACTCAGTTGTTGGACGATTTAATGCTCGGCTTGAACGCTCATTTATCGTCTTTATGGATGAGGCTCTTTTCCGTGGGGATGGTAAAAGCTCTGACCGTTTAAAAAGTCTTGTGACAGCAAAGCATATTCAGATCGAAGAAAAATACCAACCAGAACGGACAATCGAAAGTCAACACCGATTCATTGCGGCCAGCAATCAAGAACACTTCAACCGAACGGAATATGACGATCGCAGAATGTATTACCTAAGAGTGTCTGAACGATTTAAGGATAATCCCGAGTACTGGAGTCGTGTGCATACGGCCATCAATAACGGTGAAATCGAAGCAATGACACATGATCTGCTGACAATGGACATATCTGATTTCAATATTCGACAACGACCTGCATCAAATGAACTACTGAATCAGAAATTGAAATCACTAACTGGTTTAGAGCGCTTCTGGTTCGATGCGCTCTGGAATGGCCTAATTTACGGCTGCGGGCAATATATCAGTGATTTTGAATCAGATTGGACCGCTGGAAAATTTTGGCAGACTGATAGTATTCTCCGAGCTTACAAGAACAAATACCCCAGCGAACAACGCTACAACCCTGCCGATGGTCGTGAATTGTCAGAGGTTCTTAAAAGAATATGCCCCAGCGCAACAAACCTCAGAAGACAGGTTGGTGGAGATCGACGATGGGGGTACGACCTGCCTGAGTTAAATATTGCACGATGCGAGATGGGAGCATATCTTGGCGGTAAACCAAACTGGCCTCCAGCTTAATGGCTGGAGTGCCTTGATGACGGAGGTGTATCCGGACAGCGGAAAGCAAGTGATCATGGGCGTCTTGATGAAGTGTCCAATGTGCCTAGATACTTTTAAAAAGTTTTTTATTTATATATCTAATAAAAGTTTTTGTAAAAATGCTGGGCATTCCGGTCACCTCAGGCATTCATTTGCATAGGTGCAGCGATCAATGTTTAAAACGTCTCCCTTTGTCCGTCAAAATGCAGTGTAAATAACCTAAAAAGCTGAATATGCCCCTGCCCAGCGTATCCCGATTTAACGCCCAAAGATGCCACTGCCTTTGTAAACGCACTAAGCAGCCCTGCAAGAACCCTGCAGCGTTCGGCATGAGGTCCTGTAGGATGCACGGCGCACATCGCTTATACACCCCCATAAGTGGTGATAAACACCCTAACTATCGGCATGGTCAAGCCACTAACGCAGCACGGCATGAACATAGCTTGGCATCGGCTCGGCTTCGCTCTCTTGAAACACTTGGGTATGCCATTGGAATGTTTGCCGGACCCCGCACAGTGGGTAGAAAGCCGAAAGCTTAAGCGCCGTTTTAAGCTGGTTATCTGTCAACTCGAACCGGATGCCTACCATGCCACGCCCACCTCGCTGCTTTGAAGCTAACACCAGTTACCACGTCACACTGCGCTGTAATAACCAAGCGTTTGATTTACGCCGACCCCAAGCCCGTCAAGCGATTCTATTCTGTTTGGCTCGGGCCAAAGCCAAGTTCAACTTCAAACTCTACGGCGTATGTGTCATGAGTAACCATGTGCATTACTTTCTAAAGCCCGAGCAGCCCCACCAGATGTCACGGCTGATGCACTGGCTTAATTGGTACTGCGCCATGCTCTTGAACCGTCTGTTGCTGCGTCGAGGTCATTTCTGGGAGCAGCGCTATCACGCCGAACCCGTCAAAGATAACGATGTGCGTCACTGCATGATGGTCCTGCGCTACATCCACGCTAACCCCTTAGCTGCCAAGATGGTAGAAGGCTTTGATTACGCCTACAGTAACTACGCCGCCTATGCACGACTCAAAGACGATGGGTTAACCGTTTGGCATCCTGCGTTCTTAAAGCTTGAACGTACCCTTGATGAGTGTGCGAGCGTGTATGCGGCGTTTTGTAAGCGTTATCAATCCAAGGCTAGACCCAACCCCCGTTCCCGTTGGGGCGTATGGCAACTCTGGCGGGAGGTGAACAAAAGTACCAAATCAACTAAGAAAAGTTCAGCACAAGCGGATTTATTCGCCCAAAACTGTGCCAGATATCACGGGGGGAGTCAAAATCAAGCCTTAGAACAAACGGTTGGCATTCTCAGGCCCGAGGTCATGGCACAGGTATCTTGGTTTTTACGAGCGAATCAGCGGCTGTAACCCACACTCGCAATCGCTCACAAATAGTGCAATTACTGATTGACGTCGATTAAATATCGGCTTTATAAGTAGAAGGCATTCTTAAAATGCACTTAACTGCTGTTAGCCATTGCTGACAACTAATCCATACCCACTTGGGTACTCAACCTAGGAATCAATATGAATATTGAACTTGATGAAGTTGTTGGACTGGATGTCTCTGATGACGCACTGGAGCAGGCTGCTGGTGGTGCGCAGGGGGGTGTGCTTTGTGGTGCTTGTCACTCATGGACAGCAGGGGGGATCTGCTGTTAGCCATTGCTGACAACTAATCCATACCCACTTGGGTACTCAACCTAGGAATCAATATGAATATTGAACTTGATGAAGTTGTTGAACTGGATGTCTCTGATGACGCACTGGAGCAGGCTGCCGGTGGTGCGCAGGGGGGATGTAATAATGGGTTGACATTCATACCCACATACCCATGTTAGCCATTGCTGACAGCTAATCCATACCCACTTGGGCGTGGGTACTTAACCTAGGAATCAATATGAACATTGAACTTGATGAAGTTGTTGTGCAGGATGTTTCTGATGAGGCACTGGAGCAGGCTGCTGGTGGTGCGCAGGGGGGGTGTGCGGGTGGTTGCACTGGAACCTACATACCCACTTGGGCGTAGTTAGCCATTGCTGACCGGTAACCCATACCCACTTGGGCGTGGGTACTTAACCTAGGAATCAATATGAACATTGAACTTGATGAAGTTGTTGTGCAGGATGTCTCTGATGAGGCACTGGAGCAGGCTGCTGGTGGTGCGCAGGGGGGATGTACGAACCCATACTACCAACTACCCACTGGGTGACTAATCCAACAGCTAATCCATACCCACTGGGTGACTGAAGCCTTAGCCATTGCTGACAGCTAATCCATACCCACTTGGGTACTTAACCTAGGAATCAATATGAACATTGAACTTGATGAAGTTGTTGTGCAGGATGTTTCTGATGAGGCACTGGAGCTTGCTGCTGGTGGTGCGCAGGGGGGATGTAACACATTAGACAGTATACCCAGTGTTTAGTCGCAGTTC
>CAWUWN010000013.1:0-6565 GCA_963926265.1 uncultured Burkholderiaceae bacterium
GTATGGGCGGCATGTTTACTACACTCAAAGTGCGCGAGGATTTAAAGCCCGACGACTACTCTGACCCGGGCTGGTACAAGCAGCCATCGGGGACCCAAGCCTATGAATATAAAGGCAATGCCCTACCCGTCAGTCGAGAGAGCTCTGTGCCTGCAGGGGGGGCTACTAATAACGGTAACGCTCAAGCGCGCAAACCAAATCAATCTAACAATAATTCACATAAACACTAAGCTACCATGAAAAATTTACTCAGCTCTTTGCTCCTTGGCCTGACGGTTACCTCTATGGCCTTGCCTGTCCTTGCGCACCAAGCCAATCACTCAGCCCATCACGCTATGGAAAAGGAACAAAAGGAATGGGGCATTGGAGGTGACGCAAGTGCCGTCACTCGTACCATTGAAATCACCATGCTCGACACGATGCGCTTTATGCCCGAACAAATTACAGTCAAACAAGGTGAAATAGTCAGGATATCTGTGAAAAACTCCGGCAAACTCATGCATGAGTTAGTCATCGGCACTAAGCAGGAGCTTGATCAGCACGCTGAGATCATGAAAAAACATCCTAATATGGAACATGATGAGCCCTACATGGCACATGTCTCATCGGGAAAAAGTGCTGATATCATTTGGAACTTCAACCGTGCCGGACAATTTGATTTCGCCTGCTTATTACCGGGGCATTACACCACTGGCATGATCGGAAAAATTAACGTGATATCAGGAGCACAGTGATGCCTATTCAAAAGTACTTGATTGCCCTTGGTTTGTCGCTCAGCACCCTCGGTTTGACACTTGGTCTGAACAGCAGCGCATCCGCTCAAGCCATGGCAGAAGGTGTGGTTCGACGCATCGATTTAGACAATAACAAAATCACAATTCGTCACAGCGAAGTTAAAGCCCTCGATATGCCACCGATGACTATGGTGTTTGTCGCCAAGCAGCCTGACATGTTAAAAAATCTCACCCCTGGTGACTCCATCATTTTTGAAGCCTTCAATACAAATGGTCAATTCTCAGTGGGTAAAATTCAAAAGAAATAGATCCGTATTTAAGCCTTAAGTATGACTGGATCATCAAGAAACGAGTCGGCTTTGAGTGTCACCACTAAGGTGTCGCGATAACCATTTTCTTCTACAGGTTGAATCGGTGTAGTTTCGTGGATGACGCGTTCATCATCGAGTAACAAAACCGACCAAGGTTGCGCCAACGTGAAGCGCTGACCAAAGGGTGTAGACATATCAAACACCCTTGTTTCACCACCCTTGATATGATGACGCCCCACCAGAAAAACTGCCACTAATTGCACGCCATCGCGATGGGCACCTTCTGGCGTGGGACGGCCAATGCCGTGAGCTGTATCGATACGAAATTGGTGCGCCTCCGTATACCAAGTCTGCGCACCGCGCAGATCAGAGGCCACAAGACCTAAAAAAATTAAAAGTGATTGCCAAGCCGAAGTATGAGAGACTTTTTCCTCAATCGGCTCAAACCATCGATGCATTCCACCATGCAAAGCATTGTAAGAAAGAGGTTGCCAATGCGCACGATGCTCAACAGACGCAAGGTGATCTGCGTTGATTTCATAACTGCTATGGCGACGGTAACGATAACGACCACCGTCCTTGAGGTACTGATCGGGCGAAAGTGCATTCCACGCTGGCGCAAGATCGATGAGATCATCCAAAGACACCCCGCTTAATTGCGACACACTTTCGGCACTCAACACAGCGAAACCCTGCGTTTTGATTGTTTCGCTAAGCGCGCTCGCGACGGTGAGTGGGGGTGGCAGTGTTTGGATGGGCATCTCTCGCTCGGGTTTCAACGGCTATTAGTCGTTGCTTGGTTCATCTGGAATCGGGGTCTGAACATCGGAGCACATTTTTTCTCCGTCCCAGCGTTGACCACACCAGCATACTCCTTCCTCATTAATGATGCAGGTCCCAGAGCCACAACATCTTTTATCTTCTTGCATGCTTATCCTGAAAATAGAGAAGTTTATCGAGGGCGTGCAGGTTGTCCCAAACATGCGGTGTGGCGTCGCCCACCATTCATCTCAGCAGGACGAAGCGCGCTGTGCTTGGTATGACGACCTGTTACCCGAACTCGCCACATTTTAAATGAAGACAGCTTGAGTTCAGAGCGCATCAATGTAATCACCTGAGACTCGCTCAGACCAAACTGACGCCCAATCGCTTCAAAGGGCGTGCGATCTTCCCACGCCATCTCAATGATTCTTGAGATTTCACTCGGTGTGAGCGTAGTTTTCATTTACTTGAGATGTATTGAGAGAAAATGAGTCCAATACAGGTTTGAAATCATCTGCCGTCATTTCCCACTCGAGCGAAAAATCAATCTCGCCGGGTTTTCCGAGCAGCTTGAACAATGGTACAGCTTTCAGAAATTCGTTTTTGATGTGTTCGTATTCAGCTTCGAGCCACGCGGTCACATGACCGTGCTCGCTGGGTTCAACCGGTGGCAACTCAGATCCACCGAAAATGGAGATGACATCCCAGACACTCAAACTCATCAGGTCACCATCAAACCTGTGGCCACCTCGTGGCCCGCGGTTGGATTTCAACAACTGACGTGTTCGCAGGCCCTTCAACAAATTCTCGACATAAGAAACCGAGAGATCAAGATGTCTGGCGAGGTCTTGCGTGGTCAGAGCCTCACCGCTGGGTAACCCGGCGAGCAATACGACAAGGCTCAGAGCATGTTTCGATTCATTGGCGCTCATTTTTTAATCCTTAGTCATTTTACGAGTAGATTCAAGGCTTAAATATACGTTAATTTCTATTCAAAAATGCTAAAAATATGTCTGATTTATTGATTTTTATCAAATATATGCTGTAATCTATTCAATATCTATTCAATTATTGATTTTAATGAGAAGCCAATGATCATTGACTCCAAAACACACAATTATCGAATCGGCGCGATCTCCAAGCTGGCAGGTATCCCCGTCCCCACACTTCGAGTATGGGAGACTCGATACGCTGCGTTTAATCCCATCAAAACAGAGGGACAGCATCGTTTGTATGGTGAAGAGGACTTACTTCGCGCCACGCTGATTAAACAACTTTGCGATGAGGGTCATGGCATTAGCGCGATCGCCAATCTCAGCGCTCAAGCACTCAGTCAACTGCATCACAAACACCGCAACGGCAAAACACGTGAAGACAGTCCATCGCACACGCAACATGTCACTTTAGCCGTGGTTGGGCTCGGACTTGCCGGACGTATTGAAGCCAAAAAGTTTGCTATGAATTTGCTTGGCAGCAGTATTGAAGTCACAAATATCTTCACAGACCTTGACGCAGCGCGGACTGACGGATTTAAAAAACCTGCCGAGATTTTGCTGATAAAGGTCAACACCTTGCACGAAATCGTGATGCGCGATATCGAGGCAATCAAAATAAAAAATAAAGCAACTCAGACCATTGTGCTCTACAACTATGGACGCGAACAAGTCGAACACACCATGCGTGCTGCCGGTATGCTCGTGCGCCGTGAGCCCATTTCTGATTATGAACTCGCTGAGTTAATTCGCTCGGTCCTAACGGTCGAAGCCAACCACTCATTGCATGAAGTCACGCCTAGCGCAATGATCCCCGCACGTAAATACTCGGATGAAACACTTGCCCGTGTAGCAGGTATTTCAACAAACGTTTTGTGCGAATGCCCACGCCATGTTGCGGAAATTATCGCCCAACTCGC
The DNA here is from genome assembly GCA_963926265.1 of uncultured Burkholderiaceae bacterium. GTDB lineage: Bacteria > Pseudomonadota > Gammaproteobacteria > Burkholderiales > Burkholderiaceae_B > Zwartia. The sequence continues at coordinate 3,720 of CAWUWN010000013.1, forward strand.
CAGCTTTGAGCAGTACAGTCAGGAATGTCTCAACAAAAGTACCGAAGATGCGCACCTGCACGCATATCTCACTTCCGTATCTGGCTCTGCCAGAGCGCTCTTTGAGCATGCACTTGAAAAAGTTGCCCAACACGAAGGAATTGAACTATGAACGTACTTGGCACTGAATTAATCGCTTGCTCATATGACCCGCTGACGGGCTACTTCAGGGACGGCTGTTGCAACACGCAAACCGACGACCTAGGCTCACACGTCATTTGCGCCAAAATGACCCAAGAGTTTTTAGAGTTTTCCAAGCAACGTGGCAATGACTTGTCTACACCAATGCCACACTATCGATTTCCCGGACTCAAGCCCGGAGACCGTTGGTGCTTATGTGCATTGCGATGGAAAGAGGCTTTTGAGGCTGGCGTCGCTCCACAAGTTTTCCTCGACTCAACGCACAAACGCGCACTAGAGTTTGCTCCCCTTGAGTGGCTACAGTCCTGTGCCGCCCCAAGTTCAAAAGATTGACATCAAATTCTGTCATCACATTGTCATCGCTTTGCAACCTAGATACTTTATAAATGTGGTACTTGATAAAAACGCATCTAAAGATAAGGGTTAGGCGATGAAAGTTGGCATCAACGGTATGGGTAGGATTGGACGCTTAGCACTGAGAGCGGCTTTTGGTGCTGCTCACCGCCCAGAAAATGATCCTCGTCGTGAAAATCGGCTCGAGGTTGTCCATCTCAACGAACTCAAGGGCGGGATCGCCGCGACGGCGCATTTGCTAACGTTTGACTCCGTTCAGGGACGCTGGAGAGAAGAGATTGAGGTTGAAAGTGACTGCGCCATTCGGATCGGCAAGCGCTCCGTTTCTTTCTCCTCGCATGCCAACCCGGACGACATCCCTTGGGGTGAGCTGGGTGTGGACGTTGTGCTGGAATGTACAGGCAAGTTTCTGACACCGGAAACTATTCAAGGCCACATTGATCGTGGAGCCAAGCGCGTAATCGTGGCCGCCCCCGTCAAGGTTGGCAATGTGCTCAATATTGTGGTGGGTATCAACGAGCACCTCTACGACCCTTCGCAAAACAAAATCGTGACAGCGGCGTCTTGCACCACCAATTGCTTAGCGCCTGTCGTCAAGGTCATCCACGAAAACATCGGTATCCGTCACGGCCAAATCACCACCATCCATGATCCGACCAATACCAATCTCGTGGTCGATGCGCCCCACAAAGATTTGCGACGCGCACGCAGCGCCATGCAGAGTCTCGCGCCCACCACCACAGGGAGCGCGACCGCGATCACCTTGATTTACCCAGACCTCAAAGGCAAGCTCAACGGACACGCCGTGCGTGCGCCCGTGCTCAATGCCTCGTTGACAGACTGCGTCTTTGAACTCAAACGCGAAACCACGGTCGAGGAAGTCAATGCGTTGTTTACCCAGGCTGCCGAAGGTAGCCTCGCAGGTATTCTTGGCATCGAGACTCGCCCCTTGGTAAGTGTCGATTATGCCGGCGATACGCGCAGCGCCATTATTGATGCGCTATCCACTATGGTGACCGATGGCACGCTCCTCAAGGTGTATGCGTGGTACGACAATGAAATGGGGTATTCGTGTCGTATGATCGACCTTGCCTGCCATATGCAAGTTCAGGGTATTTAACAACACCCATGTCAACACACGCCGCACGCAACTATGCCATTGTGACCTCTGCTTACTGGGGATTCACACTGACTGACGGCGCGTTGCGGATGTTGGTTTTGCTGCATTTTTACCGCCTGGGTTATTCGCCCTTTGCCCTCGCCTTTCTATTTTTGCTTTACGAAGCCGCTGGCGTAGTGGCCAATCTGCTGGGGGGATGGTTAGCGACCCGCTTTGGTATCTCACGCATGCTGATGGTGGGGTTAGTCACACAGATTGTCGGCTTTCTCCTCCTCTCCGCACTCTCGCCCGAGTGGACAGCCGCAATGTCAGTCGCCTGGGTCGTGATGGCCCAAGGCGTCTGCGGTGTCGCCAAGGATCTCACTAAGACCGCGAGCAAATCCGCCATCAAAATCACCGCTGGACAAGCCTCCGGGCAGTTGTTTAAGTGGGTCGCTTGGTTTACCGGCAGTAAAAATGCCATGAAAGGTGTGGGTTTCTTTCTGGGTGGTCTATTGCTCGACCAGGTCGGCTTTCAGGGCTCGCTTTGGGTGATGGCGGGACTGTTGGCATTGATTTTAGTGGGCGTCGTATTTTCGCTGCCACCCATGATGGGCAAGAGCAAAGCCTCCAAGTCCGCCAAAGAATTGTTTGCCAAAAACCGCGGCATCAACCTGCTCGCCGCCGCGCGTGTCGTGCTGTTTGGTGCGCGCGACGTTTGGTTTGTAGTGGGCGTACCCGTGTTTCTGTATGCCTCTGGCTGGACCTTTACGATGGTGGGCGGTTTCCTCGCCGCGTGGACAATCGGTTATGGTTTTGTGCAGGCAATGGCGCCCTCGCTGGTGCGGCGCAGTGAGGACGGCTTGAGCAACGAGGTGCCAGCCGCCCGTCACTGGTCGGCCATTCTTGCGTTGGTTACCGTATTGCTGTGTGCTCTTGTGTGGCTGGAGGTCAGCCATCTTGAGTGGGTAGTCGTCGCAGGACTAGCCGTGTTTGGCTTTGCGTTCGCAGTAAACTCTTCGGTGCACTCTTATTTGATCTTGGCGTATGCCGGCTCAGAAAAGGCTGCTGAAGACGTCGGCTTTTATTATGCAGCCAACGCACTTGGCCGCTTTATCGGCACCCTGCTTTCAGGCCTGCTTTATCAATGGGGTGGCCTACTCTACGCACTCATTGGTTCGGCCTTGATGCTGATCACTTGCTGGCTGGTGAC
>CAWUWN010000014.1:0-26968 GCA_963926265.1 uncultured Burkholderiaceae bacterium
AGCGAGATTGGCAGACTCAAGATAGAGCTCGATTGGCTTAAAAAAAAGTCAGGGATCAGCCTGCCATGATTCGAGAGTCCTGGATCGGTGAGCATGAGGAGCTCTCGCAAGTTCGTCAATGCAGTTTGACAGGGGTCTCGCATGAAACAGCTTCGATAGGCTGAAGCAGTTTGAGATCTTTGTGAACAACCTATCTTAGTGATTGCTGGATGTATTGATCAAAGAGATTGGTATTTTATTGTTTGTGTAATGAGCAAAAACGGACCCAAGTGCCCAAGAGTTGCATAATGCAACTCTTGGCTCAATTACACGAATTATTACACGGTGATCTTTTTTGAAGATAACCTGCTGTTTTTAAATGATATTTAAACAACCGACTTTTCTGTTAATCCGTAGGTCGCTGGTTCGAGCCCAGCTCGGGGAGCCCAATTTATGAAAATTTTCAGCCAAATTTCCGGTTTGTCTATACGGATTTTGTACGGATATCTAGTGTTGAGCTAAACCTGAAAACTGCACAGACTCAGGCTATCTAGATCCGCCGACTCCGCACTGTATTGTGATGCCAGTATTTTCCTCCGCTGGCTTCGTAGGCGGCAAGCTTTGGGTAATATTTACAGTTCGGTATCAAGACGAACCCCTGAGCTGGTTTCGCTCAATTTCTGCGCCTGCGCTCGCAGCGCATCCACAAATGCTTCTCCCACTTTGGATAGGGGTCTGAATTTTGGATAGAAAAAACCGATCCGCATCCATCGCTCTGGAGCTGTCGGAATCAAACAAACAGTTGTGGGGGCGAGCTCAGACACAACAAATTCGTCGGCGAGGGTGAGGCCTACACCATTGGACACCAGCGAACACGCCACGGGTGAGGCTGCGACCTCAGCTACCAAGTTGGGCGTAACCCCTGCAGAGCGAAAAAAATCATCTGTTAAATCTCGAAGAAGTAATCCAGACATCAGCCCTACAAAGGGCCAACCTGCAAGTTCCTCTGCTGACAAACTGGGCTGCTCGCAAAGTGGATGTCCGATCGGCGCTACCACCATGGCGCGAACGCTCAAAAGTGGCTCCGTGTGTATTTCCGGATGGTCCAAGGGGAGTGGACCAATACCCAGATCAAACTCACGCACGACCAGCCATTCACTTGCTTCACGTCTCGCCCGCACATCCACACTAATAAGAGCAGCGGGGTTGGTACGCAAGAAGGCTGCGACCGTAGGGCTGACAAGCGCATGGGTAACACGAGAAAGGGCAACGATACGTAATCTGTCAACACGCCCGCCACGAATCTCTGCTGCTATGCGAGGAATCTCGTCCAAGTTGTCAAGAATACGGCCCGCTACGCTGAAGAATTTCAGACCCTCAGGCGTTGGCACTAAGCGTCTCCCCGACCTTTGAAACAGCACCAAGCGCAGTTCACCCTCAAGCGTGGAAATGAGTCGACTAGTCGCGGGAAGACTGAGGTTGATGGTATCAGCCGCAGCTGAAAGGCTGCCTTGTGCGACCACAGCACGGAATGCCCGCAGGGCTTTGATATTCATGTGGCAGTTTCTTTTTTTGCAACTTAATTTGCTTTATTTGCAATGGACACAAACATTCTACATTCTTACACTAAAAATTAATAGATTGGAGTGCAACCTATAAAGTAAAACGCAGCTCGGTCGACCTTAGCATTTGCGAAATGGAAAATCTATGCCAAACCACCTCGTCCGCTCCACGTTCCTTGCCACCGAGGGCCAATCCTATGAATCACGATGAGTATGACGTGGCGATAGTCGTTGGAGAAGAGGAGTGAGTCCGAAATTGGGCATCCTTGGTGGAATGGGACCCTTGGCCACAGCTGATTTTTTGCACAAGCTTGTTGATCGCACGCCAGCGCTGTTCGATCACGAGCACATTCCGACCATCGTCCATTCTGTACCTCAATTGCCAGACCGCATACAGGCGATATTTGATGGAGGTCCTTCACCCTTGCCCAAGCTATTGGAAGCAATTGAGACCTTGCAGGCCGCGGGAGCAGAATGTATCGCCATGCCCTGCAACACCGCCCACTATTGGTATGACGACTTTAAGCCAGTGCTTAGAGTGCCCTTTTTACACATTGCCGATGCAGCACTCGCTTCTATAAACGAGCAGAATTTCTCAGGCTCCCGACTTGGTCTTCTGGGCACACGGGGAACTGTGAAGTCAGGCTTCTACCAGCGGCGCTTTGCTTCCTTCGGTATTGATTGCTTAATTTCCTCAGCGGATGAACAGAGCAACCTTGTGGATCCAGCCGTTGCGGCCGTCAAGGCCAATAAGCTGGATATCGCAACCGCTTTGATCGAACTCGCCGCACAGCGCTTATTTGACCGAGGAGCCTCAAGAGTAGTGCTGGGATGTACGGAAATCCCAATCGTTCTCAGGCGGCTTCCACCCGCTCTGGCAGTGCGCTGCGTTGACGTGACCGAGGCTCTTGCCGACACCTGTATCAACTGGTGGCGCACTCACGCCAATATTGAAATTTAGTACGCCAACCAAAAGGATCGATGATGAAAAAGTATTTAGCAATCGCGAATTTAGCCGGAAGAATATTCGCGTCGTCCACCGTCAAATTCTGCGTTGTACTAGGATCTGTTTTTTCTGCCAATGCTATTGCCGCTTGGCCAGAAGATGCGCCGATTAAGATCATCGTTCCGCAACCAGCGGGCGGAACTAACGACACCGTGGCTCGACTCATTGGTGAGGCGCTTGGTAAGGCCTTGAACCAGAGTGTCGTTATCGAAAATCGGCCAGGCGGATCGGGCTCTATCGGCATGCAGGCTCTGGTTCAGGCCAAGCCTGATGGCTACACTCTGGGTATTGGATCCGATGGATCTGCACTGATTGATGCCGTCCGACCGAAGAACACTTGGAAGTTCAGGCGTGATCTCGTAGGCGTAGCCATGATCGGCGACGTACCTGTCAGCATTGCGGTATCTGGAAAATCAGCCTTTAACTCTTGGGCAGATGTTCTGAAGTATGCAAAGACTCACCCGGGTCAGATGACCTTTGGCAGTTCTGGGGTCGGCACTGGTCAGCACATCGTGGGCGAATGGTTGGCTAAGCTTGCAGACATCTCTTTGATCCACATCCCCTACAAAGGGGGTGGTCAGGCCAGCATCGACCTGATCAGCGGGCAGGTTCCTATGGCGGTACTGGGTCTGGTCCCGATGCTGCCTCAGCAAAAGCGCGGTACCGTTCGCATCGTGGCCGTGACGACGCCCCAACGCAGTGCAGCTTTACCTGATGTGCCTACGCTGACCGAGTTGGGCTATCCGCAGATCGCACTCAGCCAATGGGTAGGCGTCATGGCGCCTGCGGGGACACCTCCGGCAGTCATCTCGCGTTTATCAGACGAGTTAGTCAAGATCGTTGCGCAGCCAGACTTTGTCCAAAAGTTAAACAAGTCTGGCATCGCTCCGCGACCAATGGCAAGCGCTCAATTTTCGAAATTCATTGATTCCGAAGTCAACAATTGGATCACGCTGCTTCCCACGTTAAATTTAAAACTCAACTAATTCCTGGCTTGTTGCTTAGCGAAAGTTTAGCCCTTGCCAGTCTCGTTCCTGCCACCAACTTATTTCACCTGAGCACCTATGACAAACACCACAACACCTTCAGGCAAACCTAACATTATCCTAGTCCTCGCCGACAACCTCGGTTGGGGTGAGTTGGGCTGCTACGGTGGCGGTGCAATTCGTGGGGCGCCAACACCTCGCATTGATGCTCTTGCTAAGCAAGGCACACTCTTGCTCAATTTTAATATTGAGAGCGATTGCGTGCCCACGCGCTCTGCGCTGATGACAGGCCGCCACCCGATCCGTACCGGGGCGATGCAGTCGGTGCCAGCCGGGCTGCCGCAGGGGCTGATTCCTTGGGAGGTGACGATGGCGCAAGTGCTATCTTCCGCGGGCTATGCAACAGCCATGTACGGCAAGTGGCACCTTGGCGACAAAGAAGGGCGTTATCCCAAGGATCGAGGCTTCGACGAGTGGTACGGAATTCCTCGCACGACCAACGAAAGTATGTTCACGGATGCAGTCGGCTTTGATCCCACGGTAGTCGATGTTCCACACGTGATGCAAGGCAAGAAGGGCGAACCAGCCACCAAGTGCGAACCCTACGATCTTGAAATGCGTCGTCAGATTGATGCCGAGCTAACCCGACGTGGTTGTGAATACGTACGCCAAAGCGCGACACAGGGCAAACCCTTTTTTCTGTACATGCCGCTGACGCAAATGCACTTTCCGACAATTCCACATCGCGACTTCATCGGCCGTACTGGGAAGGGCGATTTCGCCGATTCCATGGTTGAAATGGATGCGCGGGTGGGCGAGTTGATCGATGTCGTCGATGAGTGTGGCCTGACTGATAACACGATTTTCATCTTTGCCAGTGACAATGGCCCGGAGTTCCGTCGACCTTGGCGCGGTAGCGCCGGCATGTGGACAGGCACTTATCACACGGCCATGGAAGGCGGCCTGAGAGCCCCCTTTATCGTGCGTTGGCCAGGGCACATTCCAGCGGAGCGGCAGAGCAACGAAATCGTACATGTGGTGGACCTTTTGCCGACCTTGGCAACGGCGGTCGGTGCAACTCTTCCAGACGACCGTCCGCTGGATGGTGTCGATCAGATGGCTTTTTTCTCAGGAGCTGATAAGTCTGCGCGTGAAGGTTTTGTTTTCTATATCAAGCAAGAGATGCGTGCTGCCAAGTGGCGAGACTGGAAGCTGCACTTTGTGTTGGAGGTTGAACCCAATGCTGGGCCAATTCACTTAGAAACTCCCCACTTGTTCAACGTGATTCAAGACCCGAAAGAGCAAACTGACGTTGCCAGTACTCAGAACTGGGTTCGCGGACCGATCCTTAAAATGGTTCGAGAATTTCAGGCATCGCTTAAGGCGCATCCACCGATTCCACCTGGCGCACCAGACGATTTTCGCCCTGTTTAGACCGAATGTGTTGGCTCCGACCCCAATTCACCATTTTACTGGGAGCAGGTGGGATAGGTGCGCCAACACATTGACCGAATCAATCAACGACAAAGTGATCTACCGTCAATCCACACCGTGCTACATGCGGATGAGGGTCGTATCGTATTGGAGGTGCTAGCCCAGCGCGATGCACATCGTGTACGCGCCATCGCTGGTCAGACGGTCGACCCAATCCGAAATTTTTGAAACGGGCATCAAGGTGATTGACGTCCTGTTGCCACTGGAACGTGGTGGCACGGCCGGTTTTTTTTGGTGGGGCTGGGGTTGGTAAAACGGTGTTGCTGACGGGAATGATTCACAACATGGTCGGGCATCAGGAGGGGGTTAGTATTTTTTGTGGCATTGGCGAGCGTTGCCGTGAGGGCGACGGCAATGCACCGAACCTGATGGCTCCTGGCGTTTACTACTAACTCTCGCCATCGTAAGACTCGAGGGCGCTTTAGCGACGGGCAAGCACTCCCCAAGCAAAGGTGTTTGGACCAAGACCGAGTTCATCAGCCCTCGCCAGCTGACCAAGGCGATATCAGAGAGCGCGATCCCCAGCGACAGCAGATGTTTCACCGCGGCTTCGGTTTGACGTCGCAGCTGTGCCTCGGTCGTGTAGGGATGAAAATTGGGCACCTCGCCCTCATAGGCCGAGCGCGCTTCGATAGGTGCGTGTGAGAGCTTGAGGGCGTTGAGGACCTGGCAGACTTGGCGGGGTGTGCGGAAATTGTCCTGACAGTGGACCGTCACGACATCCGACAGCTCAAACTCGTCGCGGGGGTAGAGGCGTTGGGCTGCATCCTCCAGTAAATTTAATCCAGCTGTGAAGGTTGCAGTAGCTCAGCTAAATGAGATTTGGCATAAGTTCCCTTTTGGAACCTTTTACGCTATAATGGTGCTCCTCTTCTGGAGAATGCCATGTCCGTTAACGTCAAACTATCTGAGAACCTGGTTGATCAGGCTAAGAGTCACGCTCAGGTGCAACACCGCTCCGTGCCCAAGCAAATCGAATACTGGTCTCAGATTGGCAAGATTGCCGAAGAAAACCCAGATCTGCCATTCTTTATGATCCGTGACATCTTGATCGCTGATCAGGAAGCGGTCATTGGCGAATACGTGTTTAGCTGATGCGTCTGCTTGTCACTCCCTCATTTGTGAGGGCAACAAAGAAACTACATCCACCGCAAAAGCTAGAGCTTGATGCGGCGTTGCGTGCCATCAGCGCAGATCCAGTTGCAGGTGAGGCGAAAATTGGTGACTTGGCGGGCATTCGTGTTTACAAGTTCCGGTTATCGAATCAGATATATCTTTTGGCCTATCGGATTTTGGATACGGAAAGTTTGAAACTTTTAACCCTTGGCTCTCACGAGAATTTCTACCGTGATTTGAAACGTCTCGAGGACTGAGTGAATAGGCCTGGTATCAAGGAGTGACGAATGAACGCCCTCAAACTTCGCAAATGGGATAGCGCAGAGCACCTCAAAACAGAACAGGACATGGCTCTGTATTTTGAAGCCTGTCTGCAAGAGGCTGGAGACGATGCAGCGTTTCTGGCCAAAGCGCTCGGCAATATTGCGCGTGCCAAAGGCATGTCTCAACTCCCTCGCGACACTGGTTTAGGTAGTGGGAGTCTCCAATCGCTGATTTAGACGATACCCAAACACCGTATGTTGCAATCGCTAGGTCGAAATCTCAATGTCTCACGAAAGAAATTAAAAAATGACTACAAATCTCACCGCCAACACTCCTAACAGAGGAATGAATTGTTGTGCATGGACGCCCACAAAATGCGCGGGGCGGATATCGGAAAAAAGATGCCAACCTAAAAACGGTAACCCTTGACCTGGTGGGGGTTGATTGCCCCCCAACAAAAAACCGCTTATCGCTGAAAGCAAAAAGGTAAAACTCAAGCCGATTACTACACCGAGTGTGATCACGCTACGCTCTGGCGTGCGCCGCTTCCATATTTCCCAGGTGAGCCAAGCTTGGGAGGCGACTAGGGCGAGGGCGGCGATTCAGCCCCAGACGCGTGTCGCTGCGACAGTAGAGCGGCTGAGCATGACGATCCACACGGACGTCCAGGCAAAAATAGCCGTGGCCGCCATGAATTTCATGGGCTTGATCCAAATCCCGACGTCTCGGATTGTTCGAGCATCATTGAGCGACACCATAAAGGTCACCGTAAAGGCTAGCAACATCAAGCCGCCGTAAACCAGCAGCACCAGCGAGGTCGTGCTGAGCATGCCCAAGCGTATTGAGGAAGCGGTGAGAGGCGTTGTGCTGATTGTCGTCATCGAATACAGATATCTACTTGATCATCAATAGCGCTTTAATTTTCGCTCGAACATGAAGCATGACCATTGGTGGAACGGTGGCTTTCTTTGTGGTGCGCCTGGTTTTCCAATCTAGCGACTTCACTTGATCTGAGAGCACTGCAAGATCGACACCATCTATCTGAGTCACCACTTCAAAAGGGTTGTTTTTGATTTTGGATGTCAGTGGGCAGCAGACCATGAGACCTGTTTTGCTGTTGTAGCTTGCAGGACTGATGACAAGTGCGGGTCGGTGGCCGGCTTGTTCGTGTCCAGCCTGTGGGTCAAATGCAAGCCAAACGACATCTGCTGTATCTGGAACATATCCGCGTGGCATCAAAGCGCCTCTTTGCCAACGGGGGCGCCAAAGCTAAATTTGTCGTGCGTATTTTTCGCATTGATACCGCTAACAAGCGTATCGAGATCGTATTCGACCTTGTCGATCGCTGTGATGATCACTTGACCTTTTGACACCACGAGCGCAACTCTTTCTTCGAGCTGAAGTCCGGCCTCTTTTAATACGGCTGTTGTTAAACGTAGGGCAGGGCTATTGCCCCATTTTCGAATCACTGCGTCCATGCGAGCACTCCCATCAAGTGTATACATTGTAGATACATAGGGCTGTTTTGACAAGCTACAGCTTTGGCTTTGGACACATCTGATCTTTCCTGATGAAGTAAGGGGGGGATTCTTTTGCAAAGAGATACAACTTTTTACTTTGAGTTCTAGATATCAATTGGCTCTATTTAAAACTGCTAATACAATATGCCTATGAAACCTTCAGTTGCCTTAGCTGCTCATAGAGATGAAATTCGCGAGATCGTTTTGACGCATCACGCGAAAAACGCACGTGTATTTGGATCGGTTGCTTCAGGTACAGATACCGAAGAAAGTGACCTCGATGTGTTGATTGATCCCACCCCAGATACAACGTTGTTTGATATCGGCGCGATTCGGTATAAATTGAAACAGCTTCTAGGTGTTTCTGTTGATGTCTTAACGCCAAGAGCTTTGCCAGAAAAATTCAGGCAATCCGTGCTCGAATCTGCCTTACCTATATGAGCAAAAAATCGCTCCGTTTAGCAGATTATCTTGATCACATCCAAGAAGCGATTCAACGTATTACAAAATATTGTGCAGATGTGGATGAGGTTGAGTTCTTGTCCAATCAAATGCTTCAAGATGCCGTTATCAGAAATTTTGAGGTAATCGGAGAAGCTAGTCACAATATTTTAAAAATTGAGCCGAGTTTTTTGCAAGAACACCCAGACGTACCTTTGTTATTTGCTTACGAAATGCGTAATGCGTTGGCGCATGGATATCACAAGGTTGACCTTGAAATTGTCTGGGTAACAATTAATAGGCATTTGAGTGACCTGAACGTTCAGATCTCTAAAATAAAAGTTCAATTAGAAAGCTAGACAAAGAGGGGTTTGCTATCCTCGATGAGAGTCTTGCGGCCAGAAAAGAAGCGGGCTTGTCTCAAGCGCAAATTGCCAAGCGTATGGGCACGCATGCCCCTGCCATCGCTAGGCTCGAGGGCGCTTTAGCTACGGGCAAGCACTCCCCAAGCTTAAGTACCTTAAGAAAATATGCGGCGGCCTTGGGAAAGAGAATAGAACTCCACTTAGTCTAGATTGAGACACCCTCCATGCGCCCACTATCCAAGTCAAAGCTGATGGCCTATCGCCAGTGCCCCAAGCGCGTGTGGCTCGAAGTCCATCACCCAGACTTGCGCGTAGTCACCGCCGCCTCCGAGAAAAACTTTGCTACCGGACATCAAGTCGGAGAGATCGCCCAGAAGGTGTATGACCCCACAAGTCAAGGCACGGTCATCGAGCCCTTTGCCGAGGGGATTGATGCCGCACTCGCACTCACCCTGACCTTGCTCGACACCCCACAACCTATTTTCGAAGCCGGTTTTGCCGCCGAGGGGGCGATGGCGTTTGCAGACGTGTTGCTGCCGCTACAAAACACCCAAAAGTCCTGGCGCATGATTGAGGTCAAATCCTCTACCTCGGTTAAGGCCACTCATCGCGAAGACGTTGCCGTCCAAGCCTTTGTTGCTCGCGCAGCAGACGTGCCACTCTCAGCCATCGCACTCGCGCATATCGATAACGAGTGGACCTATCCCGGTGGTGGAGATTATCAAGGCCTGCTCGTAGAAAAAGACCTGACCGAAGAAGCCTTTGGTCGAGGCGCAGAAGTCCAGCGTTGGATCGAGGGTGCACAAAGCGCTGTTGCTCAAGCCACGGCACCTGCGATCACCATCGGCAAACAGTGCCACGATCCTTATCCTTGCGGGTTTTACGCACACTGCGAGAGCCAAGTGCCTCAAGCCGAGCACCCGATTGCCTGGCTGCCAGGACGCCTGAACACAGGTTTAGTCAAACACATCGCACACAACGGCATCACAGAGCTCAGAGACGTCCCCGATCATTTGCTTAACGCCCAACAACAACGCGTTAAAAACGTGACACTCACGAACGAGGCGTATTTTGATCAAGCGGGTGCTGCTCAGGCTCTCGCTGCGCACACACTCCCCGCGTATTTTCTGGATTTTGAAACCATTAATTATGCTGTGCCGATTTGGCAGGGCACACGACCCTATGAGCAGATCCCGTTTCAGTTTAGTGTCCATCGCCTCTCACAGGACAGCCAACCCACGGGCGAGACCAATACACAACTCACCGAGCAATCCTTTATCGACCTCTCTGGCAACGATCCCTCAGAGGCCTTTGCCAAGGCCCTAGTCGCAGCCTGTCACGAGCCCATCCCGATCTTTGTCTACAACGCAGGTTTTGAGAACACCCGCATCCGCGAGCTGGCCGAGAAATTTCCTCCGCTCGGCCAAGCCTTAATGGCGCTCGCCGCACGCGTAGTCGACCTCTTGCCTATTGCACGCAAGTATTACTATCATCCGAGTCAGCAGGGCAGTTGGAGCATCAAAGCCGTCCTGCCCGCACTCTGTCCAGATCTACACTACGAAGATCTCGAGGGCGTACAAGACGGCGGTATGGCGATGAGCGCCTTTGTAGAAGCCGTAGCACCCCAGACTACGCCTGCACGCAAAGCCGAGATCGAGCGACAGCTGCTCGATTATTGCAAACTCGATACCTACGCCATGGTGCGGCTGTGGAGCGCGTTTACTAGGAAGAGCCTGTGAAAATGCAAAACTGCCGCAGCCGTTAAGCCGGCACCTATTTGCGTTGAGCAGTACAGCAGAAAAGCACAGAACAAGTGAAAGCAATCAAAAAGGCCACGCAGCATTTGTTCAATGCTGGTGGCCTCAAAAATACTCACAACAATTAGTGCAAATTATTTTTCTTTCAGAAAGGCTTCAACTTCGAGCAACACTAACTCATTGTCGTCAGCCTTATTGGGATCGCGGCTACTTGAGAAGGGCAAGTTATTGTCGTTACCAACAATAATGTGACGGGCATCGACGATATCGACGTTTTCAATGGTGAAAAAAGGAAAGGTGAATACTCCGCTGTTGAGTGGTTTCTTGGATTTCTTTTGTGGATCTTGAATATTCATCAAGTCTACGAAAGCAATTTTTCGCACAGGACCGCCCACATTAGCTTCGTTGAGTTCGATTTTATACACATGCTTGAACTTGGCTAAGTCATGAAAACAATCAGTACGGCGCTGACCTGTTGGACAGGCTTTGTCCTGAGTGCCTTCGCCATTGTCACGCTCAATAATCAAGCCTGTGTTGGCATCCATCATGTTGAAGTCACCAATGGCATGGTGGTTGGCTTCCATGACATATTTCCAATGACGGCCAGTCCATTTGTTGGCTTTGACGTCAAACTCCATAATGCGCAGGTACTGTTTGCCATCGATGTTTTCATAGGACTTTGTAGCCGCATCCCAAAGTGCACCCTCCAACATTGGATAAAGTTTGGTTTCGTCTTTAGAAACCGCCATGCCTTCATATCCTTTGGAACGGCGCAATTGAAAAGCGACTAAATCTGTTGGGGTATTGGGCGCAACGATAGAGTAATGATCTGGAGACTTGATCAATTTTCCGTCGACTAAAGTTTCGATAATTTCTACAACCTTACCATTCATGTCTGCTTTGATGAGGTAGGGTCCAAACTCTTCACCAATCCACAAATATCCACCCGCAAATTGAAATGACTCCAGATCAAAGTCAGCGCCTGTTAAGTAACGTTTATCGGTCGCCTCATGCACAATTCGGAAGGGTACTTTTTTATCTGGGTCATGCAAGAAAATAGTTTTCAATACATCGGCTGCACCCGTTGCAAAGTCGACTTTGTAATGATTTAAATACAGCATAAAGTCGGGTGAGTTGGCCTTTGAACCGGCACCGTTGTCAGTCAAGATCCAATAGGTTCCATCGGGCATTTTTTTAATGCCTGAATATCCTTGAATGGGTTGCCCTTTGAATGGCAACTTAATCCCTGTTGGACGACCTGCAGACTTACCTTCAATTGAATTTAATTCTTCTACACGCTTACCCGTTGTAAATTTTCCAGAGCTCTGCAAAATAGCGGGTGCATCTGATGGTGCATTGATAAAGGTCATTGCAGGAATCACTACATGACCTGACAGATTGGCGGGGAATTCTGTTTGCGCTTGAAGGGCTGTCGTACAGCACACTGACAGAGCCATGACCGCAAGCGAATGTGCTGTTTGTTTTGGAAGATGAAACCTGAAGAATCCTTGATGTTTGACGATGTCAGCCGACATGACTGACAGTTGCCAATCTAATCTTCAAATGTTTCTATTTTTTGACTAAAGAAATACCTGTCCGTTGCTGCAGCATATTTTTTAGCATTACCACGCTGTCTGCCAAACTTCCACCATTTGACAGGCACAGGTCTTGCGGCTTTAGTGCAACGTCTTGTGAACGACTCAGACGGGCTTCGATGGCTTGTTCATTTTCTCGTCCTCTGGACAAAAGCCTCGCACGTAACACCTCGATGGGCGCTGTAATGTACAGCACAGTCAGTCCCGGAAAGCGTCGCTTTGCCTCTTCCAAATATGCGCGAGAACCATTGACCATCACCCAGGTGCTCTCTGACATGGGTGCTAGTTCTTGGTGTCGAATGCCGTAGTGCAAACCATTGGCAAACCAGTACATTGCAAAGGCCTCGCGGTTGATCAGCGACTCAAAGTTTGCTGTATCGACGGCTTCATGGTCCTCGTTACTTTGGTCGTGGCTTCTTGTGATGGTGCGCTTTGCAAAATACAAAGGCGGCGCGGTGGTCGTGCCTACCATTTCTGCGACGTCTTGGCGCAGGCTATTGAGCAAACTGTCCTTGCCCGCGCCCGACGGTCCAATGACGTAGATCAAGCCCACGTCGAAGTACCCAATTCGAACCGTTCCACCCACCGAAAGTCACCGTTCTTTTGGTCTTGCGCAAACCAAGTGACAGCATCGATGTATAGGCCATGCTCTAAAAAAGGAGCAAACCATTCTTTGGCGGCTGCCTTCAACGCTTTTTTTACCTCTGGCGCAACATTTTTTAATGATCCCGACAGTGTCATATGAAATTGAAATTGCTCCATGACATAGGGATAGGCCCAGGCGTGAAGCAGCTCTGTCTGTCTGGCCGTCAAGCCTGCGCCCGTTCTTCTTTTCAGTTCGGCGTCTGACAGTGGCAAGGCGAGTGCATGCAAGCCCCGCACGCAATCCTCTGCAAGCTGCTGCAATGGTGGGCTGGGCTGTGCGGGCACCAGTGCTAGAAAATCACCTATTACGACTAATTTCAAGGGCAGATGAAAGGCGCTCACTGTGTTGTGAGCCAAGTGACTAAATGCCGACTCCAAGGTATCAAGTGTCGCATCTATATTCAGTTCAAAAGGTGCTTTTAACGTGGCATGCCAGCCATACAGCCTGGGTGTGCGTGTCAATGTTTCAAATAATTCAGCACTCAAGTTTTCAAATTGCGGCTGCGCAAGTGGTGTCATCTGGTGCGCGCAGCGTCCTAGCCATTGAGAGCCTAGCTCCCAAGCCTGTGATTGCAGTGCGGGTGCAAAGTAAGCCGCGTGTCTAAAAGGTATGGACATATGTGGAATTTTCTGACTAAAGAATTACTCAGTCACAGATTTGAAATCTTAGCTTTGTAAATTAATGAATGAACGAATCAAACTAATTAACATTTATAAGTTATCCAAACAATGTTGCAGAGTGATTACACCATCCCCGTCAAGGACTTGCCGCCAGCTGTGGCCGCCAGAAAAACATGGATGGCGCTTTTAGCTAGAGCGCCTGAGGATTTATTAGAGCAACACTTAGCCAGCCACTGCTTAGGCAATCTGGAGTGGCTCCGCCCCGCTGAGACAGGCCTCATGATGGTGCAGGGGCGTGCAGGTGGCACAGGTACGCGCTTTAACTTGGGTGAGGTCAGCCTGACACGCTGTGTACTGAAACCCGATGCGCAACGCACGCAGTGTCAACAAGTGGGTGTTGCGTATGTGATGGGCAGCTCACACCGACATGCCCAGCTTGCGGCGGTGGCCGATGCACTGTTACAAGAACCCGCCTTGCATGCCCATTGGGATCAATTGCTACTGCGTCCCCTCAGTCAATTGTTGTCTGAGCAAAAACAAGAAAACAATGCCCACGCGCAAGCCACCAAAGTAGAGTTTTTCACGGTGGCACGCGAAGCCGGTCAAGATTCCCCAGATGAAGGTCAAGACGCGTGATTCAGCCCTCCCAGATGCAGCCATCCCTCAAAGATATCGGGCGGGGATTTTCTAATCCCACGCTCTGCAGTCAGTCTGTATTTCGCCAAGCGTTAGAAGCATTGTCTTTGCCAGGGCAGCCCCAGGCGCTTGACCTGAGCTTATCCGAGCCCGCGCTCCAAGTCCCCCAACATGCGCATGCAGCAGCAGCGGCTTTGTTGCTGGCATTATTGGATCAAGACTGCAAGGTGTGGCTGTCTGAGGGTTTTGCCAGCAGTCATGCAGGACCTTGGCTGAGATTTCATACGGGTTGCACAATTGTCACTGCGCCCGGTCACGCTGATTTTGTATGGGTGGCTGATGCCAAGGAGCTGCCAGCTTTAGAACAGTTAGCCCAGGGCAATGCCCAGTATCCAGAGCTGTCTGCCACCTGTGTCGTGCAAGTGACGCACGTCGATACTGCGCCCACCGCTGACGCTTGGACGCTTAGTGGTCCTGGCGTCAAGGGGACGCGCCCGTTGACCTTGAAGGGTCTGCCAGACAGTTTTATCTCTGCACGCCGCGAAAGCCAGATTCATGCACCCTGTGGCCTGGACTTTTTCTTCACCCACCACGACACCTTGATTGGCTTGCCCCGATCAACCCAAGTGAAGGACTGAATTCATGTATGTTGCTGTCAAAGGGGGCGAAGCCGCCATCCTCAATAGTTATGAATTGCTCGCGCAGCAGCGTCGTGGCGATCCTGAGGTACCAGAGCTCAGCGTGGCGCAAATTCGTCAGCAGTTGCGATTAAGCGTTGACCGTGTCATGACAGAGGGTTCTGTTTATGACCCAGACTTAGCGGCCTTGGCCATTAAGCAAAGCGCCGGCGATTTGGTGGAGGCCATCTTTTTATTGCGCGCCTATCGTGCAACCTTGCCAAGGCTGGGCTATACCCAACCGCTCAATACAGCAGA
Organism: uncultured Burkholderiaceae bacterium; assembly: GCA_963926265.1. Lineage (GTDB taxonomy): Bacteria > Pseudomonadota > Gammaproteobacteria > Burkholderiales > Burkholderiaceae_B > Zwartia. Next base: position 14,923 of record CAWUWN010000014.1, read on the forward strand.
CATGCAGATCGCGCGCCGCATCTCGGCCGCCTTTAAAGACCTGCCGGGTGGTCAGCTGTTGGGCCCGACTTACGACTATACCCAGCGCTTGTTAGATTTCAGTTTGCTTGCCACGGGTCAGTCTGCACCGGTGGCACCCAAAGGCGAGGTCAATCACGACGCGACCCCCAGAGTGGTTGATCTGCTCAACCACGAAAGTTTGCTGGAGGGGCAAGTGCCTGAAAAGGGCGATCCAGACCCCTTTGATTTAACGCGACAGCCTGTACGGTTTCCTGCTAATCGGTCCGCTAGGCTTCAAAATTTAGCGCGGGCCGACGAAGGATTTTTATTGGCCATGGCCTATTCCACGCAGCGTGGCTATGCTGGCTCACATCCCTTTGTGGGTGAGATTCGTTTTGGCACCGTCGAGCTGTGCATCGTGCCAGAAGAACTTGGCTTTGAAATATCCGTGGGTGATTTACCCATTACGGAATGTCAAATGATCAACCAATTTAAAGGCAGCCTTACGCAACCGCCACAGTTTACGCGGGGCTATGGGTTGGCTTTTGGACATAGCGAACGCAAAGCCATGGCCATGTCCTTGGTGGATCGCGCCCTCAGAGCAGACGAGTTGGGCGAGGCCGTTGTTGCGCCTGCGCAGATGCAAGAATTTGTCATGTCACACAGTGACAGCTTGGAAAGCTCGGGCTTTGTGCAACATTTGAAATTGCCGCACTACGTCGACTTTCAATCTGAATTGGAATTGGTCAGGAAAATGCGACAGTCACACGTCTTACCAAGGGATGACCAAACTGAGAATGACCATGTCGCAGAATGACCCCGTCGAGTCTGTTCCTGTGCGTGACCCGCACATTAATTTTGCCTATTTGGATGAACGCACCAAGCGCATGATTCGGCGCGCCATCCTAAAGGCCGTCGCAATTCCTGGATATCAAGTGCCTTTTGGCTCGCGTGAAATGCCCTTGCCCTATGGCTGGGGTACGGGTGGTATTCAAGTCACGGCCTCGATCATTGGGTCCACTGATGTGCTCAAGGTGATCGACCAAGGTTCTGATGACACGGTCAATGCTGTCAACATTCGGCGTTTCTTTCAAAGAACAACGGGCGTGGAGGTGACCACCGACACCACCTTAGCCAGCATCATTCAAACGCGTCACCGCATTCCAGAGACACCGCTGCGTGAAGGGCAAGTGCTGGTATATCAGGTGCCTGTACCCGAGCCCATGCAGCATCTGGAGCCACGTGAACAAGAGACCCGACAACTTCACGCCTTGCAAGAGTATGGCCTCATGCACGTCAATTTATTTGAAGACTTGTCGCACTACGGACACATCTCCAGCACCTATGACTACCCGGTGTTGGTTAATAGTCGCTACATCATGTCGCCTTCGCCCATTCCAAAATTTGATAATCCCAAAATGAATTTAAATCCTGCCTTGCAGCTCTTTGGCGCAGGTCGAGAAAAACGTATTTATGCCGTACCGCCTTACACCACGGTTGAAAGCTTGGGCTTTGACGATCACCCCTTTGAGATCCAACGCTGGGAGTCAGCCTGTGAACTGTGTGGCTCCAAGGAAAGTTTCTTGGACGAAGTCATCATGGACGATCAAGGTAAAAAAATGTTTGTCTGCTCTGACAGTGACTACTGCAGCAAACGACAGGTGGCGCCATGAGCGAACTGGATAGCAAGCCTCCTTTGATGCGGGTGCAGGGCTTGTCTTGCGCCTATGGAGCAAGAACCGTAGTGCGCGATATTTCTTTTGATCTGTGGCCAGGCGAGGTGCTGGCCATTGTGGGTGAGTCGGGTTCTGGTAAAACCACCTTGCTCAATGCCGTTGCGGCGCGTCATACACCTAGCGCAGGTCATGTGTATTTTGATTTACGCAATCAGGGCTTGCAAGAAATTTATGGCATGTCAGAGGCACAAAGACGCATGCTGGCCCGCACTGATTGGGGCTTTGTACACCAACATGCCGCTGAGGGTTTGCGCATGAACGTGTCAGCGGGCGCCAATGTGAGCGAACGCCTGATGGCGTTGGGTCAGAGACACTATGGCCAATTGCGCGCGCAAGCCATTGATTGGCTAGAACGGGTGGAAATTGACCCAAGTCGTATTGACGATCGTCCCGATACGTTCTCTGGTGGCATGCGCCAACGGCTCCAAATCGCGCGCAATCTCATTACCCAGCCTCGCTTGGTATTTATGGACGAGCCGACTTCTGGTTTGGACGTCTCCGTGCAGGCCAAACTGCTAGACATGATGCGCACTCTGACACGCCAGATGAATCTAGCTGCAATCATTGTGACGCATGACCTAGCCGTCGCAAGACTCTTGGCACAACGCATGATGGTGATGCAAAACGGTCAGGCGGTTGAAACCGGCTTGACCGATCAGGTGCTAGACGATCCTCAGCATCCCTATACGCAGTTGTTGGTTTCTTCGGTATTGCAGCCATGACAATTCACAGTACAGACACGCAGCCCATGTTGCAGATGAGCAAGCTGAGCAAGCAATTTTTATTGCACTTGCAAAACAGCACCGCCTTGACCGTTTTGCAAGACTTTAATTTGACCTTAAGTCCGGGTGAATGTGTACGGTTAAGTGGCCCTTCTGGCATGGGCAAAAGCACCATACTGAAACTGGCCTATGGCAACTATCGCGCCAGCGCAGGTGAAATTTTGGTGCGCGACACCGATGGTCAATATATCGACATGACCCAAGCCAGCGCGCGTGCAGTTTTGCATTTGCGTGCGCATTCGATGGCGTATGTCAGTCAGTTTTTAAGAGTCATTCCGCGCGTGGCTGCCATTGATATTGTGGCCGAGCCTTTGCTGGAAAACGGCCTGGATCTCGTCAGTCGCGAGCACGCCCGTGAAGAGGCTGCGCGTTGGTTGACCCGCTTACGCATTCCTGAAGCGTTATGGCAGTTGCCACCCGCGACATTTTCCGGCGGAGAGCAACAGCGCATCAACCTGGCCCGAAGCTTTATCAAACCTCGACCCTTGCTCTTGCTCGATGAGCCCACAGCGTCCCTGGACCCGGTCAATACTCAAACAGTGATCGAGATGATTATTCAAGCCCGTCATCAAGGCGTTGCCATCCTTGGTATTTTTCACGATGACACGGTGGCACAAGAAGTTGTCAGCCGCACGGTGTCCATGCTGCCCCTGGAAACAAAATGATGCTCGCGCCAACTTCGACCCCTGTTGTCTTTACCAATGCACAAATAGTCCTTCAAAATGAAGTCGTGCAGGGCAGTCTGACCAGCCAGCATGGCTTGATTCAGAGTATCGATCAAGGTCAAACCTCGGTGCCGCAAGCCATCGATTTAGAGGGTGACTACCTCCTGCCAGGCTTGGTTGAGGTGCACACCGATAATTTTGAACGGCACATGATGCCTCGTCCCAAAGTGCGTTGGGATAACGCGCCCGCTGTGCTTGCGCACGATGCTGAAATTGCCGCGGCCGGTATTACCACTGTCCTAGACGCATTAGGGGTAGGAGAGGCCGATCCAGAGAGCGTTCGCGGCAGTGATTGGGACACGGTGTTGGCCTGTCTGACAGATTTCGCAAACCGAGGTGTCCTTCGCGCAGATCATTATTTACATGTGCGTTGTGAATTACCAGCGCCCAACACCCTAAATTTGTTCACACCTTTTTTGGGTAATGACTTAGTGAAAATGATTTCGGTGATGGACCACACACCTGGTCAACGCCAATGGGAAAACCTTGAGCAAGCGTGGATTTATTTTTCCGGAAAAAAAGGCTGGACCAAAGAAAAGTTTGAGGAGCGTGTGGCCCTGGCGCAAGAGGCGCAGGCGCGTTATGCCAAACCTCACCGCGCATACTTTACCCAGTACTGTCAGGAACATAATATTAGCTTGGCCAGTCATGACGACACCACGGTGGCGCATGTCGAGGAGGCCTTTGCCGAGGGAGCGCGCGTGTGTGAGTTTCCCACCACCATTGCGGCAGCCCAAGCGGCCAAAGCGCGCAACATGTTCAACATCATGGGTGGGCCCAACGTGGTGCGGGGCGGTTCGCATTCAGGCAATGTTTCTGCTACCGAGCTGGTCAAGCTGGGTCTGATCGACATCCTGTCTTCCGACTATGTGCCTGGTAGTTTGATCTCAGCGATGGTGCGCCTGACTGAAACCACGGATTTAAGCTTGCCACAGGCAGTGGCGTTGGTCAGTCGACATCCGGCGAAAGCTATTGGCCTGCATGACAGAGGCACCCTTGAAATGGGTTTGCGCTCAGACTTGCTTCAAGTTCGCATGATCACGTTGCCTGATGGAAGACAGCAACCTGTTGTCCGTGCAGTGTGGCGCGCGGGTATTCGGGTTGTCTAAATGCGTCATAACAGTGAAATATTTTGACCTTAATCTTACGAAAATATTCACCGATTCATTCACTCCGATTTTGAAAATATGAAAACTTTATCGATTAGCGGTTTGACCAAACAGTTCGGTGAGCACACAGCCGTTGACCGTGTATCACTGGAGGTCAATGCTGGCAGTTTCGTCAGCGTGATCGGTCGTTCAGGTGCGGGTAAATCGACCTTGCTTCGCATGATCAATCGATTGAACGAACCTACCCAAGGGTCGATTGAGTATGACGGCGTCGTCGTCACTGACCTCAAAGGTGTGGCGTTGAATGAGTGGCGCCGTAACTGCGCCATGGTATTTCAACAATTCAACTTGGTGGGACGCTTGGATGTCTTGACCAATGTACTCATGGGACGCTTGACCACCGTACCGACCTGGCGTGCACTCCTTACACTCTGGAGTGACAAAGACAAGTTGGATGCCTTGGAAACCTTGGACCGCTTTGGTATGGCTGATTTTGCAGCGCAGCGCTGCGACCAACTGTCTGGTGGCCAGCAACAGCGCGTGGCACTCTGTCGTGCGTTGGTTCAGAAACCTCAAATTATTTTGGCGGACGAGCCCATTGCCTCGCTTGACCCCAAAAATACCCTAATGGTCATGGAGGCCTTAAAGCGTATTAATAAAGAATTGGGCATTACTGTTATTTGCAACCTACACGATCTCGATATCGCACGAGATTATTGCGATCGATTAGTCGGTATGTCTGACGGCCGCGTGGTGTTTGACGATGTTCCAGAACAGTTCACACAGACTTTGGTTCATGAACTTTATGGTATCGAAGCAAACAACAACACCACGCAAAATTTTTCACCTGATTTGAATTCTCACAAGGTGGCTCCTCTGAGTCTCCAAGCTAGCCTGGTTTAGTTTTATACCTGCCTTTTTCATCCCATTTCCCAGAGGATTTTTTATGTTGATCAATCGTCGCGGTCTTCTTGCTTTAGCTGCTTCTAGTCTCTTTGCCGTGTCTGCCCAAGCGCAAGACTGGAAAGCCAAATATCCAGAATTAGTTTTTGCTACGATCCCTGCTGAAAATGCAGCCCAAGTGACAGAGCGTTTTGGAGATTTTGCTGCTTATTTGTCACGCGAAATTGGCGTTCCAGTGAAGTTGCGTGTCGTAGGTGACTATGCAGCCGTGATTGAAGGTCAACGTGCTGGACAAATCCATTTTGCCTATTACGGTCCTGCCTCCTACGCGCGTGCCCGCATGATTGGTGTAAAGACCTCCCCCTTCGCCATCGAGGTGTCTAAGGGCGGCGTCAAGGGCTATTACTCCGTGTTTTATGTCAAAGCCGATTCGCCTTACAAATCGCTTGCTGACCTGAAGGGTAAAAACTTGGGTCTGGTTGATCCTAACTCCACCTCTGGTAACAACGTGCCACGTTTTGTCATGAACGGCATGAACATCAAGCCTGAGACGCATTTCGGCAAAGTGGTCTATACCGGTAGCCACGTCAATGCAGTGATGGCGTTGAACCAAGGGACTGTTGATGTCGCAGCCAACTGGTGGAACAATGAAAATGATTCAGAACTGATTCGTATGTCCGACAAGGGTATGGTCAAAAAAGATGATTTCCGAATCATTTTTAAATCAGATCAAATTGTGAACAGTCCTATGGCTTATTTGGACAGCCTCCCACCTGAGTTGAAAAAACGGATCGAACAAGCTTTCTTGAATGCCCCTCAGAAAGATAAAGCTGCCTTTGATAAGTTGTCCGATGGCAAGATGGATTCTTTTCAACCAGTGACGCATGAAGCCTATTTGCCTATTATCGAATTGAACAAGTTCGTTGATAGCTTACGTAAAAAATAATCTTTGATGATTAATTCCCGTCCAAGATTGTTGGAGACAGCTTATGCCCAAGCGGTTGCGCTCAAACGCCGCCAGCTTTGGATAGGTCTCATAGTATTGGCAGTATTGGTCGTGTTCTCGGCCAATATTGCTGAGATATCTTTCTCTAAGTTCTACGAGCATATTGGTGGCTTTGTCAGCTACTTTGACAGGATTGCGCACCTTGAAAACGGTCGCCCTGTCATTTCAGATCCTGCCGAGTGGTTTTGGGGTTGGAAAAAGTGGTTAGCCCTCATGGGCGAGACGCTGTTAATGGCCTACCTTGGCACCTTGCTCGGCGCCACCGCAGCGTTTGTCTTTTGTTTCTTGGCGAGTCAAAACCTGACGCAGAGCAAGGGCGTGGTGTTTTTGACTCGCCGTTTGCTTGAGTTTTCAAGAACAGTACCTGAGTTGGTATTTGCACTGATTTTCGTGGTTGCCTTTAGTCTGGGTCCATTGCCTGGTATCTTGGCGCTTGCCATCCATAGCGCTGGTGCGTTAGGAAAACTGTTTGCTGAGGTAGTCGAAAATATCGACATGAAGCCGGTGGAGGGCGTGGTCGCCTCGGGTGGTAACTGGTTCCACAAAATTCGTTTTGGAGTGTTGCCACAAGTCGCTTCCAATTTTGCAAGCTACGCGCTGTTGCGCTTTGAAATTAATGTCAGAGGCGCCTCTGTGCTGGGCTTTGTGGGCGCGGGCGGTATCGGGCAAACCCTGCTCGAGGTGATTAGAAAGTTTTATTACGCAGATGTCAGTGCCTTGTTGGTATTGATCATCGCAACGGTCATGATCATCGACGCCGTGACGGAACGCATTCGTCACAAACTCATCGGAATGGACGCCAGATCATGAGTCAAGTAACGACGAATCAAGTGGATATATCTCAACCCGGCGAGCGCGACCAGCTGCGTCAACGCTATGCCAGTCATTTCAAACCGTTCTACCAGGGCAATTGGACGTCTATCTTTATCGGCCTGGTCGCCTTTGGTTTCTTTGTACTTGGCATTTACAAGTTAGACATGACCTTTGCGCGCGTTTGGGGCGGGTTGGGTGAATTGGGCAAGATGGTCGTGCTCATGTTGCCGCCCAATCCTGAGTCTTGGGCTCTCACTAAAGTGTATCTCTATGCCATGATGGAAACCTTGGCTATTGCCTTGCTCGGCACTTTGATGGCTGCAATAGTTGCTTTCCCCCTTAGTTTTCTGGCTGCCCGAAACACCACCCTCAACAGGTTGGTTCAGTTTATGGCGCGACGTAGTTTTGATACGCTTCGAGGCATAGACATTTTGATTTGGGCCTTGATCTGGATCAATGTGGTCGGCTTAGGTCCCTTTGCAGGTGTTCTGGCCTTATTCATGGCGGATCTTGGTATTTTCGCTAAGATATTTTCTGAGGCCATCGAGGCGGCAGACAACAAACCCGTCGAAGGCGTCCTCTCCACCGGTGGCTCCAGCGTGGCCTCCGTGCGTTTTGGTATCTTGCCTCAATTGATGCCTGTGTTGTTGAGCCAAGTCCTGTATGCCTTTGAGTCCAATACGCGCAGCGCTTCGATCATCGGTATTGTGGGTGCGGGCGGTATCGGCTTGATTTTGTCCGAACAAATTCGCACGATGGAATTTCAACAAATGTCTTTTGTCATTTTGTTGATTTTGATTACCGTCGCCTTCATTGATTTCGTGTGTTCAAAACTGCGCTACGCTATCATTGGCGCGCGTGCTCGATAGTCTTTACTAGGATCTATCAAGATGTCCTTGTCTATTCCTGAAATTGTGCAACTGTTGAACAGTCGCGCCACCACGTGGTACGGCCAAGAGTCCGTGAGTCAGCTTGAGCATGCCTTGCAATGCGCTGACCTTGCAGAAAAAGCTGAGGAGACTCCTGAGACGATAGTTGCAGCCTTGCTGCATGATCTCGGTCATATGCTGAGCCCACATCGTCCCAGTGTGGTACCTACGAAAGCGCTGTCTGATCTCGCGCTTCCCACAGACGCGCTTCCCACTGAGACGCCGCCCACCAAAGACGACTTACATCAATTTGTGGCCTTACCTTTTTTAAGAAGCCTATTTCCAGACGCCGTGTTAGAGCCCATCAAACTGCACGTCGATGCAAAGCGCTATTTATGTGCCGTGGATGCAGGCTATTGGGCCGACCTTTCGCCCGCCTCCAAGCACAGCCTTGAGTTACAAGGCGGTACTTTTGATGAAAAACAAGTAGAGGCCTTTGAAGCTTTACCCTTTTACGCCGAGGCCGTGCGCCTGCGACGTTACGATGACTTGGCCAAGGTGCCCGGTCATCAAACACCTGATCTGGCGCATTTTGAAAAAATGATGTCGCAGGTGCGTTTGTAAATTGTGAGCTTGTAAATTGTGAGTTTGTAAATTACGGCTTCCCGTCAGCAGAAGTAAAAAATTTACTCAGCTCCTGATACGTTTCCTCAGGCGCCTGCTCGGTCGGATAGTGGCCGCAAGGTAACTCAGCCATTCGAACAATATTTGCGCAATATTTTGGCCACTCCACGCGGGGATCATGAAGGTGGGCCGTGTGACTTTTTGCGCCCCAAAGAATGAGGGCAGGGGGCTGCACCTTTCGCCCTGACTCAAAGTCAGCGGTATCCATTGGCAGGTCGATCTCGAAAGCCGCCCGGTAGTCTTCACAGACCCCGTGAATATTTTGTGGCGTACAGACTCGGATGTACTCAAGTATTTCAGTCTCGGTAAAGCCACCCTTTCCTGGGCCTTGCTTCATGAGCTTGTCGCGGACATAAAACTCTTCATTTCCTTTTAACAAGGTTTCGGGAAATCCTTTACGTTGCGCCATGAACCACCAGTGATACAGGTCCATTGCCATTTGTGCTTGAATATCTTTAAACACACAGTGTGTGGGCAAAATATCTAAAAAAGCGACGCGCGACACTTTATCAGGATGATCCATCGTCAGACGAAAAGCCGTGCGTGCGCCACGATCATGGCCCGCCAAGGCAAATTTCTCAAACCCAAGTTGCTGCATGACATCAACCTGATCTTGCGCCATACGCCTGAAGGAATAATTACTGTGATCAGGAAGCCCTTCGGGTTTGTCGCTATCCCCATACCCACGCAGATCAGTCGTCACCACCGTGAACTGTTCAGCTAATCTTGGCGCGATACGTTCCCAACTTAACTGAGTCAAAGGATTGCCATGCAACAACAATAACGGCGGACCCGAGCCGCGCTGACGACCCACAATGCTTACGCCCGGATCAGAGGTCGGTAAAACAAAAGATTCAATCACGGAAGACATAGTGCTCTCGAAAATTATGGATGTATTTGACAATCATAGCGCTCTAAGGATCAAGCTTTATGGTGACGTCTTTATTTGACTTTTATACCATTTCATATAGATTGACGAACTACGCAACGTCGAGAGATGAATTTGAAACGCCTCGACTTAAGGAGTCACGAATGAACACCCTCAAAGTTCGTAAATGGGATAGCGCTGAGCACCTTAAAACAGAAGAGGACATAGAACTTTATTTTGAAGTCTGTCTGCAAGAAGCGGGAGATGATGCTGCGTTCCTTGCCAAAGCGCTAGAAATGACAAAAAAATCGACTAAAACCTTGACCCATCAGCAAATGGTCAACAAGATGCTCAAGAATCCAGCTGTGAAGGTTGAGGTTGATAGGCTAAACCGAGAGGAGTTTGCCATCCTCGATGAGCCTAGTCGGGCCATCCGCAGAGTAAAATAGAGACAAAGTAAAAAGAAGGGATTTTTGAATGCGTTTGAGCCAAAGTCAGTTAGCCACAATTACTCAGACAACGACTGCTGTCGTTGGTCCTTTGGCGCGCGTGTCAATTTTTGGTTCTAGGTTAGATGATTCACGTGTGGGCGGTGATGTGGATCTTTTAATTGAATCTAAGCCTGCCATCGGTTTATTGGCGCGTGCAAAAATAAAATGGCTCCTTGAACAGGAGTTGAACTTGCCTGTTGATGTAGTGGCAGCTGATTTAGACGATGTACAAACACCGTTTGTGGCGATCGCTCGGGCACATTCAAGATGCCTCAATGATGTTTCGTCACGCTCATAAAAATGACTATTGATACTGCCTTAAGAGAAGAAAGAAATTACTTGGCAGGCTTGCTAGAAGCCATCCAACGTTGTGTCTATTTTTTAGATGCGGCTTCAAAAAATACGCCCTGGCCTTTAACGGGACAAATCCTTCGGTCACGAAAGAAAGACAATGAGCTTTTTGAGGCCCTAGCAGCAGTCAATGAGCGATTTTCAAAACTTCAGGACTCGTTAGGTGCTGCGATGCGTCACAGTCTTGTTTTGTCAGGCGAGCAGGCAGAAAGCTTTCTTAAAGTTTTGGCAATTTTTGAAAAGTTTAAGGTTGTATCTTCAATAGAAGATTGGCAAACAGCGCGGACCGCCAGAAATTTGGCTGCGCACGATTACCAGACGGATTATGCGGTCGTTGCAGAGCATTTCAACTCTTTGCACTTGCTGACTGAAAATCTATATGGCACTGCAAAGAGATTTTTGACCTATTGCGATGAGCAGCTTTCTGTTTTGCCTCAAAGCGAAGATTTTTCTGTTGAATTTCGAGCAATTACCGCTCATTTGTGATCGGTTAGGCGTCACTGCTAAGCGCTTACCGGACAGCGCCTAGCAGAGCAGACTAATTCAACTCAAGCTTAATCGACTTAGCAACATTGCCCCATTTGGTAGACTCAGCCGCCAAAAACTTTGTAAAGTCCGAGGGCGTCTGGGGATCCGGACGCACCCCCAGTTTTTCAAATCTAGCGATCACCTCAGGATCACGCAGCGCATCCGTGGTGGCCTTGTTCAACGCAGCCACGACATTGGGTGGCAGATTGGCCGGACCGAACAGTCCAAACCAGCCCTGCGCGCTGAAATTGGGATAGCCCGACTCCGCTACGGTTGGCACATTTGGGATTGCAGGGGAGCGCTTTGGTCCAGTGAGCGCGAGAATCTTTAAACGCCCGCTCGCGACATTGTTTAACGCTGTCGCTAACGAAGTCTCAAAAGAGATGGGGATTTGATTGGCGAGCAAGTCTTGCATCGCAGGCCCTGCACCCTTGTAAGGGACGTGGGTCATCTTGATCCCAGCGCGTTGTGAAAACATTTCTGCCGTCAGATGCGGAATCGAGCCATTGCCTACGCTCGCATAGTTCACCTTTTCGGGATTCGCTTTTGCGAATGCGATCAGCTCCTGAACCGTGTTGTAGGGGGCCGCCACATTGGCCACGATCGCGCCATCTGTCGTGATGACATTGGTGATGGGTGTGAAGTCTTTGCTTGGATTGAAACCAAGATTTTTAGTGACATGCGGCGCAATCGATATGGCGCTCACCGTCAAGAGGCCCAAGGTATAGCCATCGGGCTTGCTGCGCGCAACATATTGGGTCCCAATATTGCCACCTGCACCGGCTCTGTTCTCTACCACCACCGGTTGATTTAAATATTTCGTGAGATTCCTCGCGACCTCGCGACCGGCAATATCCGTCACCCCACCCGGTGGAAACGGCACCACCAAAGTGATGGGCTTGTTTGGATAGTCCGCTTGCGCATAGGCAAGCGTCGACATACCCAACGCAGCCGCACAGGCAACAATACTCAGTGCTTTTAGTTTGATTGTTTTCATGTTGTCTCCAGATTATTTTTATGTACTTCAAAAGAAAATTAACATGGCGGTTTCAAGTACGAAGTGCAACTTTGATTAATTAGGCGGGTTGGCTGAGAGTGTTCTAGCATCTCAGATTTCCCGACCGCCAAGTCAAAGTTACCTTATGAGCTATAAACATCTCAGCCAAGCTGAACGTTATCAG
>CAWUWN010000015.1:0-19877 GCA_963926265.1 uncultured Burkholderiaceae bacterium
GAATACTCATGATTTTTATTGGGTGTCGTTAGTTCAGATCCAATTCGCAAGCCATCTGAACTTACACCAACATACCCAACAGATGAGCTAGCGCCAAGCCACAAACACTGCGGATTGCAAGCGCTACGATACCAGCAAGAATGAGGGATGATTTATACATCACCATTTAAATTGGCTGCAATGGCATTTATCCTATCAAAATAAATGCTTGTCAGCCAAGCTCTTCGCAGCCATAGTCGCCGTGAGCTTGCTGTAGCGCCGCTCTATTACTGAGGCGCTGTTGCCCATCTGCTTGGCTAGCTTGTGAATGTCCGTATTTGCCCTCAACAGCTCCAACGTGACGTAGGTGTGGCGCAAGCTGTAAGGCGTTCTGTTCTGTGAATTTGCATCTTGGAGCAAGCCACTGTCTCATGTCTTGCCGTTTACCTATATGCGAAACACAGTACAAGTGTTCGCAGGGGGACCCATTTGAGAAAGTGGGGTGTGGGGGTCCGGTGGGGTCGACTGCGCTGAGTTTTGATGGGGGTACCCCTAGCCAGCCCTTGTGAAAACTGATCGACAGCGAAAAGCCTCTCAGCCTAAAAAAAGCTCTCACGGTGATAGGCCAAATACAAGGTTTGCCCAAGCGAGAACGGCTTGGCCTTAGCTTGAGAAATCAAACCCCTATGTTGGCTGTGGCCATGTTTTTTACCTGCAAGGGTTTCAAACGCTGGGCTACCGCCTCCCACTTTCTCAACGCGCAGCAACAATTAGCAAGCAACCAAAATATCGTAGCTTGTAGTCTGAACGTAGTCTGAGCAGAAAAAAGCCTTGAGTGTTACCACTAGAGGCTCGTAAGCTGTTGAATCAAATGGTGGGATGCCACGGACTTGAACCGTGGACAAAAGAGCTATGAGACTGTTAACCCAACCTGCTAGGATTGATCTTTAATAAGGAGTAAAAATGAGAAAAGTTATGAAAATACTTGCTGTCGTTGGCGTCTTGGCTGCGCTGTTCTTTACGTACCAGTACGGAGTGTTTTAAGACGCTTCTCAAAGTCAACCTCCGATGGTCATGGCAGCCCTCCCGGGACACTGCGCGAATTCGGCTAGGAGCTCGCGCAATTGGCACAACACCGCACTGATGCTGATTAACATTGCTGATCATCTTCCTTCCATCATCCGCGAAGGTGCGGTGCTGCTGGTGCGGATGCGGCCCAAGGCTATGACAGTTACAGTCATTTTGGCGGGATTGCTGCCCATCATGTGGAGCATGAGAACCGGCTCGGAAGTGACGCAGAGCATTTCCGCGCCTATGGTCGGCGGCATGGTGTCCGCGCCGGTTTTGTCGATGTTTGTGATACCAGTGGTTTATTACCTGATAAGCCGACCTCGCCGACAATAGGGCACACAAGCCCAAACCATTCATTTACACGTCAACCGCCTGGGATGAAAAATACCGGTCCTTGGACTTGCCAAAGTCCGGTTCTCCCCCAATTAATTACTGAAGAAAATTGAACATAAATAAATCATTGATCAAGTCACTCTGGGCTATTTTTTTGCGTTCATCGTCTGCGGCGATGGCGTAGCAAAAAATGCTGGATAGCATAAAGAGTATGCCGATGGGTAAGCCAGCGCCAACCGCCGGTCAATTACGTTTTCATTTTATTTTTCCGCGTAAGCGCAGTGCGTTGGTAATGACCGAGGCAGAGCTCAAGCTCATCGCCAAGGCAGCGACCATGGGCGACAGTAGCAAGCCATTCAACGGGAACAACAGGCCTGCGGCCAAAGGCACACCAAGCGAGTTGTAGACAAACGCAAACCAGAGGTTTTGCTTCATGTTCGCAATGGTTGCATTTGAAAGCTCGCGCGTCGTGGCAATGCCTCGTAAATCTCCCTTAACCAACGTGACTTGGGCACTGTTCATTGCCACATCAGTCCCTGTGCCCATTGCAATACCGACGTCCGCCTTGGCCAAGGCAGGCGCATCGTTGATTCCGTCCCCGGCCATTGCGACGATCAGACCTTGAGCCTGAAGTCGCTCCACAAGCGCCAATTTTTCAGCGGGTTTGACTTCCCCGTGAACTTCGTTTATGCCTAGGCGCTGACCCACTGATTTCGCGGTTGTGAGACCGTCACCGGTGGCCATGATGATTCGAATACCGGTATCTTGGAGCGCCTTAAGCGCAGCCGGGGTGCTTTCCTTGACCGGGTCTGATACAGCCAACAGTCCGGCAAACTGTCCATCGATTGCCAGCGACATGACGCTGGCCCCTCCAAGCCGGAGAGCTTCTGCCCGAGCCTGTGTGGCGCTATCAGCGGTCGCATTGTCTTCCGCCATCAAAGCCGTATTTCCAAGAGAGAGCCGCTTGCCGTCGACTCTCCCTCGAACACCAATCCCAGTCGCGGATTCAAAGCCATCAACCTTTGAAAGAGTCATTCCTTTGTCCTTCGCTGCTCGGACAATAGCTTCAGCTAAAGGATGCTCACTGCCTTGGTCCAGACTGGCCGCCAAACGCAAAACTTCGTCTTCGCCATGGGGTGCCAATGCAAAAACCATTTCAAATACGGGGCGTCCTTCAGTCAGTGTCCCGGTCTTGTCAACGATCAATACTTGGACCTTGCGAAAATTTTCGATCGCAGCGGCGTCACGAAACAGTATCCCTTGCGTGGCGCCCCTTCCAGTCGCGACCATGATGGACATCGGCGTGGCTAGGCCCAACGCACAGGGGCAGGCAATGATGAGCACAGAGACCGCATTGATCAGACCGAAAACCCAGCTGGGTTGCGGCCCAAAAAATCCCCAGACTAAAAATGTCAACAAGGCTGCAGTGACGACAGCCATCACAAAATAGCCAGCTACTCGGTCCGCCATGCGCTGCATCGGGGCTCTTGACCGCTGTGCTTGGGCGACCATCTGGACAATTTGCGAGAGGACGGTAGCGGAACCGACATGCTCAGCACGCATCACCATGGCACCCGAGGTATTGAGCGTGGCGCCAACGAGCTTGTCGCCGGTCCGCTTGGTGACAGGCAAGGGCTCACCAGTCAGCATGGCCTCATCAACAGCGCTGCCTCCTTCCGTCACAATGCCATCCACGGGCACTTTCTCTCCTGGACGGACCCGGAGAAAATCCCCCTCATGAACATGTGCCAGCTCTACGTCCTCTTCCGCTCCATCGGGTTTGATGCGGCGTGCCGTCTTCGGCGCCAGACCGAGAAGAGACTTGATGGCTGCAGACGTCTGGGACCTCGCCTTTAGCTCCAGCATCTGTCCGAGCAAGGTTAGGGAAATAATGACAGCAGCAGCCTCAAAATAGACCGCCACGCGGCCCATTGCTACAAATGAAGGCGGAAACACACCCGGTGTAGCAGTAGCGACCAAGCTATAAATGAATGCGGCGGAGGTGCCCAGCCCAATTAATGTCCACATATTTGGACTCCGATTGACAACAGACTGCCAGCCACGCACAAGGAATGGGCCCCCAGCCCACAGAACTATAGGCAACGTCAGAACGAGTTCCACCCAGCTTTGCGTCGCCATTGCGAACAATCCAATCCGGTGACCAAACATCGCGAGTACAGTAACGACGACCGTCAGTGGCAGCGTCCACCAGAAGCGCCTAGAAAAATCTTTCAGTTCGGGGTTTTCATCGTCTTCCATGCTGGGCATGAGCGGTTCGAGCGACATCCCACACTTGTTGCAATGACCCGGGTGGTCCTGACGTATCTCAGGATGCATGGGACAGGTATAAAGCGTATCTGCGACCGCCTTCAGCTGCACAGAGGGAGTCATCTCTGCTCCGCTATCGTGCGTTAGCGCTTCGAGCGTGACAGGAGAATGGCCGTGGCCGTGCGAGTGTTGATGTTTTTCCATAACGGGCAGCTTTCGTTTAACGGCGAAGACTTACGGGGGCGAGTGCCGCCGAAACTTTTGGAGGATTGTGGGCTGCTACGACGGCGTAGCCCAGTCCATCACCGCTTTGCCGCCAGCAGCTGAGGCCGCGCTAACGCAGGTCCCCCAGGCTATGTCTATCAGCGACAAGCCAATGGGCCATTGTTTGAGCGTGGACAGGTTCGTGAGGTCATAGGTGGCGTAGGCAAAAAAGCCAAACAGTGCCGCCATGCCCACGGTTTTACCCCAGCCGGGGGCGGGTCCGGCGGGCAGCACCGCAAACACCACAAGCCCGAGCCCGAACAATGCGTAGAACAGCACTGCTACCGGCACATTGGGCTTGTCGGCCATTAGGTGACCGATACCTTGTAGGTACAGCGGCTTGGCGATGATGCCCAGCCACAGCAAGTCCAGCACCACCATCACGATCATAGTGCCGGCATAGGCAGCGAGCTGTGTTTTCATGATTGAAGCCCTGACGCTGCGCCCTGTGTGGCGGCCGACAAGGCTGTGAGCGAACCATGCGCGCCCAGCGCCACGGGCTTGCCCGCGATGACGGAGGTGATCGTTCCGAACGCCCGCACCATCTTGCTGCTTGGCCCATTCCAGTAATCGGCCTTATCCGGAATAAACTTCATCAGCACCACGTCGATGTCGCTGATGTCGTTGATGTGCCCGTTGGAGGCCGCTAAGTCATTCTTGGCAACGTTGACCTCATCATTGACCTTGTCGAGCTCAACTATGCGTTTTTCTTGCTCAATATAGTTCCCATTGACTATAGAACCCGTCTTGAATATCTTGCTTCCTGGTCCTGTCACTGAGTCGACGATACCAAATATGCGGACGCTACCCAGTTTCGACACGCTCACCCGGTTTGCGGTTCCATACATGTCAGCTATTCCGTCAACATAAATATCATCACTGTTGCCATCTTGATGAAGTGTCGCGCCCTTTCTTACGCGGATGTCATCTGTGTTACCTGAAATACGTGCATTGACACCACTATAAATTTCTACCTCCCCATAGTTCCCGCTGAAGTAGCCGCTACGCTGGACTTTCATGTCTTCAGCTGGAGCGGTATTTACGGTAACGTTACCGCAGTCAACGATTTTCTCGTTGCCACGGATCAGGCAGTTTCCAGCGCTTGTAACTCCAACGAACTGGAAAAGAAGCAGCGAGGGCAGCAACGGATGTAGCCAAGATGTCGACAAGGTACAAGTTCTAACAAATAAAAGACGGATTTTTATCATCGATCACTCACCCTCTACTTCCTATATCTCCAGCTATCAAGCAGCGCACCAACATAGTCCTCACCCAAGCTGTGCCCTCGACCCTCAGCAACAACCACCATAACACCAAGCAAGCCAAAGAACTTTGTAACGGCATCAGAGTGACTTTGCCAGTCTTCTGACCCCGTATGCACTTCACAATTCATCGGCACAGGAAAATGCCCAGCCTCAGCCAGCTTTGACAGCTTGTACTCCTGTGGTGGTGAGAAAAACCTACCCGTCTCTTCGTATGCGGAGCCACCAACGATTGGCGACAACAGCAAAACCTTCCCCGGATAAGGCTCTAGAGACGCTTGTGCATGTAGAAAAAGGGATGCGCCGAATGAGTTGGCGATGACGTGAGAGTCTTCAGTCCAGAAGTTGTTGAGGAGGTCTTCTTTGACTGTTTCTACTTGGTCGGTGAAGGAGAGGGCCTTGAAATTATCTCTGGTCTCTCTGCCTGTTACGTCAAAGCCTCTGTCCATAAGGGGCTTTACCAAGACCTTTGCTGAGGCGGCCTACCCAGCCGGGGTGACCTTTTTTTAATGCAGCCACACCATCTTCAAAGTCAACAGCCCAAACAGCGGTGGCGAATATCAAAAAAAACGCAGTAACCAGATTTTTCATAACCTGCACCTTCTAATCAACTTGGTGGGCATCCAGCATTAGGCAGATATTACCCCTTAGTCAGAGGTGATTAAGTTACAGCAGTCAGCAAAGGTGGTGTTAGGCAGGCGACCTCTTTGCGCTGTTCGGCAGTGTGTTGCCGTGGCAATCAAACACACAAAGGAGCACCTAATGGATATTCATATGATTGTTAAGTTGAAGTCATCTTACGAGGCATGGCACGAACTATTCGTGAAAGATGCCGAGACTCGCTCAAAAATATGCAATGACAGTCGGACATTTTTCAGCAATTCGAGCGACACCACCGCATTGGTGACACTTTTAAATGTCGATATGGAAGCGATGGGCGCAATGATGAAAGCCCCCATTTCCACAAATTGACCGCTGAATATGTCGTAGAGCACATTCCATACGCAATTACGCCTTTAGGACCGCCAGCATAATTTGTCTGATTACGCTTTTGAAGTGGCGTGTTGACATCGCCGCGTGCATAGCTTGCTTGCGGATAAAGTTGCACAACGCTTAGTTTGAAGGCGAGTGCTCATAGCACTAGGGTGTACGCTTCTCACTTGGTGTCGCATCCCGGACGAGCGCCACCTAAGTGCTAGATACAGGGTCGATTCACGCGATGAGAATCGGACTCTGTCGCCAATGTTTTACCAAGATTGATAGCTATCATGCAGGATCAACTTATTAAAAAGGACAGAAGTTATGCCTAAGCACACAGGAAGTTGCCACTGCGGACAGGTCAAATTAGCGACGGATCTTGACCCCATGCTCACGATGCAATGTAACTGCACGTCATGTCGCAGACACTCAGGGTCTTTCACGCTGCACACATTTTATGCAGAGAGCGAAATTGAAATTGAAGGACCAACAAAGACTTACGAATACACAGGCGGCAGCGGGCACAAGATGACTGCCTCGCACTGCACAAACTGCATGACAAAGATCGCCGTCAGACCTGAAATATTTGAAGGTATGCTGGGTGTACCGGTTGGAATGTTCGATAACGCCAAGAGCTTCACGCCCAAAATGGAGATGTGGAACAGCGAGCGCCTACCATTTTTAGCATCGAGTGAGTGCATGGAAGACCGCTTTGACGACTCTGCGGTAGCGGAGCGCCTGTCAGCTTTAATCGAAGCTCTAGAGAATAGATAGCCCTGCGCCTTTCAGGTGAGTCAACTTATTGGAGAAGTGATTGACTGAAAAAGAAAGTGTCTCCGATGAGCTGAACCTGCTCAAAAAAGAGGTTGGAAAGTTACGCCTGCAGGCGGGGTTACGTAAGGCCCTGTCTGCTGAGCTTGCCAAGCAAAAAAAGATCTCGGAAGAGGCCACAACACAAGCGCAAGAGTCGGCTCAAATCCTCCAAGACCTTTCGAAAAACTTGTCACGATATGTCTCGCCCCAAGTTTACAAAAAGTTATTTGATAGGAAAGACAAGGTTGAACTCAGCAGCCAACGGAAAAAGTTGACCATCTTTTTCTCAGACATTGTTGGGTTCACACAGTTAACAGACGAGTTGGAGTCTGAAGACCTCACAGACTTCTTGAATGACTACTTGAACAACATGGCAACGATTGCGGTTCGCCATGGTGCCACCATAGACAAATACATTGGTGACGCAGTGATGATTTTTTTCGGGGACCCTGAGTCTCATGGACCAGAGGCGGATGCGAAGAAGAGCGTGGACATGGCTTTAGACATGCAGCGTTATGTCCGCGAAAACGCTCCTAAGTGGGCCAAACGGCACTCCTTCAATAGAGTCCTAGAGATGCGGATTGGCATCAGTAGCGGCTATTGCACCGTTGGTAACTTCGGAAGCGAGGATAGGCTGGATTACACAGTTTTAGGAGGCGTCGTTAATCTGGCTTCTCGCTTGGAGAGCGCTGCACGCCCTGGTTCAATATTGGTATCAAACGAAACTTACAAGCTTACTCAGGATGTAGTTAATTACGACATAGGTCGAAGTTACAACTTAAAAGGACTCCACAACCAAGTGACGGCCTACGAGGTGCAGACCTTCGAAACGGAGGAGCGACCACATGCTTTTTCAACCGAAAATGTAGCGCTAACTATTAAAACGCAGCATCTATCCAAGGAAGGACTTCGCTTGGCCATTGAGTTTCTGCGAGAAAAAGAGTCACGGCTAAAGTAGCCTTGTAAAGGGCGCAATGGCAGCCTGCTTTTGCACTGCTTTCAAGCTCACATAGACTGACACCGCAATCCACACTACTTTATATCTGGGCAGTTACAATAATATCTGACTGGCTAACAACCCCGCCCTGGGGGTACTTCAATGGGTTGATTAAAAAAGGTGAATGGACTTTGCCACCTTCGCGCCTACGCCACCTTGCAAACTTTGTAGTCTGAGGACACAAAAAAGCCCATCCACTTTGCAGTAACTGGGCTGTTTCGTAACAGATTAGTAACAGATTTGACGCCTGCTCTAGTGCTTATGCGGCTTCCAAGCAAAATAGTGGCTCCTCGAACTGGATACATTAAATGGCTGGGAACCCGCATAAACACTAGAGCGGCCTCTTAAAACGTACGCAAAACGTACGAAAAAGGGGTTGCCCGAGCCAATGGTTGGTCATGGGGTCACTTAATTTTAACTTTTGCTGTTGAGAGTTTTCTCGACCACTATCGCGCGACGTGGTAGATGGGACCCTGACGGAAGCGGCAAGACGCGCGGGGCTGCGAAACATTGCTGTTGGACTCGCATACGAGCGCATGGATAGTAGACCGAATAGTGTGCCAAATAGACGCTTCCAGCAGCAAGCGCAGGCACTAAGCTGGTGAGCAAAGATAGCGCTAGTTGCGAAGGGACTAGTCACTGTGGACCTAGTCAAATTAATAGACACACGACCCCTCTAAAGACTGTTGATTCAAACGCTCGAATTCGACAGGTGTGGTCCAGCCATTGTTTGAATGTCTGCGAATTTGATTGTAGTAATGCCCGATGTATTCAAATACGGACTGACGGGCGTGCATGGCAATCTTGGCTGATTCACCAGCGGCCAGCTTGCTCAATTTGTCAAACTCGTTCAGGTCGGCCAATGGATCAAGTGTAGCCAATGCAGCTTCGATTTGAGCAGCGCGGGTAACGTGGTTGCAATAGCTCACCAGCACGGCGCTGTGCTCGGCTGCAAACCAGCTTGAAGGCAATGCGTTCACGGTTTGATGCCAGACACGCTGACCGGCGGCTGGCTGTACCTGGGGAAGCAAAATAATTTAAGTTGCCAAGTTCAAATATCAAGCGCAGAATTAGCAAGCAGGTGTTTGATCTCAAGTATCGCTCGCCAGCATGGGCGAAAGCCCCTTTTTGAAGCGTATTCCTACGCTTCGTGCAGGTGCAACTTTATTATCTTGCGCTTGGCACTAGCGACTGTCATCCTCCTGTGGTGACGGTCCGGCCCGATTGATTAAAGTCTGTCGGGCTTTTTTGTGCAGCTATTTTGACCTTGCCGCAGAAAAACGGGTGTTTACTCAAAATCGGTTTCATCTGCTGAACTTTTACCAATCAACTCTCGCTTTGGCTAAGGTTTTGCAGACCATCCTTAAGTAGCAGACTGGACGTCACAGTAAGGGGTAAACATCTAGTCTAGGGGGTCCTACAAGTAAGCTTTCTGCAGCTTAATTAGTTCGTGAAGCCACTGTTAAAGCCAAACTAGCCCAGTTACTGCAAAGTGCATAGGCTTTTTTGTGTCCTCAGGCGGCGCTCAGACTACAAAGTTTGCAAGTTGACGCAGGAGCGAAGGTGGTAAAGCCCTCTCATATTTTTATTCACCCCAATGAGGTAACTCCCCCAGGGGGGGTGTGAGTCACTCGCACACTGTTGTACCAGCCTAGATACAAAATAGTGTGGTTTGAGAAGGTGTTAATAGCTAGAGCCACTTCACATGACAAGCAACCACCTGCTTGGCAGAGCGGGTGCGGCGCCGGTCGTAGACCGTTTTGATCATCTCGGTGTTGGTGCGAAGCGTGGCTTCCATCACGCTGGAAGACTCGCGGCAAGTAATTAAATAAGGCGGCTGAGATCTTTAAGGCTCTCAGGGACATCTGCCGGGCTTTACAACCCCGCAGGCCCGACAGATGTACTTATTTTTGAGAGCCTACTCGACCGTTGACTGCCTGCCATCTTTGCACTGGCTATAGACGATGTTGATGACTCGATAACTCCCCGGATAACTGGCTTTCAATATTTCCAAAGAAACACGATCTACATAGCGCGCCAAAACCGGACGAGCTGCCAGCGCGGTCACTAAGCCCCGTTTGTTTTCTTTTTCTGTTGTATTGCAAGTGGCGCACCTGCGCGATTGACAGCCATAAATTATTAAGATAGATTAAATATGTAATTTTTTTACTTCTTCAAGGAGTCGTTGTGAGAGCATTAAATTTTTCAATCATTGTTGCGTCACTTGTTTGCTTAATAAGTTTCAACGCAAACGCAGATACAACCAGTGTGAAGCTACATAAAATCGTTGAGGTAAAGAAGAAGGGGGAGCATTGTGAACAAGACCCCAATTGCTTTAACCGCTACCACCCCGCAATTAAGCCTGTTGCGCGGGCAGCCCCTGGTGACCATATCGTTGTGCATACACGCGATGCGCTCGACTCAAAACTAAACATCAATTCAAAACCGAAAGATGTCACGGCGATTGATACTAATTTAATTCATCCCATGACAGGGCCAATCTACATTGAAGGGGCCAAACGAGGGGATGTGTTGGCCGTGGAATTGTTAGACATTAACCCCGATGACTACGGATATACAACGCTCATTCCAGGATTCGGGTTTTTACCCGATCTATACAAAGAGCCATTTGTTGCGAACTGGAAATTAAACCGGGTTGAGGCCGTCTCGGAACAAATTCCTGGTGTTCGGATCAAGATGAATGCGTTCATGGGTTCTGTTGGAGTGATGCCGGGTGAGCCGGAAGTTGAGGAGTGGCTGGCACGTGAAACCGCGCTCGGCAAAGTAGGCGGCGTCGCATTGCCACCAGAGCCCACCGGGGCGCGTCCCGCTGAAATTTGTGGTGCGAACGGTAGCCACAAAGACCGGTGTTTACGCACCGTTCCACCGCGTGAAAACGGTGGCAATATGGACGTTAAGCAAATGGTTCGAGGTACGACCTTATTGTTACCTTGTTTTATTGATGGATGCGGATTTTTTATTGGCGATGTCCACTACGCACAGGGTGACGGGGAAGTCGCGGGTACAGCGATTGAAATGGGTGCTGTCGTAACGGTAAAAACATCAATCCGCAAAGGGCTGGCGTCCATTGTTAAGCAGCCAATGTTTGAAGGGGGCTCACAAATTAAGGCGTTGGAGCCTGATCGCTTCCACGCAGTGGTGGGGTACCCTTTGAAGAAAGCGGGCGAAGTGCCTCCACAGTGGGCTTACTTGGATAGTGAGAAAATTAAACCGCTAACCAACTTGTCAAACGACCTCACGCTTGCGGCTAGACACTCGTTGACGAGCATGATCGATTGGTTGGTAGCCACCAAAGGACTCAACAAACAACAGGCACTTGTGATCGCCAGTGTCGCCTGTGATGTACGTATCAGTAACATGGTTGACGTTCCAAACTATGCGGTTACAACAATCTGCCCTATGGAAATTTTTGATAAAAAGTAAGTTATTTTTTAACTAAAAAAGCGAGGCTAACTTCCTCGCTTTTTTTTATAAAGCGTCAATATGTACAACCGAAGAAATGCCATAGGCGTTATTACCGTGATGGTTGCCTGTGCAAAAGAGGCCATAGCACACACGCCATATGGCCTATGGGATGCGTTTAGAAAGCAAAACTTACAGATACTCACATCACACGAGGACTACACTGGTGATGACTTGGGGGAGATTTGGGTGGCGACGCTTCGAAAAGAACTACCTTTGAGCCGTGCCATGGTGAGCAGAACGCGAAATTTTTCTCGCGTAGCTAGCCTTCTCAAGACGGATCAGTCAAAGCTCGCTGTTCTGTCCCATAAGCAAGCGAGAGACATGTATAGCGGCGCGCCTCCTTTTGAGCTCTTTGCCCCGATGCCTATTCAAGTGTTAATAGATGATGGCAAGTATTTTTTGATTGCCAGAGAAAGCTTGCCTAAACGCCATGCTTTCGTCATCACGGCAGCATTGATGCATGAGTCGCGCGATCTTAAGTTTTTGAAAACCACAAAGTCAAAATATGGGATCCCTTTACATCCGGGCTCGCAGGCGTATTTCAGCGGTGATGAAGTGCCCTTAGATACGGTTGATGAAAAATAACAAGTTGGTTTGACACGGCAGGGGTCACGATGGTTCTGTCGCGTTAGCCACTGATGAGCGTGATTTTAGCTGGGACAAGTGCTAGTTCCTCAAACAAGACGGATTTGCCCTGCCAATGCATAAACTGCTCAGCAAAAGACAGCTTGATGCAGCCCTGCAGCAGGAGCTGACCTTTACGAATCATATGCATCAATTCGATGCCGGTCAGTACACATTTGGCGGATTGAAATGACTTGAAATTTAGCATTGGCTTGGTGACTCGCTTTACTGCCCGGTGGTCCTGCTCAACGATGTTGTTCAGATATTTGACTTGCCTCACGATGATTAGCATTTCGCCTCTGGCATTGATCTCATCCATGGCCGCCGTGTTGGCGCCGCTCTTGTCCATGGTGACCTTCTCGGGAACACCGCTGATCTTCATGGCTTTGTCAAAAAAACGCATGGCTGCGGCCTTGTCGCGCTGGGCGGTCAACAAGAAGTCAACCGTTTTGCCCTGCTTGTCTACCGCGCGGTAAAGATTCTTCCAGTCGCCTTCGACCTTGATAAACGTTTCATCCAGGCGCCAGCTGACGCCCACCGAACGTTTATGTTGGCGAAAGACTTTCTCCAGCAAGGGCAGAAACCGGATCGCCCAGCGATTGATCGAGAAATGGTCGACAAACACGCCGCACTCCTGCATCATCTATTCGAGATGGCGGAAGCTCAATGGATACGCCGCGTACCAACGAATACACACCAAAGTGATCTCGATTGGAAAGCGCATTCCTTTGGTTGCCAGCATCGCATTTCAAGCCTTTTAGTCAAATCGCTCAGCATAAATGAGCCAAGCTGCTTGACCGCCAATGCGACAAAACCAGTATGTCTGCTTGCCGTGAGCAGCACTGCCCCAGCCTCGAAACAATACGCACAACCATGGTCGGGTTAGACCCCCATTCAGCAGGCAATTATGAAGTTTATCGGGCCTATACCTGTTTCAACAAATTGATTGAGCCGTCATACATTTAAGAATAATCAAAGCGTTGATAAAGACCGACCTTGACTGGTATTCAGCTGCTGTTCTGTTGCGCCAGCTGATGCAGGGCGGCGGTCACAATACTGGCCGCATCCACCTTGAAAAATGCACGCAAAGCAGCCCTGGTATCGCTGCGACCAAAGCCGTCCGTACCCAGCGTTTGGTAGCGTCGCCCAGGCGGTATGAAAGCACGGATGCTTTCGGGTACGGCACGCACGTAGTCCGTGGCCACGATGATGGGACCTTCGCTGGCATGGAGTTGCTGGGTGATAAAAGCATCGGTGTCGTTGTCGGCATTGTTTAGTGTTGCTGCACCGTCGCGTGCCAATTCACTCCAACTCGTGAAACTAAAAATGGTGACATCACTATAAAGACTGGATTGATTTCCCATCTCAAGGCTTGACATGACACACTTGATCCGCTTAAATACACTCGGGGCTTGCGAGTGCCTCGTGAGGTCAGTCCGAATATCGCGTCCATTGTAATTTTATTCAAGGAGACGCCTCATGCCTTCACCAGAAGCCATTTCGGTTGCACAATTATCCAAGCTCA
Organism: uncultured Burkholderiaceae bacterium; assembly: GCA_963926265.1. GTDB lineage: Bacteria > Pseudomonadota > Gammaproteobacteria > Burkholderiales > Burkholderiaceae_B > Zwartia. The sequence goes on from CAWUWN010000015.1 coordinate 13,601, forward strand.
TCGGTACGCCCGATTGCCCCGTCATTCTTGATCTTCGCATTGACGAAGACTTCGATTCGAACCCTCGCCTCATCCCCACGTCACGTCGCGTGATCTATCAAGAGATCGAAGCAATAGCCCCCAGTTTGCGAGGTCAAAAGGTGATTGTCGCCTGCCATAAAGGTTTAAAAATCAGTCAAGGGGCTGCCGCTATTTTACGAAGTTTAGATGTACAAGCTGAATTTCTACAAGGCGGTGTCGTCGCTTGGGCGGAGGCTGCCCTGCTGATCAGCATACCCGCAGGCATCGCTCCATCTGGCCAAATCTGGGTGACGCGGCACCGTCCAAAGATCGAACGTATTGCATGCCCTTGGCTCATTCGTCGCTTCATTGATCCCAATGCAAAGTTCCTATTTGTCGAGCCTTCGCAAGTTGAAGCCGTTGCAGATCGTTTCAACGCAATTCCCTTTGACATCGAAGGTGGTACGTTTTCCCATCGCGGGGAGCTGTGTTCGTTTGACGTGATCATGCAGGAATTTGGTATCGACTATGAACCACTCAAAACCCTTGCCTCGATCATTCGCGGCGCCGATACCAATCGTCACGATCTCGCTCCAGAGGCCGCAGGGTTACTGGCAATTTCGCTCGGGATTTCGCGTATGTTCCGTGACGATTTGGCGCAACTTGACGCGGGTTTACTCATATATGACGCGCTCTTTCGATGGGCGCGCGACGCTGGAGATGAGGGGCATGATTGGCCGACAACTCATTCGAAAGCCAAACAATGACCGCGCCATCGTTGCTTGCTGCAACAAAGGCCTACGCCCAACTTGGATTGCTTTCATTTGGTGGCCCTGCTGCTCAAATCGCAATGATGCAGCGCATGTTCGTGCTGGAGCGAAATTGGATTTCTGAAAAACAATTCATGAGTGCGCTAAGCTTCTGCATGTTGCTCCCTGGACCCGAGGCGATGCAGCTCGCGACCTATATCGGCTGGCGACTTCACGGCACAATTGGCGGGATCGTTGCTGGGCTACTTTTTGTGTTACCTGGCGCAATCATCATCTATGCATTGGCACTTTTATATACAGTCGGTGCAGATCAACCGTGGATCAATGCCGCATTTTTAGGGGTCAAAGCTGCTGTCATGATCATCGTCATCGAAGCCTTATTTCGACTTACAAAAAAAGCCCTGAAAACGCGAGGACACTACATCCTTGCGGGCATGTCTTTTCTCGCGATTTTCTTTGCGGCTATCCCCTATCCAGCAATTGTGTTTACCGCGGGTGCCTATGGGTTTTGGACATTGAGTACTGCAAACAAAGGCGAACAAGTCGCTATGACGCAGCCCATTTCGCAGACGGTGAAAACAATTGCCACGTGGCTCGCCATTTGGCTCCTCCCACTCGCGCTCATTGGCTGGATTACGGATTGGGGATTTTATTTTGATATTGGTGCGTTCTTTGCAAAACTTGCAACCGTTACGTTTGGCGGTGCTTACGCCGTTCTTGCCTATATGGCGCAAGCTGCGGTCAATGATTTTGGCTGGCTGAGTACATCGGAAATGATTGATGGGCTGGGACTCGCCGAAACCACACCCGGTCCCCTCATACTCGTCACGCAATTTGTTGGATATTTAGCAGGGCTTCATCAAGGCGGGATCGCGATGGGTTTTATGGCAGCTCTCATCGTGCTTTGGATGACATTCGCGCCATGTTTTTTGTGGATTTTCGTCGGCGCGCCCTACATTGAATGGATAGCTGCTCAGCCTAGATTATCTGGGGCATTGTCTGCAATCATGGCTGCTGTTGTTGGCGTTGTTCTAAGCCTGTCGCTATGGTTTGGCTTGCATGTCCTCTTTGAACAAGGCTCAGATATTTCATTCGGTTGGATACAGTTCTGGCTACCTGAATTCACCAGCCCTAACTGGGTCGCACTCGCCATTGCATCGCTTTGCTATGTGCTTCTCATCGTGCGTCATTGGAATATGGTGTTGGTTCTTGGCGTTGCTATGTTCCTTGGAGTTTTGCTTGGATAAGCCAAACAACGCAGCCACACATGGTCGAGCCAGCCCCCTATTCAGCAGGCAATTAGGAAGCTTATCGGGCCTATACCTGTTTCAACAAATTGATTGAACCGTCATACATTTCAGAATCACCACAGCGCTGATAACAACCGACCTAGACGGGTGTTCAGCTGCTGTTGTGTTGCGCCAGCTGGTGCAGGGCGGCGGCCACAATACTGGCCGCATCCACTTTGAAAAATGCACGCAAAGCAGCCCTTGTATCGCTGCGGCCAAAGCCGTCCGTACCCAGCGTTTGGTAGCGTCGTCCAGCCGGTACGAAAGCACGGATGCTTTCGGGTACAGCACGCACGTAGTCCGTGGCCGCGATGATGGGACCTTCGCTGGCATGGAGTTGCTGGGTGATAAAAGCATCGGTGTCGGCACTGTTTAGTGTTGCTGCACCGTCGCGTGCCAACTCACTCCAACTCGTGACACTAAAAATGGTGACATCAATAGCCATTTCAGCTAGCTGTTGGCCGGCTTCGATGACCTCGTTCAAAATGGCTCCAGAGCCCATCAAGGTCACATTACTTGCCCGTTGCAAGGGTTTTGCTGTGGGTACTTCAGACGAATTCATCGCCTTATTTTTTATCTGGTGATGCTTGTACTTGTAGCACCCACGAATGATGTCCAACTCACTGCCTGGTAACAAGTCTGGCTGGGCATAGTTCTCGTTCATCACCGTGATGTAATAAAAAACGTCTTGCTGTTCCACCATCATTTCGCGCATGCCACGGTCTATGATGACCGCCAATTCGCAAGCAAAGGCCGGGTCATAGGCTTTGCAATTGGGGATGGTGGCCGCCACCAGATGACTGGTGCCGTCTTGGTGCTGCAGGCCCTCGCCGCTGAGTGTGGTGCGCCCAGATGTTGCACCCAGTAAAAAACCACGTGCGCGTTGGTCAGCTGCAGCCCAAATCTGATCGCCCACACGCTGAAATCCGAACATGGAGTAATAGATATAAAAGGGCAGCATGGCAAGGCCGTGAACGCTGTAGCTGGTGGCCGCTGCGGTCCAGCTTGCCATTGCACCGGCCTCGCTGATGCCTTCTTCCAGTATTTGCCCATCCATTGCTTCGCGGTAGCTGAGCACCGAACCGATGTCTTCCGGCGCATAGCGCTGACCCACGCTTGAGTAGATGCCCACTTGTTTGAATAAGTTGGCCATACCAAATGTGCGCGCTTCATCGGCCACGATGGGAACGATTCTGGGCCCCAGTTCTGAATTTTTTAACAGCCCACCCAGCATGCGGACAAAGGCCATGGTGGTACTCATTTCTTTGCCGTTGGGTTGCAAAGCAAAGCCTGCAAACGTTGACAAGGCGGGTATGGGAATGACTTCAGCCGTGGTGTCGCGTCGCGGCAAATAGCCACCCAAGTCGTGACGCTTGGCGTGCAGATACTGCATCTCGGGGCTGTCTGGTGCAGGTTTGTAAAAATCAAGGTGTTTGGCTTGCTCGTCACTCAAGGGCAGGTCAAAGCGGTTCCTGAATTCGATCAGGTCGGCCTCCTCAAACTTTTTCTGTGAGTGGGTCGTCATCTTGCCCTGCCCAGCACGTCCCATGCCATAGCCTTTTTTGGTGTGCGCGAGGATGACTGTGGGTTGACCTGTGTGTGCTGCCGCTGCGGTAAAAGCGGCATGGATTTTCACAAAGTCGTGACCGCCGCGTTTGAGTCTGTCAATTTGCTCATCGGTCATGCCTTGCGCTAATCGCGCCAGCTCAGGGTTCTGACCGAAAAAATTATCACGGTTGAAGCGCCCATCATTGGCAGCAAATGTTTGCATTTGACCGTCGACTGTATGGGCAAACGCTTTGGCCAACGCACGGCCACCATCACGCGCAAACAAGTCATCCCAATCGCTACCCCATATCAGTTTAATGACGTTCCAACCAGCACCTGTAAAGAGCTTTTCCAGCTCGTCAATGATGCGGCCATTGCCACGTACTGGGCCGTCTAGCCGTTGTAAATTGCAGTTAACCACCCATACCATGTTGTCAAGGCCCTCACGTGCAGCCAACGTAAGTGCACTCATCGATTCAGGCTCATCCATTTCACCATCACCAAACACCCCCCACACCTTGCGTGCGCTGCAATCTAGCAGCCGCCTATGCGTGAGGTACCGCATAAAGCGTGCATGGTAAATAGAGCTGATGGGACCAATGCCCATAGAGCCTGTGGGGAACTGCCAAAAATCAGGCATGAGGTAAGGGTGCGGGTAGCTGCATAGCCCGCGCGCATGGTGGCCAGGGGCAGTGAGTTCTTGGCGGTAAAAGCGCAGATCGTCTTCTGTTAATCGGCCCTCGAGAAATGCCCGCGCATACACGCCCGGGGCGCTGTGCGGTTGAAAAAATACCAAGTCTCCGCGATGCTGGTTGTCGCCAAGACCTTCTCGTGCCTTGAAAAAATGGTTAAACCCAGTTTCAAACAAATCTGCTGCGCTGGCGTAACTGGCAATGTGTCCTCCCAACTCGCTAGAGCCCCCCGACTCAGCCTTGTTGGCACGCACCACCATGGCCAGTGCATTCCAGCGTACCAATGCACCAACACGCAACTCAATGGTTAAGTCACCTGGGTACGTGGGTTGTGCGTCCACGTGAATGGTATTGACGTAAGGCGTGCACAAGTCGGGCTGCCAGTCAATGTGTTGCGCACGCGCCAAGCTGGCCAGTTCATTCAGCATGTGTCGTCCGCGCGCGGGACCGTTTGCTGCGACAAGGGCCTCAAAAGCCTCACGCCATTCGCTTGTTTCTTGTGGGTCGGGGTCACGCGCAGTGTCAATTGTTTGCGTGGCATTGCGCAGATGGTGGTGTGATGTGGAATCATTCATGATGGGTTCCACTGTACTAAAAAGTAAGCAATATGAGATGCTTTAACAACATGTAAAACAGACTTATTTCGGCATAAAATGCTGAAAATACGAACTTATAAAAATTATGCAGCTTGATAAAATTGATTTAGCGATTCTTTCAGAACTCCAACGCGACGGCTCGCTGTCCAACGTCGAACTGGCCCGACGTGTGCATTTAAGCCCTTCGCCTTGTTTGGCGCGCGTCAAGGCACTGGAAGCGGCAAAGGTGATTGACCGCTACGTGGCGATTGCCAACGCTGCTGCACTTGGCCTGGGCTTGAGCGTCTTTATCTCCATTAGCCTGCGCAGCCAAAGCAAAGACGCCCTTGCTGAGTTTGAACGTTGCATTGTGGAGCACGATGAGGTAATGGAGTGTTACTTGATGACGGGTGACAGCGACTACCTGATACGTGTGGCGGTGGCCGACATTGGGGCACTGGAGAAATTCATTCTTGAACAACTGACACCAATACCGGGAATTGAAAAAATACGCTCTAGCTTTGCACTCAAACAGGTTCGTTACAAAACAGCACTGCCACTGCCGTCTGTATGAGTTTGTGACAAAGCATCTAATGTGTGGCTGAATGAGCAGGGAGCAGCTGCGGCACAGCGTGTTACAGCAGTGTCATTGTGCTAAAAGATTCCGGCAATTGATGTACGACTCAGCCGTCATTGCCCAACATATTCTGATACGCCATTTCCTGCTCATACTCAAGCAGTAAACGTACGGAAAACGTACGGAGAGTAAGCAGAATAGAGGGTTATAAAGTAGGATCAGGGACTGTTAAGTCTATGGTTTTATTAGGGTTTTCTAACCTCGCCTATAAATAGTGGCTCCTCGAACTGGGCTCGAACCAGTGACCTACTGATTAACAGAAAGCCAGGCTCATGGAAAGTTTATATAAATCAATGAGTTATAGACAAAAGTGGCAAACGTGTAATATTTCGTGTAATAAACCAAAAATTGCAAATTACAGTTTTTTCAGCGCTTTTGTAGCTTTTTCACTCAGCGCTGTCACATTGCACTCGAAAATTTTTGGGGCTAGAAGCACTACAAACTCAGCCTCGTTACTCCTTTCGGCCAGACTGCACGCTTGCGACAGAACCAGCTACAAGTCTCGGTGTATTTGACATGTTGCTGTCTGAGCCTCAATCGCACACTTATGCACGTTTGAAGCGCACATAGACTTGTCGCATCAGCAAATCCATCCTGCGTTAATGATGCAGGTGCCGTTTGCGCAGCATCGTAAATCTTTGGTCATAAGCCACCTATCAACGGTAAAAAGCTTCGACTTTGCCTTTGAGTTTAATCAGCAGCGGCCGCCCTTTGCGGTCTAACGTTTTGCCTGCAGGGACTTTCACCCAGCCTTCGCTCACGCAGT
>CAWUWN010000016.1:0-2739 GCA_963926265.1 uncultured Burkholderiaceae bacterium
GGCTATCCTCACCTTGCCTATAGCGTGACCAAAGCTGCTGTGACACACTTTATCAAGATGCTCGCGCAACAATACGCTTGCGATGGCATCCGCGCCAACACGATTGTTCCAGGCTTAATTGATACTCCGCGTATTCAGAAAAACGTCGCGAAAATATTTGATGTGAATGCTGATATGGACAACACACGTCGTGCCCGTGATCGACAAGTACCGATGGGTCGTATGGGTACGCCTTGGGAGGTAGCATCCGTCGCGACTTTTCTGGCCTCAGATGATGCGTCTTACATCACTGGAACAGAAATAGTCGTCGACGGTGGACTGACAGGTAAGTTTATTTAAGTTTTTTAGTTCGTCTTCATAGGCGTGCTGTCAACAACCTTACCCCAACGCTCAACTTCAGCCACGATAAATGAATTGAGCTCTTTGGGTGTGCTGGTCATTGGCATCGCACCTTCTTTTTCAAAACGCTTACGCAACTCAGGTGATTTCATTGCCTCAACAACTGCGGCATTCAATTTAGCAACGATTGCCTCTGGAGTACCCTTTGGCGCGAGCAAAGCATTCCATGTGCTGATGTCATAGCTTGGCAATCCTGCAGATTCAGCAATGGTTGGGACATTGGGCAACTCGCTCGAACGCTGCTTAGTTGTGACACCGAGCGGAATCAACTTGCCAGATTTCACATGTGGCAATGCACCAGGCACTGTCGCAAAAGTCATTTGAGTTTCGCCTGCCAACACTGATGCATTTGCGGGATTACCGCCCTTGAAAGGGATGTGCACAATGTCAACTTTAGTCCCATTGTTAAACACTGCAGCAGCCAAATGGCCTGGTGAACCGTTACCACTCGAAGCATAGTTCAACTTACCAGGATTCTTTTTCGCGTAGGCGATCAACTCACTTATGGACTTGACAGGCAACTTTGGATTCACGACCAGCATCAAAGGAATTGATGCTACCAAAGAAACCGGTGCGAAATCCTTAATTGGATCAAAAGTCAGCTTGCCACGATACAGTGCTGGATTGATGCCATGACTTGCAACCGTTGCCATATACAAGGTGTAACCATCTGGCTTAGCTTGTGCAACAAAAGCCGCACCGATATTGCTTGCTGCACCCGGCTTGTTATCAACAATAATGGTCTGACCTAATATCTTGCCCAACTGCTCGCCAAGCGAGCGCGCAAGAATGTCGGTCGTACCACCTGCAGAATAACCAACCACCATACGGATCGGACCATTTGGATACGCTTGTTGAGCGTGAATGCTAGTCATACCAAACGTGAGCACCAAACCAGACAAAGCACCGGCAGTCCATTTAGCTGAACGAAGCAAGGATTTCGTGCGATTAATATTCATTAGTATCTCCATAAAAAAGTGCACTAAACATAAATTCGTTCAGCAGATGGATGTGTGCTTAATTAGTTTGTTTGTAATTTCGCATCTGTAACGATCTTTTTCCAACGCGGCACGTCGGCTGCCAAGAATTTTGCGAATTGCTCAGGCGTTTCTGCTCTGATGATGCCCCCTTCTTTAGACAAATCCGCTACAAGCTTAGGGTCTTTTAAAATCTTGACCACTTCTGCATTGAGCCGCTTAATGATTGCAGGCGAAGTTCCTGCTGGTGCCACCAGTCCATACCAGTTTTCAATTTCAAAACCTGGGACTCCTGCCTCAGCCACCGTAGGCACATTCGGAAATGCTGGCGAACGTTCAGACGAAGTGACCCCAAACGCACGGATCTTGCCACTTTCGACGTGTGGCTTCACGACGGCTAGCGTGCTGAAATACATCTCGATGCGACCACCGATCATGTCTGTAATGGCAGCAGCTTGGCCTTTGTAAGGCACATGAACAATATTAATCTTTGCCTCTGAACCAAACATCTCACCAGCCAAGTGCCCCGCTGTACCCGCTCCAGGCGAACCATAGCTGAGAGCACCCGGCTTTGCGACTGCCATAGCAATCAGTTCTTTAAGCGTTTTAGCTTGCAAGGTAGAAGGACCGACAATCACAAGCGGAGCAGAAACTAAGCGCGTAATTGGCACAAAACTTTTGAGAGGGTCATAGTTGAGCCCGGACCTCAAGGCAGGAGCAACACCCAAGTTAGCAGCCTGACCAAAAAGAATAGTGTAGCCATCGGGCTTAGATTGTGAAACATACGAGGCCGCAATCGAAGATCCAGCTCCTGGTTTATTTTCAATAATGACAGGCTGGTTTAATGCAGTGGAGAGTCGATCTCCCACTGATCTCGCCATCAAGTCCGAGCCACCACCAGGCGGGAATCCCACCACAATCTTAAGAGGTTTACTAGGATAATCCTGCGCTGAAGCAGCCAACGGAATCGTGGCCAATAAACCACCGGCGATAAGTGTGGCGATACCACGACCAACATACTGCATCGCACATGTGCGAGCGATTTTTTTTACTTTCATTTTTTGTCTCCTTTTGAAATGCGTATCAATTTATTTTTAGATTCACCTTCCTTGTTAAACAATAATAGCCATCCATGCGCTCAACTCAAACAGGGATTACCCGATTTTTTTCGCAAAAGTTATTTCAATGCTACAGAAAAACCGCGCTGCACAGCAGGGCGCGTCATCATTGACTCATACCAACGCTTGACGTTTGGAAAGTCGGCCAAATCCACTTGGTGACGAGGATGTCTCCATACCCACCCCAAGATCGCGAAGTCTGCAATAGATATGTCGCCTGCGAAAAATGGCACCTCAGCCAATCG
>CAWUWN010000017.1:0-99883 GCA_963926265.1 uncultured Burkholderiaceae bacterium
TCCAGCACGCGCATCATCGCTTCAAAGTACATGTTGTCGCGACCTGCACGCGTGTGACGGTCATTGACGGGTGGCTTTTGAACCGCAGCGACCACCTCGTCTGACAAAATCTGAATGGGCCGACCTGTGCTCATCGCCAATACTTGTGCGCGACAGACGCGTTCGAGTTTGTACAGACGCTTGTAGGCTTGCGCCACAGTGTCTCCCACAACCAAGATGCCGTGGTTTTTCATAAACAAGATTTTTTTGTCGCCAATCGCCGCGGCGAGTCGTTCGCCTTCAGAGAGAAAATCAGCTGTGCCTGTATAGGTATCGTCATACGCAATCAAACCATGAAAAAAGGCAGCAGTCTGGCTTGCAGGCAGTAGGCGATTATCTTGCAGCATGTTGAGCGTCACGGCCCAGTTTTGATGGGTATGCAACACGACATTGGCCCCCGTGATACGGTGCACAGGAGCATGAATGCACTGCGCGGACAGTTCGACGATCCCTTCGCCTTCGAGGGTTTCACCTTTCTCATTAAAGACCAGCATATCGCTTGCGCGTGCCTCAGACCAGTGCATACCGAATGGCAAAATCAGATAGCGATCTTTGGCACCAGGGACTGCCATCGTAAAGTGGTTATCAATGCCTTCGTGCAAATCATCTAGCACTGCGAGTCGGTTAGCCGCAGCAAGATGGATTTTTGCCTGTTGAAGCGTATCGACCTGTGGCTTTGTTTTGAGATTGTGCACGGACATGAGAAACCTTTTAAAATTGAAGGGATTCGAAATATTTCGACTTAGATTACTACCCTTCATCGGCACCTGCAATATCTCCTCAAGGAATCGTTGTGGTTCGTAAAAAAACGCGCGCAATCTCTTTTTTCTACTTTCTTGTAGGGTGTGTCTTTTTTTATAGCGGAGCCGACGCTGCAGCGCAGCAAAATGGCGTAACGCTGTATGGAATTATTGATCTCGGGATTCAATACGATCGCGCAAGTCAAAACGCTTTGCCCGGACCGTTGGCGACTAACGCGTTGAATCAGAGTTTTTTTGGAATGAGCAATGGCGTGCAGTCCGGTTCTCGATGGGGGCTGCGTGGCCGTGAGACGCTTGCTGCAGGTATTGCGGTAGATTTTGTACTTGAAAGTGGGTTCAATCCCGCTCAAGGGACGTCATCCCAAGGTGGGCGCTTATTTGGCCGTCAGTCGACGATGGGTATTTCGCTGCGTGATGTCGGTCGTTTGGATATCGGACGACAGATCAATCTTGCTTCTAACTATTTCCTGACGATCGACCCTTTTGCCGAGGGTTTCGGTCAGGCCAATATCGGCACTTCGTTTGGCTCGGCCAATACAACCCGTCTAAGCAATATGTTGCTGTTACAAGCAACACCTTTGACAGGGTTAACAGTGGGTGCAGGTTACTCTTTCGCGACAGGGTTGACAGGTATATACGCAGGGAGTCAGTACTGTCTTGTGACACAGTCTTGTCCCGAAAGCGCTGAAGGCTATAACTTTAATCCAAATCAAAATATGCGCGCACTCACGCTTGGCGCTCAATACAAGCGAGGTCCTTTGGATCTGGCCTTGGCGTATGACATTTTTTATGGCGAGGCATCAAAACAAGAGGGTAATGTCGGTCCTTCCTCCTGGTTAATTGGAGGTGCATATGATTTCAACGTGCTCAAGCTTTCCCTGGCGCTCGGGCGTTCCATGAATGGTTATACCAATGGACAAAGTTCAGGCACGGGTGCGGCAGGACCTTCTGGGCTGGTCACGCCATCAGGTACCGCGGGTGCTGTTTTGTTTTTACCAGGGGCACAATCAAGCTCATATATGGTGGGCTTGACGGTTCCTCTTTCATCACAAACGACCGTTTTAGCATCGTGGCAAATGCTGCAACCGCAGGGGCTCTTGGCTGGAGATCCACTCTTTCAGGCGCAGCAAATATACAGTGCGGCATTGACTCAGCAACTTTCTCCACGCACTAATATTCATACCTTTGTCTCTTATGCTCAAAACTATGCGATGGTAAGTTCAGCTGAAAGTTTTGTACTAGGTTTCGGTATACGCCATCACTTCTGACAGGCATCTTTTCTGACTCTTGTGTGAACGCGTTACTCAAGGTGTTAAAGCACGATAGCGCGCTTTCTCTTCGGTCATATTTGGCAAGAACCAAGCTACGATCCCTAGGATCGGCAAAAATGAGCAAATTTTGTAAACGGTTGCGATGCCGTATACGTCCGCTAATCCACCCATGAGGGCGGCACCGAGTCCGCCGAGCCCAAAAGCAAAACCAAAAAACATGCCAGACACAAAGCCGACACGTCCTGGCATGACTTCGTGTGCATACACAAGCACAGCGGGAAAGGCGGAGGCAGTCAGCAAGCCAATGATGATGGTTAGCACACCCGTCCAAAACAGATCAGCATAGGGCATGGCCATCGTAAAAGGCAGCACACCCAAGATAGAGATCCAGATCATGGGTCGGCGTCCAATACGATCTGTGAGCGCACCGCCTACCAGCGTGCCGACCGCGATGGACGCCATGAAAATGAACAGCTGCACCTGCGCAGCCTGCACAGGTAGATCAAAGCGCTCGATCAAATAAAAAGTAAAAAAGGAAGTGAGACTTGAGGTGTAAACGTTTTTAGAAAACAACAGCACCATCAGGACGGTGATCAGAAAAAGTACCCGACCACGTGGCAGCCCTGAATCTAGAGACTGAACACTGGCATGGAGCGTTACTTTTTTGGGGCGAAGATTCGCTCCGTACCATATGCCGACACGAGTTAAAAATGCCATCGCAACCAAGGCTGCCATTGATACCCAGGCGATCGCACCTTGACCGTATGGCAATATGATAAAAGCCGCGAGTAACGGGCCGATGGCTTGCCCTGCGTTGCCGCCGACTTGAAATAATGCTTGTGCGGTACCGTAGCGTCCACCCGAAGCCATACGTGCAACTCGGGATGCTTCGGGATGAAAAATGGCAGAACCCGTACCGACTAACGCGGCAGCTATCAGCACGACGGTATAGCTATTTGCCACCGACAGCAGTAACAAACCAACCAGGGTGGAGCACATGCCGATTGCGAGGGAGTAGGGTTGGGGGCGTTTATCTGTATAAAACCCTACGGTTGGCTGAAGCAACGAGGCCGTGAGCTGAAATGCCAGCGTGATTAATCCGATTTGTGCAAAATCGAGATTGAACTCAGTTTTAAGGAGTGGGTAAAGCGCGGGGATGAGAGATTGAATCAGGTCGTTGAGCAAATGACAAAAGCTCAAGGACAACAAAATCGGCATTGTCGCTGCCTGCGCACTTAAGCCACCGGATTTGGGAAGAGGTTGTTCTGCGCGCGCGGTGACTGCCTTGTTCATGGGGGCATCAGTAAGTATGTAAGAATCTTTGTAATTGTGCCGATGACGATACTCCTCGTCGATCATCGGCGCAATCTTTGTCGCAGACGTGTGTTGTTTTAATGGCTGACGCCTTAGGTTGCGTCAGCAGGATCGCCGAGAATCACAGACTCATAAGCATGCAGAGAGGTCGCGCCGCCCGTATGCAAGAACAGCACATTGTCGGTCGGCTTAAAGAAACCTTTACGGCTGAGGCCAATCAGTCCTGCCATAATTTTTCCTGTGTAGACAGGGTCGAGCAGGATGGCTTCGGTCCGCGCGAGCATTTGTACCGCTTCGACCATCGCTGGATTGGGAATAGAGTATTTGGGACGCCACCAGTCGCCATAAGATACAACTGCTTCGGCGGGAACTTGAATGCCTGTTCCCAGTAAATCCATGATGGCTTGTGCTTCCTTATGGACGAGAGGATTTTGGTCTTGAGGGTCACGGCTGACACCTATACCTACTAGAGGGATCTGAATGTTGTTGCCTAAGAATCCCGCCACTAGCCCGCCATGTGTACCCGAACTGCCGGAACCGACAACGAGGTGATCCATCGGCTGTCCCATTTCAAAGAGTTGTTGCTGTATCTCTTGTGCGCATGCAACATAACCTAAACCACCGATTGCATTGGAGCCGCCTCCGGGAATGATGTATGGCTTGCGGCCTTGCGCACGGGCTTCTTGCGCAGCAGCTTCCATGGCTTGAGCCATATTGGAGCCACCTGGGACCACGGTGATGCTCTCGACGCCTAATAGATGAAACATAAAGTTGTTACCGCTCGCTTGCGTGTCGTAGCTGCCAGGCACACGCTCTTCAATCACAAAGCGACACTTCAAGCCCTCTTTAACCGCTGCGGCCAAAGTAATACGGCAGTGATTGGATTGAGGCGCACCACATGTAATTAAGGTGTCTGCGCCTTGAGCGAACGCGTCACCCATTAAAAATTCGAGTTTTCGAGTTTTGTTGCCGCCTGGCGCCAAACCCAACATGTCATCACGCTTAATCCAGACTTTTGGACCGCCCAAGGTTTTGGTGAAATTCGGTAAGAATTCGATGGGTGAAGGCCCAACTGTGTATTGACGGCGGGCAAAACGACTTAAATCCATGCATGACTCCTGGTGTTTTTTATAATTTCAATAAGTGGACGTGATTAATTAAGCAATGTACGCCGGCATGAGCGGCTTGCCAAGACAAAAATAATCAGTTGACGCAGAGTGTTTCAATCGATAGCATCGGATCACATCAAGGTTTTTCAAGGCGTGTGATTTAGATGTTTGCTTACACTATCCGCCGTTTGCTTTTGACCTTACCTGTCATGCTTGTCGTCGCACTCTTTGTGTATGGCTTGCTTGATTTGGCGCCAGGTGACCCGGCCGTGTTCCTTGCGGGTGAGGAAGCATCCCTCGAGGACATCGATCGCATCCGTCAGACACTCGGATTAGACCAGCCTTTTTATCATCGTTTTACCCTGTGGTTGCTCAATGTACTTCAAGGTGATTTGGGAACATCTCTTTTTACGGGTGTGCCAGTTTCTCAAATGATTGTGCAACGCATGCCCCCCACTTTTACCCTGATGGTGATGACATTAATAGTCTCCGTGCTCATCGCCATTCCACTTGGCGCCTTAGCGGCATGGCGTCATAACAGCACCTATGATCGTAGCGTCATGATGGTTGCTGTGCTGAGCTTTTCTTTACCGACCTTTGTGGTGGGTTATATGTTGGCATGGGGATTTGGTATTGAAATGCGGTGGCTACCGGTTCAGGGATATATCCCTTTTTCGCAAGGAGTATGGGGCTCTATCAAGACCTTGATTCTGCCTACACTCGCGCTTAGTAGTGTGTATGTGGCGCTCATTACCCGCATCACGCGCGCAACACTGCTGGAAACACTCTCTCAGGACTACATCAGAACTGCGCGCTCGAAAGGGGTGGGCAATCAGGATATTCTGTTTCGCCATGCGCTCAAGAACGCAGCGATTCCAGTGATCACTGTGATTGGTAGCGGTGTGGCCTTGCTCATTAGCGGCGCAGTTGTGACGGAAACAGTATTTTCCATTCCAGGTTTGGGTCGCCTGACGGTAGATGCCATTCTCAGGCGTGATTACCCTATTATTCAAGGGGTCATCCTGCTCTTCAGTTTCCTGTATGTACTGGTCAATCTCATCATCGACTTGTTATATCGCGTCTTTGATCCGAGGATTAAATACTGATGTCGCAAGCCTTTAAATTTCTCCGACGTCATCCGACTATTTTGGTGGGCGGTACGCTGTTGTTGTTGCTCATTCTCGTGGCGCTCTTTGCACCGTGGATCGCTGCAAAAGATCCCATGGCACTTTCACCGATTCATCGGGCTCGGGTACCAAGCGAGAAATTTTGGTTCGGCACAGACCTACTCGGGCGCGATGTATTCGCGCGCGTAGTGTATGGCGCGCGCGTTTCACTAGTTGTAGGATTCACTGTCGCGATCTTATCAGCAGTGATTGGAACCGTCATCGGCCTGACCTCAGGATTCGTGAAGTGGATTGATGCGATCGTGATGCGTATTATGGACGGACTGATGTCGATCCCGACCATCTTGCTGGCCATCGCCTTGATCGCACTGACCCGCGCGTCGCTGGAAAATGTCATTATCGCTATTACGATCGCCGAAGTCCCACGCGTGGTACGACTGGTCCGAGGCTTGGCGTTATCGTTGCGCGAGCAACCTTATGTCGAGGCTGCGATCGCGGCCGGTGCGTCGCCAATTCGCGTGGTATTCAAACATATTTTTCCCAATACGATCGCAGCACTGACGGTGCAGACGACTTATATTTGTGGCTTAGCGATTTTGGCTGAGGCCAGTCTTTCTTTTATCGGTGCGGGTATTCCGCCATCGATTCCATCTTGGGGCAACATCATGGCTGAGGGGCGTGCTTTGTGGCAAATCAAGCCACATATGATTGCTTTCCCTGCATTGTTTTTGTCGGTCACTATTCTGGCAATCAATATGCTTGGCGATGGTTTACGTGATGCCATTGACCCGCGCATGGCCAAGAGACTTTGATATGACAGATACTCATTCACACGCTGCAAGCGATCCCCGACGTGTGCTGGACGTCAAAGATCTTTCGGTTGTTTTTGGTACCGGCCCCAATCAAGTTCAAGCTGTTAAATCCTTGAGTTTGCACGTCAATCGCGGTGAGACGCTTGCGATTGTGGGTGAGTCAGGTTCTGGAAAGTCTGTCACCTCACTGGCTTTGATGAGACTAATCGAGTTTGGCGGTGGCACGATTACGCATGGCGAGATGCAGTTTCACAGGGCCCAAGGGCAAACGGTTGATTTAAGGCGAGCGCCTGAGGAGGTCATGAGAAGCATGCGAGGTGCGGATCTCAGCATGATCTTCCAAGAGCCTATGACATCGCTCAACCCCGTCTTTACGGTTGGATCGCAGATTACCGAAGCAATTGTGCTTCATCAGCCTTGCGATATGACTCAGGCGACCGCCGCAGCGATTCGCATACTCGATCAAGTCCGAATCCCCGATGCAGCCGCGATGCTCGCGCGCTACCCGCATGAGCTCTCTGGCGGGATGCGACAGCGTGTGATGATTGCGATGGCGTTGTCTTGCAAGCCATCGGTGTTGATTGCCGACGAACCTACTACGGCGCTTGATGTCACGATTCAAGCGCAAATTTTGCAGCTGATCGCCGCTCTTCAAAAAGAAATGGATATGGGCGTGATTTTTATCACGCACGATATGGGAGTCGTAGCTGAAATCGCTGATCGGGTGATGGTCATGCGTCGCGGCGAGGTCGTTGAAGAAAATGATGTGTTCAGTTTGTTCGCCGAGCCAAGGCATTTATATACCAAGACTCTATTGGCCGCTGTCCCCAAGTTGGGCTCTATGCGCGGCATCCGTGAGCCCACTCGCTTTGACTTGCCTTTACAAGAGAGTCAGGATCAGGCGAGGACGGACGCTCAGCGCACCGTGAAACATGGTGCACGTCAAGCCGATGGAACGCACGATAGCCCCGTCATCTTGGGCGTGCGGGATTTGGTGACGCGGTTTGACATTCGTGGTGGAATTTTTTCAAGAGTTCAGCGCAGAGTGCATGCTGTCGAGCGCGTATCGTTTGATTTGCACGAAGGCGAAACACTCTCACTAGTCGGAGAGTCTGGTTGTGGCAAGACGACAACTGGACGCTCACTGATGGGTCTGACCAAGGTCACCGCTGGTCAAGTGACGTTCGGTGGATTAACAGTTGACCTCGCTAATGCACGTTCTCTGCGTAGCTTGCGTCGCAATATGCAGTTTGTTTTTCAAGATCCCTTTGCATCGTTGAATCCGAGGATGCGAATTGGCGAGTGCATTGGCGAGCCAATGGTTATTCAAGGCCTAGCGAGTGGTGATCAAGTTAACAAGCGCGTGGGCGAACTTATGGAGCGAGTTGGGTTGGACCCTTCGACGACCAATCGTTGGCCGCATGAGTTTTCAGGTGGACAGCGCCAGCGTATCTGTATCGCTCGCGCTTTATCTGTCAATCCAAAAGTTCTTATCGCGGATGAGGCCGTATCAGCTTTGGATGTTTCGATTCGCGCTCAGATCGTCAATCTTTTAATCGATTTACAAGATGATCTCGGTGTTTCGTATTTGTTTATTTCCCATGATATGGCTGTCGTTGAGCGCGTCAGTCACCGTGTGGCGGTCATGTATCTCGGGCAAATTGTCGAGATTGGTCCGCGAAGTGCGATCTTTGAGAATCCTCAGCATCCTTATACAAAAAAACTGATGGCTGCGGTGCCTATTGCAGATCCTTTGGCGAGACGTACCGTGAAACTTGAAGTTTCTGAAATACCCAGTCCCGCGAGGGGCGTGGGTGATGAACCCCTCGTTGCACCTCTTGTTCAGGTGGGAGAGGGCCATTTTGTCGCGACGCATAAGGTGGGCGGCATGTATTGAAGTTCAGTTCTTGGGAGAGTAAAGATGGATCGTAGAAAATTCTTAGTGACGTCTTCAGCTACTGCAGCAGCCTTAAGTTTGCCTGCCGCATTCAAAGTACATGCTGCTGCGCCTGCCAAATTGTTTCGCTGGGTTCCTCATGCGGATCTGACAATTTTGGACCCGATGTTCAGCACGGCATTCATTACCAATATTCACTCTCAACTGATCTTCGATACGCTTTATGGATTAGATAATCAGTACCAGCCTCATCCACAGATGGCTTCTGGACACGAAGTCGACAGCACTGGGTTGATTTGGACTATCAAATTGCGCGATGGTCTTAAGTTTCATGATGGTTCGCCCGTCCGCGCGCAGGATGCCGTCGCCAGTTTGAAGCGATGGTCAAAAAAAGATCTGATGGGTCGCTCTCTTTTCGAGGCCACCGATTCATTGACTGCGCTCGATGACAAAGCCTTGCAGTTCAAGCTTAAAAAACCATTCCCACTTATTTTGCATGCGATCGCGCGGCCGACAGGCAGCATGGCTTGCATCATGCCTGAGAAACTTGCTCTCACGCCCGATAATGTTCAAGTCAAAGTCATGAATGGTTCAGGTCCATTTAAGTTTGTGCATGATCAATGGGTCTCGGGCTCGCAGGCGGTCTATCAGCGATTTAATGACTACGTGCCGAGTAGCAATAAACTCAAGCCCGAGTTCACTTCTGGCCCTAAGATCGCCCATATCGAGCAAGTCAAATGGCAGATCATTCCAGATCGCGCCACCTCGGTGGCTGCGTTACAGAACAATGAGGTCGATGGTGTTGAGCACATCGATGCGGATTTCCTGCCGGTCTTGAAGAAAGACAAAAACATTACGCTGATCAAGAGGACCTTACCATCCATCTCGTTGATGCGCTTCAACCATTTGCACGCGCCGTTCAATAACAAACTGATGCGACAAGCTATTTTGTCAGTTGTGAATCAGACCGAATACATGATGGCAATGAATGGTCCGGATTTCCCCGAGTTCTGGAACGATAAGTGCGGCGTCTTTGTGCCGGGTTCACCGATGAGCAGTGATGGGGGGATGGAAAAACTTTTAGGTAAACGCGATATGAATAAAGCGCGCGCCATGATTAAAGAGGCGGGTTACAAAGGCGAGACCGTCGTCATTTTCGATCCCGTCGATTATCCCGCATTCCACACAGCAGCTCTCGTCACAGCGGACCTGTTCAAACAGCTGGGTATTAAAACCGATGTGCAAGCGATGAACTGGGGTACGTTCATGCAGAGACGTAACAGTCAAGAACTACCATCTGCTGGCGGTTGGAACGTCGCCTTTACTGCGACAACAGGCCCCAATAATCTGGATCCTGCAGGGCACTTGGCGATTCGAGGTACAGGAAAGAAAGCTTGGTTCGGTTGGCCAACGAGCGAGCGTATCGAACAGTTGCGCTTGGACTGGTTCAATGCAAAGAGTCTGGAGGAGCAAAAGCGAATCTGTCGTGACTTGCAAATACAGGTATTTGAGGATGTTCCCTATATTCCATTGGGGGCCACCTATCAAGTCTCTGCGATTCGCAAAGAATGGGTGGATTTCCAGCCTCAAATGCCTTTGTTCTACACCTTGCGTAAAACCTAAAAAAGGAGTCGTGCTGAACATGAAAAAGAATCCAAAAATTGCGGTTGCAGGCTTTGCTCTTGAGGCGAATAGTTTTTCTCCAGTCTCCACTAGGGAGGACTTTGAAAAATCTTGTTGGCATGAGGGTGAGATCATCACTGAACTTGCTCGCCAAACGAGTAATCTGCCAGCCGAGGTAACGGGATTCTATGCTCGGATGGATGAAAAGGGACCTTGGGTCGCCGCGCCAACGATAGTCATTGGTGCGCCTCCTGGGGGACCTGTCGTTCAAGCAGTATGGACTGAGTTCATGGAAAAACTTGAAAAAAGTCTTCGGGCTGCGATGCCTTTGGATGCAGTCTATGTCGCTAATCATGGTGCCTCAAGTGCCGAGCACCTCGATGACACCGAAGGGGACATGATGGCTTTGATCCGAAGCATCGTCGGACCAAGCGTTCCTGTGATCGCCACACATGATTTGCACTGCAATGTGTCTGAGCGTACCGTCGATGCTTTAGATGCGCTCATCAGTTATCGAACGAATCCGCACGTCGATCAGCGTGAGCGGGCGGCAGAAGCTGCGGATCTGCTGGTGGAAATGCTGGGTGGGATGAAAACACAAAAGGCGTTTATTCGTATGCCAATCACACCGCCGTCTGTGACCTTGCTGACTGCGCGTGGTCCTTATGCGGATCTAGTCAAAATGGGGACTGCGATGATGCAGTCGCCCTCAGAAGGGTCAATTGCCAACGTATCTGTTTCGGCTGGTTTTGTTTTTTCTGATTTACCAAAATGTGGCATCACAATTTCTGTGACTTCGCGTGGTGATTTAGCCGCGGCTCAGCGCTGCGCTCTCAAGCTCGCGCGTGCTGCCTGGGCAGACCGTTCACGTTATGTGCCGGATATGTTGGAGATTCCCGAAGCGATAGAAAAAGCTCAACGAACCACCGTACCGCTTTTGTTTGCGGATGTTGCTGATAACCCCGGCGGTGGCGGTCGTGGCAATACCTCTTGGTTATTAGTCGCGTTCAATTCAGCCAGAATCCCTGGTGTTTTGTTAGGTGTTTTTATTGACTCCGAACTTGCACAGCAGGCTCACAAGGCGGGCGAGAGTGCTGAATTCGACGCCGTATTTAATGCAACAGAGAGTCAGTTTTCTAAGCGGTTCACCGGACGTGCGCGGGTGCTCAAGCTCACCGACGGTGAGGGCTTGGGTCGCCGCGGCATTTTGCGTGGAAAGAAGTTTTCGCTGGGACCTTCTGCGCTGATTGAGTTGGTCGACACAGGTATGCGTGTGGTGGTTGGAAGTTTGCGGCGACAGCTCTGTGATCCAGCCATGCTTGAAATGCACGGGATTGACATCGCAACAGTCGGGATACTCATCGTCAAGAGTCGCGGTCATTACAGAGCCGGCTTTGACGAGTTTTTCCCTGAGTCGCAGATCTTCGACGTCGACAGTCCGGGATTGACGACGCCGAATCTTAAAAATGTGGACTTCAAACGCTTGCCCAGGCCAGTGTTTCCGATCGATCAAGATGCCACTTGGGCCGAACCCGCCTGGTCTTAACTTATTGGCTTACAGCCGTTAACGACGGATAGGGACCGTCCGCAAGCGTATGCGTCTCTAACACCATTCGGCTGACTTGGCGGCGACTGATTTTGCCTTGTGGATTACGCGGGAGTGCCGCGACGGCAACATACAGGCGAGGGCGTTTGTGTTTAGACATACCTGTCACGAGTTGTTCGCATATCTCCTGCCAGCCTGCTTGTGTGCCTTCGCCGACTGCAATGATGATCTCCCCCCAGTAGTCTGAGGTGAGGGAGGTGACACAAATCTGTCCACATAGTGCATTCGATGCGAGGTCGGCCTCAATTTCGTCTGGATTGACGCGATAGCCGCCAGTTTTGATGACGTCGGCGACGCGCCCTGTCAAAATGAGGCGTCCGGCATTATCTAGGTAACCCAGGTCTCCAGTGTTATGCCAACCCTCAGGTGTATGGGGTCTGAAACCATTTGCGTCAATCAGTCCCGATGACATGTGTGGAGAGCGCAGCCATACTTCGCCATGCGCTTCATCCTCGGACGTTGGCGTTTCGATTTTTATTTCGACACCGGTTGCAGGCCATCCTACACAAGCGCCTGCAGGGACTTCGGCTTGGCTGAAGTAGTCGTGTGTGTCCGAGCGGTCAAGAATCGTGATGGGGTTCACGCACTCTGATTTCCCAAAGGTGATGCGAACCTTTGGGCCAAACATTGCAAGCGCGCGCTGATACAGTGGGGGTGTGAGTGGTTGGGTGCCCGTGAATATGCATTGAACTGCTGGAAATTGTTTAGGTGCTAAGGCACCCGTGATTTTCGCCAATACAGTTGGAGGGGCAAAAATTGCCTCGAGGGCTTTATTTTCGAGTAATGGTGCAATACGGTCGATATTGACGCCATCATGCAAGACGATCGTACCGCCGTAATCGAGCCAGGCATAAGTGAGTAGTGAAGATCCATGTACAAAAGGTGTCATGAGTAAAATGCGTGCGCCTCGGGCGGGCACGAAAGGCAAGGAAGCTTTGAGCAACTGTTCTCCTTGCCAGCGTGCACCATGCGTGTAAAGCACCCCCTTTGGTTTGCCAGTGGTACCAGAGGTAAACAAAATCCTACCTGGTGTTTCAGCAGAGATTGCGGACAACGTTTCGGATGAAGTATTTGTTAAGTTTGACGTTGCCGCGAGGCTCACACATTGTGCATCTATTAATGCAAGTCCGAGTGTTTGAGCTTGGTCGCTTCGACTGCTCACTGTCACGATACACTTGAATTGTGCGAGTTGCTTGCACCAATCGATTTCGTCCTCTGTATATCCCCAGCTCAGGGGTGTTTCGCAGGCGCCCGCTAAGCGCACACCATAAGACACCCACACGGCATCAACGCAGTTGGGCATCAGCGTTCCAACTGGTTCGCCTGCAACAAGACCGCGTGCGATTAATTCGTGTGCAAGTGCGTGTGCACGAAGATTGAGTTCGGCATAGGTCAAGGTGTTTGCTTGCCCATCGACCACTGCGATTTCGTCACCAAAACGTTGGGAGAGTGTTTCTAAACTGCTGGACCAAGGGATGGGCGCGCTGGAAATGAGCATCATTGAGTGAGACAGACGTTAGTTGTGAACTGAAGGGAGTGTGAGAAATATTGGAGGATATTATGCTTGAATGAAACTTCAACAGCCCTAAAGAAGGAAATTCCCACCTACTTCAATTAATCAAATCCGGATATTTATATTTCCTTAAATTGCTGTGCGTGATAACAATGCAAACACGAACAAGTTTTTATATTGCACTGCAACAAAAAATTTTGAAATTCTCTGCGCTTAGTATGTTTTCAGGGCAAGCGATCTGCCCCAAAGTGTTATGAATAGAATAGAATAAGCCTACCAAATGAATCAAAAAAGGTGCAGACAAATGACCGGGGAAGCGAGATGAGTGAAATGCGTTTTGAACGGCCTAAAACAGCTGAGGCTGCCGCTGTGTTGTTGGCCGGCACTCAAGGTGTGGCTAAAGTTTTATCTGGTGGGACTGACCTGATGATTCACATGCGTAATGGCAATGTGAAACCAGAGTTGGTGCTTGACGTTAAAGGGATTGCCGAAATGAATACGATCGCCGTTGAAGACGGTGGTTACCGTTTTGGCGCGGCGGTCTCATGCATGCAACTTCTTGAGCACGAGGCTTTCGCTCAGACATGGCCAGGTGTGATTGACAGTGCTAATTTGGTTGGTTCAGTTCAGGTTCGCGGACGAGCGACCGTCGCGGGTAACTTGTGCACCGCCTCGCCTGCTGCGGATACGGTTCCCGCAATGATTGCCGCAGGTGCGATTGCCCGCGTAGTGGGGCCTAACGGCCGCCGCGAGGTGCCCGTTGAGGACATTCCTGCTGGGCCTGGTAAAACAACGCTTGCCAAGGGCGAGCTGATTGTTTCATTTTTCCTGCCAAAGCGCGCACCGCTATCGGGTGATGCCTACCTGCGCTTCACTCCCCGCTCAGAAATGGATATTGCCGTTGTGGGTGTTGGACTGTGCTTAACACTGGATGCGAACGGTACCTGTACGCATGCAAGGGTGAGCTTAGGTGCTGTGGCTGAGCGTGCCTTGTTGGTGCCAGAGGCCGCCGCCGCCTTGATCGGCACAAAGGTCGATGAAGCAGCGCTCGCTCAATTGGCCGCTGCCGCAAGCGCTGCTGCTCGACCCATTGACGACAAGCGTGGCACCAAGGTGTTTCGAACCAAATTAGCAGGCGTTTTGGCTCGCCGTGCGGCCGAGATCGCACTTAGCAGAGCGAAGGGGATTTAACTCATGTCAAAGCAACACGTCACCACCGTGATTAACGGTGATCCAGTAGAATTTTTATGTACAGCAGACCAATCCTTACTGGATGTTCTGCGTAACAACTTGAATATGACCGGCTCCAAAGAGGGCTGCGGCACAGGCGACTGTGGCTCTTGCAGCGTGACTCTGGATGATCGACTCGTTTGTTCATGTTTGGTGCTTGGCGTAGAAGCCGAAGGCAAGTCCATTCAAACGATCGAAGGGATGGCCAACGGTGAACATCTACATGTATTGCAACAAAAATTTCTTGAACACGCGGCATTGCAATGCGGGATCTGTACGCCAGGCATTTTGATAGCTGCGCGTTCCTTGTTAGAACGTAATCCTGACCCGACCGAAAAAGAAGTGCGCTTTTGGCTCGCAGGCAATCTGTGCCGCTGCACGGGCTACAACAAAATCATCGAAGCGGTGCTGGATGCCGCTCGCGAATTGCGGGGAGCCTGATCATGTTGACCAACACTAAAAACACTGAGCAAACGTTTAAATCAATTGGTACCAGTCCCATCCGTCCCGACGGTGTGCCAAAAGTGACCGGCATGGCGCAGTATGGCGCTGACTACTCGTTGCCAGGTATGTTGTGGGCCAAGATTTTGCGCTCTCCACATGCCCATGCCCGTATCCGTTCGATTAATACCTCCAAAGCTGAGGCCTTACCGGGCGTCAAGGCTGTCTTGACTTCAGCTGATTTACCCGCACAGCCTTTTGACTACATTGGCCCCGAGCGCGTCGCGGTGAATTATTGGCACATGACGCGTAACATTCTTGCGCGCGAAAAAGCCTTGTACGAAGGGCACGCGATTGCGGCTGTTGCGGCCACGACTGCAGCGATTGCCGCAGAAGCGATCGCTCTGATCGAGGTTGACTATGAAGTCTTGCCTCACGTCATCGACGTGGATGAGGCCATGCATCCTGATGCACCTGTGCTGTTCGAAGATATGATCACGCGCGGCGTCGAGCCTGCACCGACCAAGCCTTCAAACGTCACCAAGCGTCTTGAGTTTAAAGTGGGTGATTTGGATGCGGGCTTCGCCGCTGCCGATGAAATCGTTGAGATGAGTTTCAAGACGGCCGCCGTGCATCAAGGCTATATCGAGCCGCATTCTTGCTTGGCGCGCTACGGTGCTGACGGTCAGTGCGAGTTGTGGTCAGCCAGCCAAGGTCACTTTGTCGTGCGTGCTTATACCGCCAAGCTTCTAGGCATGGAGATCGGCAACTTGGTCGTGCACCCTGCCGAGATTGGTGGTGGCTTCGGTGGAAAAACTGTTGTTTATGTCGAACCGATCGCCGTGGCGCTGTCACGTAAAACAGGCCATCCTGTCAAAATTATGATGAGCCGCGAAGACGTCTTCAAGGCGACAGGTCCGACTTCCGGCGGCTCAATGACGGTCAAGATCGGCGTTAAAAAAGACGGTACGATCGTTGCTGCCGATGGCGTATTCAAGCTTCAGGCGGGTGCCTTTCCCGGCTCTCCCGTGATGAATGCCGCAATGTGTGCGTTTGCGCCCTACATCATTCCCAACGTTCGCACAGTGGGTTTTGATGTAGTGAGCAATCGTCCAAAATCTGCAGCGTATCGTGCGCCAGGCTCACCTATTTCTGCTTTTGGCGTGGAAAGCGTGCTCGATATTTTGGCTCAAAAAATCGGTATGGATCCCTTGAAGATGCGTTTGAAAAACGCAGTCAAAGCCGGCTCACCCACTGTCTATGGACCCAAGCATTCTCACGATGGCTATGCCGAGACGATTCAAGCATTGCTCGACCATCCTGAGTACAACAAACCTTTGGGTAAAAATCAGGGTCGAGGTGTGGCCTCTGGTTTCTGGTTCAACGGTGGTGGCGAATCGACCGCGTCGATCCACATCAACGAAGACGGCACTGTCGTGTTAGCGACGGGCAGCATGGACGTGGGTGGCTCGCGTGCTTCAATGGCTTTGATGGCTGCCGAGACGCTTGGTGTGCCGTATGCGACTGTGCGCTCAACGGTCGCTGATACAGCCTCGATTGGTTATAACCACGTCACAGGTGGTTCGCGTGTGACGTTTGCGACAGGTCTTGCAGTGGTCGAGGCCTGCAACAAAATTATCGAGCAGTTGCGCTTGCGTGCCTCCATCATGTGGGACGTCGATGTCAAGGGTGTAGTCTGGGAAGACGGTTTTGCTAAACCCGCTGACAAGAGTGTGGGTGAGTTTGAGCCCTTGTCTCTCAAAGCCATCGCAGCCAAGCGTGCTGTGACGGGTGGACCGATCGTGACCGAAGCGGCTGTCAACGCTGGTGGTCAGGCGCCAGGCTTTTCGACACAGTTTTGCGACGTCGAGGTTGACCCGGAAACAGGCGCAGTCAAAATCTTGCGTTTTGTTGCTGCTCAGGATGTCGGTCGCGCCATTCATCCCAAGTACTGCGAAGGCCAAATTCACGGTGGCGTCGTGCAGGGGATTGGTTGGGCACTGAATGAGGAATACATCTATGACAAGCAGGGTCGCCTAGCAAACGCTGGTTTCCTTGATTATCGTATTCCTGTTGCTTCGGATCTGCCGATGATTGAGGCGATTTTAGTTGAGGTGCCTAATCCGAATCACCCTTACGGTGTGAAAGGTGTGGGCGAGGCAAACATCGTACCTCCCATGGCTGCGATCGCGAATGCGATTCAACGCGCAACAGGCAAGCGTCTGACTGAGTTGCCTATGGCACCTCACAAAGTGCTCGCAGCGATTGATGCAGTCTAAGCCCGAGGCTCGCGCCTAGGCTCACGTGCAAATCGATACGCAAGCCGTTGCCCCTCAAACCGTCCGGGTCATGTTGACCGGCGGTTTTAGTCGGCGCTATACGGATGGTATACGTGAGTTTGAAATTACAGCACGAACGGTTCGTGGGGTGATTAGCGCCATGGACCGTCTCTATCCAGGGTTGGGTGAGCACCTCGAAGAGGAAACCTCACTGGCCGTCAATGGTGTTATTCACGAAGTGGTTTACACGCAGATTATTCCTGCGGATGCCGAAGTGTTTTTCATACCTCGGATCGAGGGCGGTTAAATTCCATGAATGAAGAGCAAACGATTCAGGCTGTGGCTCAACTGCTCCCTGCCTGGCAAACACACGCACGCCTCGATGGTTTGGCCTCGCCGTGTCGTCCAACGAGTCGCACAGAGGGCTATCAGATTCAACGCGCGCTGTTCGCGGCGACTGGCGAACCTGCCCTCGGCTGGAAAATCGCTGCCACCAGTCAAGCGGGTCAACAACATATCGGTGTAAGCGGCCCCTTAGCCGGACGCTTGTCCGCTTCGCGTTGTTTGGCGGACAACAGCGAATTACCCCTCGCGCATAACTACATGTCCGTGATCGAAGCAGAGTTCGCATTTTTAATGGGACGTGATGTGGGGCGTGAACTTGCAGCTGGCGCGGGACGAGCAGATCAGCCTCTCACCCTGTCACAGGTGATGGACTGTGTCGCTGGCTTACATATCGCGATCGAGGTGCCTAACTCGCGCTATATCGATTTTGTCGGTGCGGGAGAAGCACAGCTCATCGCTGATTTTGCGTGTGCCTGCTACGTGGTGTTGGGGCCTCGCGCACCCGATCAATGGCGCGAGACAGACTTGAGCCAGCACGCGGTCACTGTCCTGCGTGGCAACGAGATTGTTGCGACCGGAAGCGGTGCCAACGTCCTAGGGGATCCGCGCATTGGTTTGACCTGGCTCGCGAATGAGCTGTTGTCGCTAGGACAGCAACTCAAGGCTGGCGAGGTGGTGATGACGGGCACTTGTGTGGTGCCAGTGCCTGTTGCGGCGGGTGACGCGATGACCGCTGATTTTGGTGTGTTCGGTCAGGTTCACGCGCGCTTCAAAGCCTAACTTTAATCCGATCATCGAGGCTAAATGCTGGCCTCAGGCACTGGTTGCTTGGGGCGCGTGTGTGTTGAAGGACGCGTCTGTTTAAGCGGCCACAGGCGCGTTTTGAACGCCCCGGATAAGCTTGCCAGGTAACTTTCCTGTGGGTACACCATCTCTGTAAGTCACTACGCCTGACACGATGGTGGCGCGGAAACCCTCAGCTGCTTGGCCTAAGCGCCTGCCGCCTGCGGGCAGATCGTACACAATCTTGGGCGCATGCAGCTTGAGCCCTTCAAAATCGATAATATTGACGTCAGCCTTGTATCCAGAACGTAAGATGCCACGGTCGTTTAGTCCAACGGTTGCGGCAGTGTCCTGCGATTGCCACTTCACCAAGAGTTCGAGTGGAATCTTTTCGCCACGGCTACGATCGCGCGCCCAATGCGTCAGCAGATAGGTTGGAAAGCTCGCATCGCAGATATAACCATAATGCGCACCGCCATCACTGAGGCCGGGCACGGTATCACGATCCATCAGCATTTCACGTAACACTTCGTGGTCGCGATCGGCGTAGTTGTAGAGTGGGCGATACAGCATTGCTGTGCCATCATTTTCTAATAAATAGTCATATGCGAATGCTGTGGGATCCACGCCTGCACGCTTCGCACGTGCCGCGATGCTGTCCTCAGGCTTGGGCTCATAGTCAGGCGGATCACCGAGTGGATAGAGGTTTTCAAAGTTCGCCACACGGCGCTTGTACATAGCCTCACTATGCTCTTCGGACAAAATCTTGGCGCGGACCTCGGGGTCAAGCAGTTTTTGCAGACGCTCTTCGGGGCTCAGGCTACGCAAGGCTTCAAAACTTGGGAGTTGTGTAAACGGACAGAGGGAAAGTGCAAAGCTCAGGATAAGGGCGACCGGACGTGCGCCGACCTGCGCTTTCATTTTCAAACCCGCATCGGTCGCTGCATGCATATGCTCCATCACACGACGCCAACGATCAGGCAAGTGTTCGTGTTGCAGCAGCGTGAGTGAAAGAGGGCGACCAGAGGTCTCAACAATCCGGCGCAACATGGCGAATTCTTCGTCTACGTCATCAAAGTCTGTGACGAGTTGCAGCACACCAAGACCCGCGTCACCAAGACCCTTGGCGATTGCCGTGAGCTCACCCTCGGCCGCGCCCAACGTAGGCGTAGGACTTCCGTCACTACTCAGATGCAAAATTGTTCTTGAGGTGGTGAAACCTAACGCACCAGCCTTGATTGCTTCGACAGCCAATGCGGTCATTTGAGCGCGATCTGCGTCGCTCGAAGGCTCTCGTTTAGCACCCCGATCTCCCATGACATTGATGCGCAGTGGGGCATGACCAATTTGTGTGGCCACATCAATATCAAACTCGCGCGCTTCTAACGCATCGAGATACTCTGGAAAGGTATTCCAGTTCCAAGGCAGGCCTTCATCCAACACCACACCGGGAATGTCCTCGACACCTTCCATGAGCTTCATGGTGATCTCGCGATCTTCTGGTTTGCAGGGGGCAAAACCCACACCGCAGTTTCCCATCACGACGGTGGTCACACCAAGCTGCGAAGAGGAGGCAACCTTGTTGCTCCAAGTCACCTGGCCGTCATAGTGGGTGTGGATATCCACAAACCCTGGCGTCACGAGCATCCCTTTGGCATCGATTTCCTGATCCGCGGTGCCAGTGACTAGTCCGACTTCTTTGATCAGACCATCGACGATTTTGATGTCACCAACAAAAGGCTTTGCGCCTGTGCCATCGACGATCGTACCGTTGCGAATAATGAGGGAGCCAGAGTGTGCCATGAGAGGTTGCGCGTAGTGTGGTGAGACGAACCTAAGTTGTACTCACCGCACGCATGGCTGTCAAGCTTGCCGCTTACTGCTCAGGCATCTGTGCAATGACTTGTGCCACGGCGGCCGTCAGTTTTTTGGCATAAGGCACATGCAGGAACTCATTGGGGCCGTGGGCGTTGGACTGCGGTCCGAGCACGCCGCAGACCATCATTTGTGCGTTGGGAAAGCCTGTGCTGAGCAGTTTCATCAACGGGATCGTGCCGCCCTGGCCAATAAAGCCGACAGGCGCCTTAAAGTGTGCCAGGCTGGCGTCGTTGAGCGCTTGCTCAAACCAGGGAGCCGTACTCGGCGCATTCCAGCCACTCGACGTACTTTCAGAGTGGAAGGTGACCTTAGCCTGATAGGGGGCATTGTCCTCCAACAAGGTTTTAAGCTCTGACACGGCTGCAGCCGCGTCAATCAGGGGAGGCAAGCGCAAGCTCAATTTAAATGCCGTGTAGGGACGCAACACATTACCTGCATCCTTGAGTGCCGGAAATCCTTCCGCGCCGGTGACGCTTAGGGTCGGTTTCCAGGTGCGGCGAATCAAGGCTTCGACGGGGTCGAGTGTGGTGGGCAGTGCGACCAGGCTCGAGCCACCACAATCGTGATGCGCCCAGGGAAAGCGTTTGTAGATCGCATCGCCCAAGATGCCTGCGGTTGCTTGTGCTTGTGCCAGACGCTCGGCCGGGATCTCGCAGTGAAAGCTCTTGGGCAGCAGTCGACCTGTCTCACTGTCTTCGAGACGATCCAGCACATGACGCATGATCCGAAAACTCGAAGGCACAAGACCCGATGCATCGCCGGAGTGAATACCTTCAGTCAAAATCTCGACCTTGAGCACACCGGCCGCCATGCCGCGCAAACTCGTCGTCAACCAAAGTTGATCATAGTTACCGGCGCCACTATCCAGACAGATCACCAGTCCGACATCACCCAGACGCGTTTTCAACACATCGATGTAAGGTAGCAAATCTGGAGAACCGCTTTCTTCGCAGGTCTCAATTAAACCGACGATGCGCGGGTGGGCGACCTGTTGCTCTTTAAGTGCCTGTATCGCTGTGATCGCGGCATAGGCGGCATAGCCGTCATCCGCACCGCCACGTCCATACAGCTTGCCATCGATGTACTTTGGCGTCCAAGGGCCAAGGCCATTGCGCCAGCCATCAAACTCCGGTTGCTTGTCTAGGTGACCATACATTAGGACTGTATGACTAATTGCACTTTGCGGGCGGGTAGCAGCTACATCAAAAAACAGGACCGGTGTGCGTCCGGGTAGACGGATAATTTCCAGCGAGAGGCCCGCGACTTTTTGCGCCTCAATCCAAGCGGCGGTGCGTTCAACGACCTTGTCCAAATAGCCCGCTTGCGCCCAGTTCGCATCAAAGGCGGGAGACTTGGCGGGAATCTCGATGTAGTCACTGAGCTGTCCGACGAGATCCTCGTCCCAAGCTTGACTGACTGTTGAGAGGACCTGGGCGGTATTGAGCATTGGGACGGGAGCGTTCATTGCTTTTCCTTGACCTTGAGGCGCCATGCATGCAATAGAGGCTCTGTGTAGCCGCTTGGTTGCTCGAGACCCTTGAGGACCAAATCACGCGCGGCGCGATAGGCATATGAATCTTCAAAATTCGGTGCCATGGGTTGATAGAGCGGATCAGCAGCGTTTTGACCATCGACGACTTTGGCCATGCGCTGCAAGGTCTCATGCACTTGTGCCTCGGTCACAATGCCATGCAACAACCAATTGGCGATGTGTTGGCTTGAGATGCGCAAAGTTGCCCGGTCTTCCATGAGTCCGACGTTATGAATATCAGGGACTTTCGAGCATCCCACTCCTTGATCGATCCAGCGCACCACATAACCCAGAATACCTTGTGCATTGTTATCCAACTCTTGTTGAATTTCGGCTGCAGTCCAGTTTGGTTTGACGGCCACAGGGACCTGAAGGATTTCACCAAGCAGACGATCAATTTCAGCAGGAGCGTCGACTTTTTCAAGGGCTGTCTGTACGTCCGCTACGCTGACCTGATGGTAGTGAAGGGCATGCAGTGTCGCGGCAGTCGGGGAGGGGACCCAAGCGGTATTCGCTCCGGCTTTAGGATGCGCGATTTTTTGTTCAAGCATGGCTGCCATCAAATCTGGCATCGCCCACATCCCTTTGCCGATCTGCGCACGACCACGTAAACCGCAAGCTAAGCCTGTCAACACGTTGCTGCGTTCATAGGCTGAAAGCCAAGCGCTTGATTTCATATCGCCTTTGCGGATCATCGGACCAGCATGCATCGCGGTATGCATTTCGTCGCCGGTACGGTCTAAAAATCCCGTATTGATAAAGGCCACGCGCGCGGGTGCTTGATTGATACAGGCTTTTAGATTGACACTGGTGCGACGCTCCTCGTCCATAATGCCAAGCTTGACTGTGTTGGGCGCGAGACCGAGCATTTCCTCAACGCGACCAAAGAGTTGGTTGGCAAAAGCGACTTCGGCGGGCCCATGCATTTTTGGTTTAACGATGTAGACCGAGCCGGTGCGTGAGTTGCCATATTTGTGCGCTTGATTACGCTTGAGATCATGCAGCGCAATCGTCACAGTCACGACAGCATCCAAGATGCCTTCGAAAATTTCCTGGCCCTTGCCATCGAGGATGGCGGGATTGGTCATCAAGTGTCCCACATTACGCAGAAACAGCAAGGAGCGACCATGTAAAGTCACCACACCCTCTTTGGCGTGTTTGACTCCGGCAGCCGCCGTGTAATGACGATCCTGATTGAGGGTGCGATCAAACGTCTTGCCACCTTTGGTGACACTTTCAACGAGCGTGCCTTTCAAAATACCGAGCCAGTTGCGATAGGCCAGCACTTTGTCATCAGCGTCCACGACGGCAACGGAGTCCTCGAGATCGAGAATGGTGGAAAGTGCGGACTCGAGCACGATATCGTTGACACCTGCGGGGTCGTCTTTGCCGATCCCTTTGTTGGCATCAATCTGAATGTCGATGTGCAAACCGTGATTGACTAGCAAAATAGAAGAGGGGGCGGTTGCAGCGCCTTGGTAGCCTACAAACTTTTCTGGCGCAGCTAAAGCCGTAATAGAACCGTCCTTGAGCGTGACAGCGAGCTGTCCGTCTTTGACTGCATAGGACGTCGCGTCTGCGTGCGAGCCTTTAGCAAGCTTGGCAGATTGATCGAGAAACTGTCGGCCAAAGGCGATCACTTTGGCGCCACGAATGGGGTTGTAGCCACCTGCTCTGGTGGCACCGTCGGTCTCTGCGATCGCGTCTGTGCCGTAGAGTGCATCGTAGAGCGAGCCCCAGCGCGCATTTGCGGCATTCAAGGCGTAACGTGCGTTGAGTACGGGCACCACAAGTTGCGGTCCAGCCTGAAGTGCTAGCTCTGCATCGACGTTGGTCGTGGTGGCTTGTGCGTGAGCCGGCACGGGCGCCAGATAACCGATGTCTGTCAGAAAGGCACGATAGGCCTGCATGTCTTGAATCGGTCCGGGGTGTGTGCGGTGCCAGCTGTCCATCTCTGTTTGCAGACGATCACGCTCAGCCAACAGTGCTGCATTGATAGGTGTGAGTTCATGCACCAGTGCATCAAAGCCTTTCCAAAAGTTCGCACTATCAACCCCGGAGCCGGGAAGCACCTCATTTTCAATAAACTGATAAAGAGGCGTGGCGACCTGAAGACGATGGCAAGCGGTACGTGCAGTCATTTGGGTATAACCTAAGAGTTGTTCGGTTTGTAAAACTGTTCACATAGTTTACCGATTTCTCAAGCAAAAGATCTCAGTCCGTCCCGAATAGTCTCTGCAGGAACTCCCAGTGCCCAAGCTGCAGCTACTGCAGCTAATACGGTGGCTTTTGTCTCGACCTGTTGAGCGTTAAAGGCTGCGCCGAGCTCAGACAGTGCAAGTATTTTTTGATGCGACGCACCATTGGCAATGATAAGCGTGTTGTGTTCAATCAAAACAGCACATTTTCCTTCTGCGAGATGTGTTGTGATGACGCTAGAGGCAGGTGTTTGGCTATAAAAAGTGATCGATCCGTCGCAGTACTGGGCCATCGTCGCGACATTGGGGTCGTCTGCATTCAATACACCAACGCCATGCGGCCAGACGACATCGATTTGACTCCGGTAGACTTTAATTAAATCCTCAGCTGTTTCAAACGCGTGATATAACACTTCAGGACTTTTAAATACGTCCGAGTACACAATGTCAGTCACAATCCCAACCGAGCAACGATCGTAAGCTAAACCTTTCGTCAGAATTTCCATGCCGTTATTTTCAATCACGGCAGCCTCAACCTCGCGATTGAGTAATAAACGTCTGGCTTGGTCCCAATTTGCAGCGTCACCCGAATAAAGTCGACGTGCACCGACGTAAAGTCCGTCCGTATTGGCTAGACCGGTTCTCCAACCATGCCCCTCCAGCAGATGAGCAGTCAGTCGGGCGATGATTCCGGTGTGATGACTGCCTGTCACGCCGACCAAAGGAATGCAGCCGTTTTCATTACCTGGAAAAATGTGATCAATGATGGCACGACCAACAGGTCTTGACTGTCCTTCGGCGGGTTTGAGATGCATCAGCAAACCTGGCCCCGCGTTGACTTCGACTATTGCGCCCCCCTGAACATCGAGTGGCTTGGAGATATCCTCGGCAACTAGATCTATCCCTGCCACATCGAGGCCAACTGTCTTAGCGGCAAGGGCGGCCATTGCGATCACGTCGGCATGGACCTCATCGGTGCAATCGAACGCGACATTTCCATTGCGTTGAATCAATACTTCTCGACCAGCGGGTACGATGCTTTCCGCATCAAAGCCTTGGCGGCTGAGTTCGAGTCGAGCGGCCGAGTCAATTCGCACTGGGTTGAGGGGTTGGTCCTCGCCACGACCGCGGCGCGGATCAGAGTTTATCTGACTGGTGATTAATTCTTGAACGGTTTGTTTACCGTCACCGACGACACTTGCGGTCTGACCTTTCGCTGCCGCCGCGAGTTTGCCGCCAACAATGAGAAGTCGGTGTTCATTACCGCGGATAAAGCGTTCGACCAACACGCCAGACCCTTCATCCACAGCAACGTCATAGGCGGCTTCGATCTCAGCCCGGGTCTCGAGGTTAATAAACACCCCACGGCCATGATTGCCATCGACAGGCTTGACGACAACCGGTAAACCTAAATCTTGTGCTGCTTCCCAAGCATCCTCAGCACTGTCGACCGCTCTGCCATTTGGAATCGGGACGCCGCAGGTTTCGAGTAACTCTTTGGTTAAGCCCTTATCACGAGAAATTGTCTCAGCAATTGCGCTGGTTTGGTCTGTTTCAGCTGTCCAGATCCGTCGCTGTTTAGCGCCGTATCCAAACTGCACGAGATTGCCTTGACTCAAGCGAATGGCGGGAATTGTTCGCTCGTCAGCAGCGAGCACCATCGATGCCGTACTGGGACCCAAGCAAAGATCTTGTGCAAGATCTTTGAGTTTGTCTAATTCGCCTTCAAGGTCATAGGGCTGATCGTCAATCGCCGCCATGACGAGATCGCGACCCATGAAGAGCGCCGCAAGAGTGACTTCCTCCTCCCAGCCGCTCACCATGACCTTGTATACGCCGCGCGCTTCCGTTTCTCGGGCTCGGCCAAAGCCATACCCTGGCACGCCGGCTAAATCTTGCAAGGCAAGCGTGACATGCTCCAAGATGTGGCAAGGCCAAGTGCCTTCCTTGAGTCGCATCAAAAAGCCGCCGTAAACGCCTGGGCTGCAACGATGTTCAACCAAACTCGGCAGCCAGGTTGTCAGCCTTTCGTAGAGGCCTGGGACAGTATTTGAAGGACTATCTTCGAGATCGCCAATATCAACCAGTGCCTCAATGATGGCGCAGTAGGTCCAGATGTTCGGGCCGCGTAAATAAGTAGTGCTTTTGATAACGATGTCGCGCTTGTTCATGTGCTGAATACGTTGATGACCAAGCGCTTATTATCACCGCAAAACAGGCGCTAAACATGCGTTGGCAACTGTCTTGCGCTTCCTGATCGGGCTTAACGGGGTTTGCGACCTTTGATCGGGTATTGAGGGTCGACAAAGCCATGTGTGGAGGCATAACCAGGTGGAACGAGTTTATCCACTAGGACCTCGTCCTCTGGAAGGAGCTCAACATCGAGCGCTGCAACATAGTCTTTCCACTGCTCTAGCGTGCGAGGGCCGCCAATAACACCACTTAGCAGTCGATTATTGAGCGCCCAGGCGATCGCAAACTGCGTAGGGCTCAGGCCACGACTCTGGGCATGTGCCTTAAGGTCGTTCGCGATTTCGAGTGACTCAGGACGAAACTCAGTTTGGTGCATGCGACGATCACCGCGCCCAGCACGGCTGTTTGGATCTGGCTGGATATTTGGGTCGTATTTGCCGGTCAGCACGCCACGTGCAAGAGGGCTATAGGCCACAACGCCCACACCGTAATGCGTGCAAGCAGGGATGACTTCAGTTTCGATCAGCCGTGTGACGGCACTATAAGGGGGCTGGCAAACAATGGGCTGAGGAATTCCCATCTTACGCGCTGTTTCGACCATACGCGCGACACGCCAGCCTCGGAAATTGGAAATCCCGTAGTAGCGGATTTTTCCCATCTCGATCAGACGCGCAAAACTCGATAAGGTCTCTTCGATCGGGGTGGTTTCATCATCTTTGTGCATGTAATACACATCAATCCAGTCGGTGTTGAGGCGCTTCAAGCTATTTTCTACCTCATGCATAATCCAGCGACGAGAGAGGCCTTTATCGTTAGGTTCTTTGCCAATTGGGTTGGCAACTTTCGTCGCCAGCACCCAGCGGGAGCGATCTTGAGCGATGAGTTTTCCGACAATACGTTCGGATTCGCCGCCAGCGTAGTTATCTGCGCTGTCGATTGCGTTGAGACCTGCATCACGTGTGACAGCCACCATTTCTCGGGCCACAGTTTCGTCGGTTTGATCACCAAACATCATGGAGCCTAGCCAAAGGCGTGGAACCATTAAGCCGCTACTGCCAAGTGGTTTGTATTCAGGAGTGTTGCTAGCCATTTGTGTTGTCACCGGTTGATATAAAAAAAGAAATTGTGATGTGTCGAGAGAAGAGCATTTTATGCCTGTCTTTTATGCTTTTCTCATGAGCGCTGTGATTTGCCGAATATCCGAAGTATTTTCAAGATGTTGTAAAGCGTTGAACAGTGGATGGATGACTTTGTGCTGGAGTGATCGTTGCGCACAATCAGAAAATTTTTCCCATAACTCCTCTTCAGATAGGGGGTCATCTCCGCCTCGGCCGACCAGATTGTTGACTCTGCGTGCAAGTGTTTGGCCAGATTTGAGTGTGATGATGACTTCTGCACCAAACTGTTCTGGTGAATCATCTGGCATATTAGGGTGCTCTCTGGCAATGGTTTTGGCCATCAGTTGACGAATTTTCGGGTCAAAATGTGCAGTACCCTCAAAATCATCAAGTTTCAATGCGCCCTTTATCAATGCTAGACATACCGCATACTGTACTGAAAATTTGGCAGCAAGTGGGCTTTGTGGATCAGGGTTGTTTGTGTGGGGGAGTCGTCGTTTGTGCGGGAGGATGTCAATTTGTTCGATTTCCTCGATTTGGATGGTTTCTTCTTGACGCAACTTGAGGGCCATCGCTACAGCAGGTATCGCACTTCCACAGCAGGCAAACTGTTTGAGACCCATGCTGGGACTGAGAACCTCAAGTGGATTCGCCCAGTTTTCAAAAATCAGATCAGGATTGTAGTTTCCAGGTCCATTAAATGCATTGAAAAATCCCTGTTTGTGTTCAAGCGCACCAGCATTTGCGTCGTAGCCGACTTGGGCCATCAAGGCTGCCAAAAGGCCATTGCGTGCACATTGCCCCACATGTAAGGGTTTGACCATTGTCCCAAAATTAGCTTTTAGTCCTGAAGCAAACGAAGCAGCAATCGCCATAGCAGTCGTAATTTGTGTTTGGTTCAGTCCAAGCAGGTGAGAGCTCGCCGCCGCAGCGCCGAAGACCCCTAATGTTGAAGTGGGATGCCATCCCTTATCGTAGTGATAAAAGTTTACAGATCGAGCGAGCCTGATTTCTGTTTCTATACCAACTATATATGACTGTAGCAATTCAAGGCCGGATCGACCTTGCTCTTCTGCAATAGCCATGAGCGGAGCCACCAGAGGGGCAGACTGATGGCCTCCCATCGGTTGGCTGAAGTCGTCGTAGTCGAGTGCGTGCGAGGCCGTGCCATTTATAAAAGTGGCATCTAGCGCGGAAGTCTGACGATTAAGGCCAAAAATACTGCAAGCACCTGGAGTGCTGGCCACCCCGGGTGTCTTCAGTAACAGCGTTGAACATGGCTCAGCAACTCCAGCGATCGTGACGCCTAATGTATCAATGATCGCAGTGCGGGCCAGTCGATAGGCTTCTGGCGAAATGACACTCAAGTCGAAGTCACATATCTTGCTTGCGATCTTTTCTAAAACGGTTTTTTGCTCTTGCACTGCGGACATACGTTGTACCTTGGTTGGAGACAGCTTCTCACAGCTTAGCTAACAAGAAAAACGCCTCAGACTTGAATGAAAAGTCTGAGGCGAAGATCGTTTGATAAATTAAATGCTTGATATAAAAATCATCAAACTATTAGAGCTGAATATTAGCAGCCTTGGCGACAATGCCCCATTTGATAATCTCTTCGTGCACATATTTTTTAAACTCTGCAGGAGTGCTACCAATAGGAATTGCTCCCATGGCCTCGAGTTGTTTGCGCACCTCTGGATTTTTCATGATGTCGACTGTTGCTTTGGCAATAATGCTGATGATTTCTGGTGGCGTGCCTGTGGGTGCAAATAGTCCACTCCATGAGCTCACCTCAAAATCTTTAAAACCAAGTTCAATCAAGGTCGGTACGTTAGGCAGTTGTGGCAGACGGGTTGCACTGGCGATTGCGATTGCTCTGATGCGACCCGCTTGAATTGTTCCGGTTACACCTGACGCCGTTTTGAAACCCATTTCAACAGTGCCGCCCATTACGTCATTCAGAGCAGGAGTCGCTCCTTTGTAGGGTACGTGCACTGCATCGATGCCTGCGCGCTGCTTCAACATCTCGCCTGCGAGGTTGCCGGAGCCGCCTGCACCAGAAGAAGCATAGGATAACTTTCCTGGATTGGCTTTGGCGTAAGCAATAAGCTCTGCGAGCGTATTGACTGGGAGCTTATTAGTTACCACTAAAACGCTAGGCGAAGAAACAAGTTGTGAGATTGGAATGAAGTCACGCTCGGTGTCATAGTTCAGTTTTTTATAAACAGACATGTTGCTTGCATTGGAAACTGTGCCAAGAAAGAGCGTGTAACCATCAGGCTTGGCTCGCGCTGCTTCTGCAGTTGCGATGTTTGATCCACCACCAGGTTTGTTTTCAACAATTACGGGTTGGCCCAGTACTTTTTCCAAACGGTTGCCAATTAGTCTGGCGACAATATCTGTCGGACCACCAGGAGAGTAGCCCACTAAAATCTTAATTGGTCTGTCAGGGTATTTGGTCTGAGCAGAAACGTTGATCCCTAAGCCTGTTGTTAAAACCAAGGCGCTCAGCAATACGCGACGAGACAGTTTCGTTTTGAGTGTCATGTTGTTTCCTCCTGAATTTTTTTAACGATACCATAGAGTGTGGCTAAGCTGTGTAAATGGCTGTATGAATATACACAGCACCTTAGGTTATATTTACTCGGTTATGCATGCACCTGTTAGACGTATGCGTTGCAAGACGTCCCTTTTCTGGAGAACTAAATGAGTGCTGCTTTACTTTCGCCCCGCATGTCTTTGGTCAAACCTTCGCCCACACTTGCCATTACAGATAATGCCAAGGCGATGAAGGCTAGAGGGATGGACGTTATTGCTTTGGCGCAGGGCGAACCGGATATGGATACGCCCACCCATATCTGCGAGGCAGCCATCAAGGCGATTCAAAGTGGGCAGACACGCTATACCGCAGTCAATGGCACCTTAGAGCTCAAGCGTGCAATTGCCAGAAAATTTTTGCGAGATCATGCGTTGAGCATCAACCCTGATGATGTCATCGTATGTACCGGTGGCAAGCAGGTCTTGTTCAATGCGCTTGTCGCCACGATCGGTGAGGGAGATGAGGTCTTGATTCCTGCGCCATATTGGGTCAGTTATCCAGATATGGTGGTGCTGGCGGGTGGAACGCCCGTGTCGGTTGTATGCGATGCCTCAGTAGAATTTAAATTGACGCCCGAGTTACTGAAGCAAGCAATCACCCCACGTACAAAGTGGCTGATCTTAAATTCCCCATCCAATCCTACGGGTTCAGTCTATACCGCTGACGATCTTAAGGCGCTCGGCCAGGTGCTCAAGGCTCATCCGAATGTGTTGGTGATGGTGGATGACATGTACGAGAAGCTGCTGTTTGATGGCGCAAAGTTCGCAACCTTAGCGCAAGTCTCTCCTGACATTGCAGATCGTGTCTTGACAGTGAATGGCGTGTCTAAAGCGTATTGCATGACTGGCTGGAGAATTGGTTATGGTCATGGTCCAAGTTGGTTGATTGGCGCGATGTCGGCGATTCAGTCCCAATCGACCTCTAACCCCTCTTCAATCAGCCAGGCCGCAGCACTTGAGGCTTTGGATGGGCCCCAGGATTTTATTGCGGACCACAATGTAATCTTCGAGCGACGCAGAAATATGGTTGTCAGCATGCTCAACGAATGCGAGGGTGTCACATGCCTCAAGCCTCAAGGCGCATTTTATGTCTACCCCAGCTGCGCCGGTACTCTTGGAAAGACGACACCCAAAGGTGTGAAAATCAATAGCGACTTTGATTTTGCCAATGCTTTATTGGATGAAAAAATGGTTGCAGTCGTACCGGGATCTGCGTTTGGACTGGCGCCTTATTTTCGAATTTCTTATGCAACCTCAGATGAGATTTTAAAAGATGCATGTCAGCGAATCAAAGAGTTTTGTGCCTCACTGAAACCTTGAGTGATATAGCGCCAGGGTTGATTTGCGTTGGAGTTAACGTGGGGGTTTAAAGGCCCCCATTTCTTCGAGTATCTCTTGCACCAAATCCAGCCTCAAGCGGGGGTTCTCCATTTTCAGGAGATGCTGCTTTTGAGCAGGGGGTATATTAAGCAACTCAGCCCATCTATTGGCAACCCAGCCGCAGTCATTGAGTCGATAGGGTTTATAAAAAGGACGCTCAGTGTGATCAATCCCTTGCTCTTCGAAAGAGTCAGTGAGGCGAGCTAAAGCCTGTGACGCCGGTGTGAGCTCTGGAGGGATGTCGACCTCTGGATCATCGTCCATGAGTTCGATTTCAGCAGACCATGCGCCATTGGGTGCGACGCTTCTCTCTAAAACCTTAAATCGTCTGCCTCCGTGACAGCGAAGCATAAACAAACTTGGTTGTAACGCATCAAACTCCGTAATATAAGAGAGCGTACCAATATCAGCAAACGTTATGTCTTGACCAGGAGCACGGACTTCAGGCCCTTCGGTCAAGGTGATGACGCCAAAAGGACTCTGTTGTTTAAAGCATGTTTTCGTCATGTCAAGATAGCGTACCTCGAAAATTTTGAGAGCCAACAAACCATCTGGAAACAGCGTGGAACCGAGTGGGAATAGGGGGATGTTCATAGGATTGGCCTGTGGTGTTTGTGGGCGATCTTTACAGCATATTTATAGCGCGGATTTTCCACGAAGTGCCTTGGTTTCAGAATGTTTGCGTTTTGTATCGAGACGTCGTTGGCGAGAGCCAAACGTAGGTTTAGTGGTGTGTCGTGTTTTAGGGGGACGGGCCACGCTGTTGATAAGCTCATTGAGTCTGGAAAAGGCATCGATACGATTGAGTTCTTGGCTGCGGTGAGCCTGAGCCTTGATAACGATTGCACCATCTCTAGTGATACGTGAATCCCTTAGGGCAAGCAAGCGGATTTTAACGTCTGCGGGCAAACTTGAATTGGGAATATGAAAGCGCAGATGAATTGCGCTCGAAACTTTATTAACGTTTTGCCCACCCGCCCCCTGCGAACGCATGGCGGAGACTTCAACTTCGGATTCTTGGACGTGCAGTATGGTGAGCATTGGGATTTTTGCCGATAGACCTGTACACTAGTTTATCGTTTATTAACTGGGGAATCATTATGGCCAAAGGTCAGCAAAAAACTAACAAAGAAACCAAAAAACCTAAGAAAGACACCTCAACGCCCAAACCGGCATCTGGTTTGAGTGAGCCGGTACGTGCAACGGTTGTTAACACGGTTTACACAAAGCTTAAACAAAAAGATCGTTAATTCTATGGCTTCAATTGGTCGTGAAGTACCCCTTGCGGATGCAATGAAAGCGCACGCCAGATTTCAAGAGGCGCTTACCTTGCACCAACAAGGTGACTATAAGGAAGCGCGCGTACTGTATGAACGTGCACTCAAATGGCAGCCCAATCATTTTGATGCGCTGCACATGCTGGCCACGCTGGCATATCAGACGGGACAGCTTGATCGTGCTGAGGTTTTGTTTGCGAAAGCCCTCAAGATTGATCCTGACGCGGTGTCCGCTCTCAATAATTACGGCAACCTTCTTCAAGATCTTAAAAAGTATAAGTCCGCGCTTGCCAGTTTTGACAAGGCGCTTGCCCTCGATGCGAATTATGTCGAGGCGCACAACAATCGCGGCGATCTCTTGCAGCAGATGGGTCGATGGGAGGAGGCTTTAGCAAGTTACGATCGTGCAATTGCTCTAGCGCCGAACTATGCTGCGGCTCACTATAATCGTGGCAACGCTTTTGGCATGATGGGGCGGTTTGAAGAGGCTATTGCGAGCCATAATGCTGCGATTGAGATCGATCCTCGTTATGCCCAAGCCTATATGAATCGCGGGAATGCGCAAAATGAGCTCGGGAGACTGACCCAAGCTATAGAAAGCTTTGATCGTGCGATTGCCCTCACACCACAGATTCCATACTTGCTCGGTACCCGTTTGCACGTCAACATGCAGATGTGCGATTGGCGTCACTACCAAGAGCGACTCACAGCAGTAATAACGGGTATCAAGAACGATGAGCCAGCCAGTTTGCCCTTTCCACTTCTTGCGCTCACCTCTGATCCTAAATTACAACAACGTGCTGCGCAGACTTGGATTCGTTCAGTGCATCCAGCACCTAAACAGACTCCGGCCTTTACTAGGCGTGCTGCAAAAGAACGCTTAAGAATTGGGTATTTTTCAGCCGATTTTAGGCACCACCCGGTCGCGCAGCTCATTGCGGGTTTGTTCGAAGCGCACGACCGCACTCAGTTTGAAGTCTATGCCTTTTCTTCGGGTCCCGATACGGGTGATGAAATGCGGCGACGCCTTGAACAGGGCTTTGAGCACTTCATTGACGTGAAGGCCGAATCCGATGCTCAGGTGATTGCTCGTGCGAGGGAGCTTGAACTAGATATTGCCATCGACCTAAGCGGGTTGACGACAGGTTGTCGGCCCGGAGTGTTTGCTGCGAGAGTGGCACCCATACAGATTAACTACTTAGGGCATCCCGGCACGATGGGAGCACCTTATATGGATTACATCCTTGCGGATGCGACGCTAATTACTGCTGAGACTGAGACGTTTTTTTCTGAAAAAGTAATTTACTTGCCGCACAGCTATCAACCGAACGATCGCAAACGTGCAGTATCAGCTCATCCATTTACTCGCGCGGAACTCGGTTTACCCGAGGATGCCTTTGTATTTTGTTGCTTTAATAATAATTACAAAATCACACCAGAGACTTTTGATCATTGGATGGCGATCTTGCGTGCAGTACCTGACAGCGTGCTTTGGCTGTTACAAGCAAGCGAGCAGACTGCCAATAATCTTCGTCGTGAAGCGGGGTCACGGGGAGTGAATGGGGATCGATTGTTTTTTGCACCCAAGTTGCCCATGGATCAGCATTTGGCTCGACAGAAGTGCGCTGACTTATTCCTGGATTCGCTTCCTTACAACGCACACACTACAACCAGCGATGCTTTATGGGTTGGTTTGCCGGTATTGACATGCATGGGAGACGCTTTTGCCAGCCGTGTTGCAGCCAGCTTACTACTCGCTATCGAATTGCCTGAACTCATCACACGAGATGGACAGACATTTGAGGCACGCGCGATTGAGTTAGCAACAGACCGTTCTCAACTTCACGCTTTGCGTGACAGGCTTGAAGACAATCGCTTGCAGGCACCTTTGTTCGATATCGAACGTCAGGCGCGTGCAATTGAGAGTGCTTTTATGCAGGTGCATGCGCGTCGACAGGCCGGTCAGCCCCCTGCAGCCATTCGTATCGTCGACGTACGTTAAAGCAATTAAACTACATCCGGAAAGGGCAAGGCTTTGCCCTCTGGTATTGGTTCTTCACCTAAGCTCAGCAGCATGGCGATCGTTACGTACGTGCCGCTGACAGCGATGAGATCAACGAGTTGCTGTTCGCCAAGCACTTTCTTTGCATGCAGAAACAGCTCTTCGCTGATTTTGTGATTTTTACTCATGTTCATGCAGACGTCATAGACGGCATCTTCGTCAGGCTGCATATTGCGCGGACGAATATTTTC
Organism: uncultured Burkholderiaceae bacterium; assembly: GCA_963926265.1. Lineage (GTDB taxonomy): Bacteria > Pseudomonadota > Gammaproteobacteria > Burkholderiales > Burkholderiaceae_B > Zwartia. The sequence goes on from CAWUWN010000017.1 coordinate 34,577, forward strand.
TTTCAAGTCATCTGCAACATGAGCAGGTAAGTCGTGACGCAAGGCAATAGGGTAGTGCGCGAACCATTCAACCTGAGAGCTCCAGAGGCGTGCCTGAATCAAAATGGCGAATTCACTCAGACGCATTGGCAGCGAGTTGTTAAACCTAAGGTAGTCCAGCAAACGCTTCATTCGATCAGCAAATACGGGGCTGCGCAGCATAACGTTGTAAGGGCCAGCTAGCCCGAGACTGGAAATATCTAAAATTTCTTGTGCGAGACCGCGCGACTCTTGTGGCAAAGTCTCAAGCGTCACTTGTGGGAATCTTTTATTTTTTACGTTTGACATATGAAATCCGAAGTTAAAGTGAACCTAAATAGACGAATGCTCGTTTGAGCATAATAAGTTTTATAGCCTAGTTTTACCGAATCGAAGTCTGGGTACGTTGCAGCAATTCTTTGTATTTGCCTGTATCAGACGCCAGCCGCGCCTTAAACTCTGCAGGCGTAGACGTTTGGACTTCCATGCCTTGAGCCGCTAACCTTTCATAAAACTTGGGTGTTGAGGTTGCTTTTTTAATCGCAGCGTTTAGCTGATTAACGACAGCAACTGGAGTATTGGCGGGCGCAATCACCCCTTGCCAAGTATAGGCCTCATAACCTGGCAAGGTTTGCGCGACAGTGGGGACATCGGGTGATGCTGAGCCACGCTTGATGCCAGAGGTTGCGATTAAGACCAGTCGACCTTCTTTAATATGTTCGGTATTGCCCACAAGTGAAGTGAACATCATGTCGACACGACCAGCCAGCAAATCTACTATGGCAGGGCCGGCACCCTTATATGGCACATGTACCAAATCGATTCCTGCCGCCACACGAAAAGACTCACCAGCTAGATGTTGAGCGGAGCCGTTTCCAGAGGAAGCAAAATTTAATTTCCCAGGGTTCTTCTTGGCATATTCGATCAATTGTTCGACAGTTTTAATTTTTAAGCTTGGCGTCACAAAGAGACCCAGTGGTTGCAGCGTGGTCTGTGAAACAGGTGAAAAATCTTTGACTGGATCGTATGTAGGGCCATTGTGTAGAAGGGGAGTAATCACAAAAGCATTCGTCCCAAAGAGCAAGCTGTACCCGTCAGGATTAGCACGCTTGATTGAGTCCGTGCCAACGAGCGTTCCGCCACCCGCCCGATTTTCAACAATGACGGATTGCCCCATAATCGTTGTGAGTTCTTGGGCAAGCATGCGGGCTACGATATCCGTAGCGCCGCCAGGTGCATACGCCACAATCAGACGGACAGGTTTATTTGGATAAGTTGGATTGCTCTGAGCGGACGCAGATCCAATTATTAAGCACAATAGGGCCAATAGGCTGCGAATGAAATGTCTCATATTCTTATGTCCTTGCGTTAAAAAGAAGGGGTTCATGTGTACCGCCTGGGCCAAACAAACGATCAGCCATTACTTGGCAACGCTGCATATACCGATGCTCGTCAGGTCCATAGTCTGCGACCGCATTGTGTGTAGTGCCAATGTTGTCCCACATTAGGACGGAGTCCTTGCTCCATTGATGCGTGTAAAGATACTTGTCTTCAAGTTGGCGCGCAAACAACATGTCCAGTAATTCGTCACTGTGCGCTTTAGGTAAACCGTTGATTGCGATCGCATAGCCAGGATTTGCATACAAGAGCTTTTTTCCTGTCAGGGGGTGAGTCAGGAACGCAGGATGGCTAGTTGGCGGACGTGCGTTCCTTTCTTTATCACTTAGCGGCGCACGAGTACTGCCCGGCCGTGTTCGCATCATGTCCCAAAATTTATTGAAGTCATGCAGGATAGTCTTGTCAGCCAGAAGCGTTTTAAGGTCTACAGGCAGATCCTCGTAAACGGCCTGCATGTTTCTAAACTGAGTTGCACCGAGAGGCTTGCCATCACGTTGAGGAATCTGTGTGCCGTACAAAATATTGGCTAAGGCAATTACAGGCGCGTAAGACATATCCGTGTGCCAAGACTGGCCAGCGTCTTTCAAACCAAGCGCTTGACCGTTTTCTACAATGTTTGACAGGATCATCACTTCAGGAAAACCAGGTGCTTGTGCGCGTCCTCCTGGGCTGATGTAGAGGTCACCAAAGTTTTGGCTAAATGATTTTAGTTGCTCAGTCGTTAAGGACTGTTTTGGAAACTCAAGCACTCCATAGCGACCGAGTGCCAATAGCAATGCATCTGTTTGTGCTGGATTTAAATTTTTAGATAAGTCAAGATCTTCAATGCGCGCGCCTAAGATTTCGGGCATCGGTGTAATTTTCAATTTATGGTCTCCCTCAATTAACCAAACAATGCATTAAACGTTTGGGCGCATTGTGTGCCATTTTGTATCGCGCTGATACGCATCTGCAATTTTCAGAATAGTATTTTCAGCAAAAGGTTTGCCAACGAGTTGAAACGCTAAAGGCATTGCACGACTGGAAAAACCCGCAGGAACGCTCATCGCAGGTAGGCCCAAATAGTTGATGGCACGATTAGTGGAAGTCAGTTGACTAATGGAATGCAAAACATGATCGAGATCGCCCGAAGTTGTCGCAGCAATCGTCGGGGTATGTGAGCGAGCAACAGGTATGTGCAACGCATCACAGTCCCCCAGACATAATTGCAGATACTCTTGGATAAAATGATCTCTAGCGCGAAGCGCCTCGACATAATCGATTGCGGACTGACTAAAACCAGGTTTGATGCGAGCGCGAACTTGGTCGCTATAGTCCTGGGGACGCTTTTCAAACCAGTCCCGATGAGTTTGAGCTGCTTCAGTGGTCAATACAATGGCAAGCATGTCGTGAATGCGCACCATGTTCGGGACCTTAACTTCAATGAGCTTGGCTCCACGACCTTTTAATACTTCTAAGCTAGTTTCTAACGCTGCAGTCATTTCCGCATCAATATTTTCTCGATAAAAATCTTGTGGAACACCGATTCGGATGCCGTTTAGATCTCCTGTTAATGCTTTTTCATAGTCCTCATTTGGATGTGTCGTACACCATGGATCATTTGGGTTGGGTCGGCTGATATGAGTTAATAATCGCGCGCAGTCACGTGCAGTTTGTGCGAGGGGGCCGACGCAGTCTAACGTATGAGAAAGCGGGAACACACCATCGATACTGACGCGTTTTGAGGTGGGCTTGATGCCGGTAATGCCGCACATGAACGCAGGTTGGCGAATCGATCCGCCTGTGTCACTTCCCAATGAGCCAAAAACCAGTCTGGCTGCCACCGCGATACCCGATCCGCTCGAAGAACCACCACAGGGGTACTCGGGGTTCCATGGGTTCAGTCCATGCCCATAATGGCCGTTGAATCCAGTTGGACTCATTGCAAATTCGGCCATATGCAGACTACCCAAGTTAACCTGACCTGCAGTATCGAGTTCCCGAATCACCCAAGCATTTTTTTTTGCAAGATGGCCTTTTAAAATTTTTGAACCGGCATGCATCTCCTCGCCTGCGACGTCAATCAGATCCTTGTGCGCGAGAGGCACGCCATGCAGTGGTCCGAGCAACAGACCGCTCGCTTGTAACGCATCGAGTGCATGAGCCCGCGATAAAGCGGCCTCATGGTCAATTCGAAAAACGGCATTGTATTGGCGACCAATCGTTTCTAGCCTGTCGAGTGACCAGGTGGTCAGTTCCTTAGACGTGAACTCTTTTTTTGCAATGCCGTCTGCGGCACTCACAAGGTCTAACTGCTCAAACTGACTCATGGAATCTTTCCTGATGATGACTAAAAATTAGGTCTGAAAATTTTATATTCGAATAAGCATGAGTCATCAGCATAACGCCGAATTTAATGCTTGTGCAGCATAGTTTCTCTATGTGGGCGGTCATTCAAAAGGTAGGTCGGGCTGAAGATATTGAATGGCATGATCAACAGAATCAATCGGTAATAAGTTTCCTGCACGGACCCCGAGGAGTCGAATTTTTTGTTCAAGCGGCACGCGCCGCAAACACTCAGTCGCCGCTCGTCTGATGGCAGGTCCGTCATGTAAAGCTGTTGGTAAAGTCAGGTCGCGGGTAATTACCTGAAAATCGGCATATTTAACTTTAATACCAATGGTTTTAGTCGCGTAGCCTTTGCGCACAAGATCATCTGCGAGCCGGTAGCAGAGCTCTGTAAACGCCGACGACAAGCGAGCGCGATCTTGTTTAACATGTAAATCCCGCTCAAATGTGGTTTCTCTGCTGAGGGATTTGGGCTCAGATTCTGTCACAACTGGGCGATCATCTATTCCATGAGCAGCCTGATGAAGCCAGCTTCCGGTTGCTTGACCAAAGTGCACAATAAGCGTTTCAGGGGCTGCATGGGCGAGTTCGCCGATTGTATAAATTCCCAATGTTGCGAGTTTTTCATTCGCTTTGGGTCCAATGCCGTTGATCTTTTTGGCCGGCAAGGGCCAGATGCGCGCTTGCAGCTCGGAGTGGGTCAAAATAGTGACCCCATTAGGCTTGTCTAAGTCAGAGCAAATTTTGGACAGTAACTTGTTTGGACTGACGCCAATGGAACAGCTCAATCCAGTTGCCTCACTGACGGCTTCTTTAAGACGAACTGCCAAGGTCTCAGTCTCCTCGTCGATATCAGTCAGGTCGATGTAAATTTCATCAATCCCCCGATCTTCAATTAAGGGCGCAATGCGGGAGACGGTAGTTTTAAAGAGTCTTGAGTAATGTCGATAGGCTTCAAAATTTGCTGGTAATAGGATAGCGTCAGGAGCGAGGACCGCTGATTTCATCAACCCCATACCTGAAAATACCCCTTTGGCACGCGCTTCATATGTGGAGGTTGTAATGACACCGCGTCCAACATAGTCGCGCAGTCTTGCGTAGACCATGAGCCCCTGCTCATTACGCGAGGGTTGGGAGGTGCTTCGCCCCCCCACCACAACAGGTTGCCCCTTGAGTTCTGGATAGTTCAATAGTTCGACCGATGCAAAAAAAGCATCCATGTCCAGGTGAGCAATTCGGCGAATCTGCGGCATAGCTTGAGTGTATTTGAAACTTATGCGGATTTGAGAGGAGTCACCGCAGGGATTGTTTTATTATTAGATTTCCACAATCCCGCACCTAACGTGTGCATTGCTTAGCTAACCTGACTGTTATGAATTCAGCTTCTCTGGACCACTCCACTGAAAATCTGCATATCGCGGCTTTTCTTGCCATGCCGACTCCCCAGCAACTCCACGATCAGTTGCCACTGTCAGATCGAGCTGCACGCACCATTACAGCGGGTCGCGAGTCACTCAACCAAATTTTGCGTGGAGAGGACAAACGCCGGTTTGTTGTGGTCGGTCCTTGTTCAATTCATGACCCGATCGCAGGCATGGAGTATGCGCGTCGCTTAAAGGTGTTGGCTGACGAGGTGTCGGATGTGCTGTTGCTTGTGATGCGTGTGTATTTTGAAAAACCACGTACTACAGTCGGGTGGAAAGGTTATATCAATGACCCACATATGGATGATTCTTTCCGGATTGATGAGGGGATGTTGCTGGCACGTAAGTTTTTGCTGGAGATCAACGAACTCGGTTTGCCTGCTGGTTCTGAGGCACTTGATCCCATTTCTCCTCAGTATTTGGGCGACTTGATTGCCTGGAATGCGATCGGTGCACGGACAACAGAGTCGCAAACCCATCGTGAAATGTCCTCAGGATTGTCGACCCCAGTAGGTTTTAAAAACGCGACGAACGGTGATACGACTGTTGCGGTCAATGCGATTTTGTCAGCGGCAAGACCCCACCGTTTTCTTGGAATCAGCGGAGAGGGGCAGGTATCGATTGTTCACACGACCGGTAATCCTTACGGACACTTGGTATTGCGCGGTGGCGATGGTCGTCCCAACTACGACACGGTATCGGTCTCTCTGGCCGAGCAGTCGATGAACAAAGCAAAAATCCGGCCTAATATTGTCGTGGATTGCTCGCATGCGAACAGTTACAAAAAGCCCGAACTTCAGCCCTTGGTGATGGCAGATGTCGTGAGCCAGATCGTTGCAGGCAATCGCTCTATCGTAGGTATGATGATTGAATCAAACTTGGTGGCCGGCAATCAATCCATTCAGGCGGACCACTCCGCGATGATTTATGGGTGTTCAGTTACGGACGGATGTGTTGACTGGGAAAGCACCGATGTCATGATTAGAGAAGCTGCCCAACGTTTACGTCTAGTGCTAGGTTAAATCTCGCTTGCTTATGCTTCAAACCCGTACAGTTGTGCGGGATTATGAACCAAAATTTTCTCTATCACTGATTGATCACTCGACCAGATGCCTAAACGATCCAGCATTTTTGCATCATTTGGTTTATGTGTTTCGGTTGGATGTGGCCAATCGCTGCCCCAGACCAGACGATCTGGTGCTTTGGCAACCCAGTGGCGAGCGACAGCATCTACGTCACTAAAGTTGTTGACCTCTCCAGCCTGGCTGTCCAGATACGCGCCAGAAAGCTTGATCCAGGTATGACCTTGGTCTAACAAGCGCTCAATTAAGCTTACAGCTGGATGGTTGAGACCAAGAGGTTGTGGCAACCTGCCCATATGATCAAGGACAAGCTTGCAGGGTAAGCGTTCCAGCATTGCTGCATGCTCAGCAAATTGATCTGCAGTCCAATGTAATTGAAGATGCCAGCCATGGCGATGGATACGATGAGCGAGTGGTTCGACCATTTCGAAGCTTGCCGCTGCATTTTTCGGTGTATATAACGAAAACCTAAGCCCGCGTATGCCAGCCCGATCCAGTTCAGAAATAGTCTGGTCGCTGGCATCGTCACGTAACACAGCCACCCCTCTGGCATGTGCCAAACCCATTTGCTCAATCGCATCTACTGTGACGCGGTTATCCGTTCCGTAACTGCGCGGAGTCACAATCACGGCACGAGTCGTACCTAAACGCTTTTGTAAAAGTCTATATTCAGATACCGTTGCTTTGTCGATACTAGCAGCCGCTTGAACCGCTTCAGGAAAGCGTGCATCATAAATATGCAAGTGCGCATCACACGCGTTCTTGGGCATATGCAACACAGGCGGCTGCGTACCCGCTGAGTTTGGCACGATGAACTCAGGCACGGGCTTATTAGTTGGGATCATGATTTTTTTTGCTTTGTCGAAGTCGCTGAGCTTCTGCTTTGATGAGTGCGGAATGTTGGCCCAACGTCGGTGCAGCAAAAGGTTCAGGGCCTGGCGTGCGTTCAAAGCGGATTCCGCGCTTGAACCCACGATAAGATCCAACTATAGGGTGTTGATATGTTGCGATCATGCCTTGACTCTGAACTTGGGGATGATCAAACATATCTTCAACAGAGCGAGCAGCGGCGCAGGGTACTGCTTCTCCCAAAAGTACTTCCCACTCCAATGCGGTTTTTACTGAGAGTGCTTGATGAAGTCTCGGTAGGATTTCAGGCTGATGCTGCGCGCGTTTACGCACAGTGTCGTAACGTTCATTGCCTAAAAACTCACTCATGCCGGTTTTGGCACACAAGGCATCCCAGAAGTGTGGAGTATTGGCGGATATGTACAAGTATCCCTCTTTAGTAGGATGGATGCCGGTGATACCACCCGAGCGCATGTCACGTCCGACGTCACGGCCTTCGCCCTCCGCCCAGATTAAGCGGGTGGATTGCAGCGTCATGGCCGCGGCCAAGAGCGAAACACCAACAAACTGTCCAAGGCCAGAGCGCTCGCGCTCAAACAAAGCAGACGAGACTGCGCCTGCAACTAAAGCTGAGGCGTAAAAATCGACAGTTGATCCATATAAGAGTTCAGGAGGACCATTTTTTTTGCCTTGCAGGGTGGCCATTCCGGTCATTGTTTGTAAAACTTGATCAAAGCCGGCCTGATCTTTCATCGGCCCAGACTCACCATAGCCACTGACGGCGCAGTATATGAGTCTTGGATTGATCGCTTTCAATTGCTCATATCCGATACCGATTCTTGGGGCAACGGTCGGTCTGAAATTGTGTACAAGAACGTCCGCGCTTTCAATCAATACAAGAAGGGTGGCGAGATCATCTGCTTGTTTAACATCCAAGACCGCCGCCAATTTGCTTCGGTTTACTCCGAGAAATGCACGGCTCTCAGTTTCGAGGCTTGAAGGATACTTGCGAAGATTGTCCCCCGCAGGTGGCTCAATCTTGATGATTTCGGCGCCTTGATCCGCAAGAAGGGAGCAGCCATATGGGCCTGCGATATAAGCGGACATGTCAATGACCCGAATGCCGGAAAGAGGGCCTGCCGCGCCTGTTCGTTTTGGGAGTTCTGACTTAAGGAGACTCGATTCGGTCTGGGTCATTGCGTGGTCTTTCATACGATCGTTATTCCGCTTGAATGTTCGCAGTGGCAGCAACGCGGCGCCAGCGAACCAGTTCATTTGAGATGTAAGTGCTAAATTCTGCCGGTGTCATGGTGACAGGACTCGCACCTTGTCTCAGAAAGAAGGTTTTCATTTGTTCAGAACTGATAATTTTGTTGATGGTGGTATTGAGTTTTTGGACAACAGCATCAGGAGTGCCAGCAGGAGCGAGAACACCCCACCATAAGTCAACGGCACCTGCACCATAACCATATTCGCCCAAGGCAGGAATCTTTGGAGCGATTTCGGAGCGTTTTGCTGTCGTAACCGCTAGCCCGCGAATTTTTCCGTTATTCACGTGGTTTAAAAGAGAGGGCGCACTTGCGATGATCATATCGATTTGCCCACTCATTAGGTCATTGACTGCCGGACCCATTCCCTTGTAAGGCACATGCGTCATTTTTATTTTCGCAACATCGGACAAGATCTCGCTGGCAAATTGATTAATACTGCCGACGCCCGAGGTACCAAAGTTGAGTTTTCCGGGATTCGCTTTTGCAAAGGTGATCATTTCAGGCAGTGTTTTATAAGGTGTATTGTTGCCGACCGTAATCAGAAGTGGGCCACGCGCCAACATTGACACTGGAGCAAAGCTTTTGACCGCATCGTACTGAAGATTTGTCCTGACTGCGGCGCCAGTCGTAAACGTCGATGAGAGGACAACAAGCGTATATCCATCAGCAGGCGCTTTTGCGACTATGGCATTTGCGAGCACGCCACCAGATGCAGGCTTGTTCTCTACAACAACAGAGACACCTAACGCTTCCTGCATGTGCTTGCCAATCGTTCGCGCAAAAGTATCATTCGATCCGCCAGGTGCGCTTCCCACGAGCAGCGTAATGGGTTTTGTGGGAAAGCTTGTTTGAGCCATTAATGTTGCCGGCATCAAAGTCGCTAGGCAAAGTAAACGAATGATATTTTTCATGCTTGCTCTCGCTTAAAGTTTTAAGAAAAAAGGCTTGAATGTTTCAGAAATTAAATGAACCCAATTAGATGAGTCCAAGACGTTTTGCATTCTCTACCAGCTTGACAGCGCTGTGATAAAACGGGGGGTCAATCATTTTTCCATCAACAACGTAGGCGCCAATGCCTTTTGCTTTTGCCTCTTGTGCGGCCTCTAAAATTCGCATTGCATGTGCAATCGCCTCGTCGCTCGGTCGGAATGCCTCGTTTGCCATGGCAACTTGGCTAGGATGGATGCAGCTTTTGCCAATAAAACCGAGCCTTGCCGCAAACCCTGCCTCTTCTAAAAAGCCATCGGTATTTTTGATATCTGCAAAGGCGGCATCATATGCGTCGACGCCTGCCTCGGCCGCAGCGCACTTGACCTGCATCATGGCGTATTTGACCGCAAAAGTTTCTGTGCGAGAGATTGCAATGGGTTCAAATAAATCTGCCAATCCTAATTGAAGTCCCGCGATACGAGGATGTGCACAAGCTAAATCAAATGCTGTGCGTAAGGCTTTTGTGGTTTCGATATTCAACAATACTCGTATCGGATGGCTGCCATCCAGATTGACGCCATTGTTGCGTTCAGCTTTCTCAATTGAATCGATGGCATGTTTGACCGCATCGGGACTTTCAGGCTTTGGAAGATTGATCATATTGAGACCTGCACGCACGACATCTGCAACATCTTGCTCGAAGTGTGGAGTGTCCATTCCGTTGACACGCACAATGATAGTTTTTTGACTCGCCCGCACTGACGCTGAGTCCATCCAGGTGCTGAGCGTACTCCTTGCTTCGGCTTTCATTGTTTCGGCTACGGCATCTTCTAGGTCAAAAGATAATCCATCTGCTGCACTTGCGAGCGCCTTATCAAAGAGTTCAGGGCGTGATCCGGGGACAAAGAGTTTGCTTCTCATGGGAGGATGGGGCATTGGATGGTTAGTTTGGCGTCAGCAATATTGCATACCTGCGCATCACTTATAGAATAGTTTTGGTTTGCTATCTACATGTTCTTTTCATACCAAGCTCGTAGCGTCAACAGTTGTATGATTTTTGCCCACGTGTTGCGCTGCAACATACGAACAACTATACGTCCTCCCAGAACTTGTTTAAATTGCGTGAAGTTAATCGTGATAAGTTCACGTGGACAATACGTTTTAAAACATCTTTAAGCCGATAAAGCTTATCTTGAGGAACCTTCATGTTCTCGACCCAAATTAAAAAATGTCTAGTTAGTGCTATCTTCGGCGCTATGACAGTAAGTGTTTCAAGCCTAGCACTCGCTCAAGCGAATGCCGCAGCTAAGTTCCCCACAAAACCCATCAAACTGATGGTCGGGTTCGCCCCAGGAGGTGGAACAGACACTGCAGCTCGCACAATCGCCATCAAACTCACCGAAATTCTCGGCCAGACCGTTGTGGTCGACAATAAGCCGGGTGCAGGTGGCAATATTGCGGTCGATTTGGTCGCAAAGGCTCCTGGTGATGGTTACACCATTGGTTTGGCGAACGTAGGTGCTTTAGCGGTCAATCCGCATATGCCCAACGGAACGCCATATAAGCCGCTGAATGATTTCGCAATGCTTGGTAACGGCGTCACCTTTGGCAACGTTCTGGTGGTGCGCAATGACTCCAAGATCAAAACTTTTGCAGATTATTTGGCTGCAGCAAAAAATAACGATAACCCCTTGTTTTACGGTTCCTCAGGTTTTGGGAGTGCCGGACATATGTCGGGTGAGTTACTCAAGCAACGGGCCAATACGACTGCGCAGCACATCAATTACAAAGGTGGTGGCCCAGCGATGAATGGATTGCTAGGTGGTGAAATCCAAGCTATTTTTGCGAGCGCACCTACGGCGATTCCTTTGATTAAGGCCGGTAAGCTTCGTGCATTGGCTGTGACGGGTGCAAAGCGTTCCGCAGCGCTGCCTGACGTTCCGACCATTGCTGAACTTGGCTTTCCTGGCTACCTCGCGACCAACTGGTACAGTTTTATTGCACCAGCGAGTACGCCAGCTGCGATTGTGAAAAAACTCAACTTAGCGATTGTGACTGCGATCAATGATCCTGCGACTTTGACTCGGTTAAGTGCTCAGTCTATGGAACCAGATCCTTCTACATCAGAGGAAATGCGCGCTTTTGTAACCAAAGAGTATGATATTTGGGGCAAAGTCGTCCGTACGCTTAAATTCTAATTTTTCGCAGGAAATATCTTGGGCTCAACCATCGTTGAAAAAATTCTGGCCAGTCATTCCGGTCGAGATCGTGTGCAGTCGGGTGAAGTGGTCGTGGCAGAAGTCGACTACGCCATGGTCACTGATACCCGTGCTGTGAACACAATTAAAATGATTGATCGCTTCGGTGATCAGCCTCTTCAGTTCGCAAAAAAGACCTCGTTGGTATTGGATCATTATTCGCCACCTCCTAATCAAGAGGCGGCTGATATTCATACCGAAATGCGAGCTTTTGCCGCCAAACGCGGTACAGGACTGTATGACATTGGGGATGGAATTTGCCACCAAGTGCTGCCCGAGGGCGGGCATCTGACTTGCGGCGATTTGGTGGTGGGTACCGATACGCATTCGGTGACCTATGGTGCTTTCAATGCGTTTGGAACAGGCATCGAAGGTACAGACGTTTCTGCTGTCATGATGAGTAGCAAGCTTTGGTTTAGAGTCCCTGAAACTGTGCGAATTGATTTACAAGGTGTACTCGCACCCGGCGTCTGGGCCAAAGACATCACGCTCTCGATGCTTGGTAAGTTTGGGGCTGAGGGTTTGAACTATCGTGCGATTGAATATGTAGGTGATGCTGTTCGTGCGATGGAAATCGATGATCGCATGACGCTTTGTAATCATGCGGCAGAGCTAGGTGCAAAAGCCGCCATCCTTGAGGCGGACGAAAAGACTTTTGCATGGCTTGCTGCACACCATGCTAAAAAACCTAATCCTGTTTTTGCCGATGCTGATGCGAAGTACGCCGAACGTTTCACTATTGATGTTGCTAATCTCGCGCCACAGTTGGCACGCAAACATGAGGTTGACGACATTGTTGGCGTTGATCAGATTGATCGCCAAAAAATTCAGTTTGCGTTGATCGGTACTTGCACCAATGGTCGTTTAGATGATATCCGTCAGGCTGCATCTATCCTGAAGGGACGGAAGTTGGCTGCGGGTGTGCGGATGATCGTGACACCGGCATCAAGAGAAATTTATCTGGCGGCTCTCAGGGAAGGTCTGATCGAGATCTTGATAAGCGCGGGTGCTTCTTTTGAGTCTGCTGGTTGCGGTACCTGTGTGGGGATCACGAATCGTTTGGTACCCGGAGATGGAGACACTGTCATTTCAACGGCCAATCGTAACTTTAAAGGTAGATTGACAAATAAAAATGCAGATATTTGGCTTGGGTCAGCTGCAACTGTGGCGGCCTCAGCGCTCACTGGTTACATCACAGATCCACGTCTAGTCGAGGGCGGAACATGGAGGTCTGCAGCATGAGCGAGAGCTTATTGATATCGGGTTCTGCTTTCATACTGGGTGACGATGTCAACACTGATATCAACTGTTCAAATAAATACTTGCCGGGTAAAGATGTAGCGTATGTTGCGCAACATGCTTTTGAGCAATTGTCGCCTGGCTTCGCTTCCCAGATTGCTCAGCATGATGGCGGCATTCTAGTGGCGGGTGAGCATTTCGGTATTAACTCCTCAAGGGAGCAAGCGACACACGTACTGCATCAAATGAAGGTGCGCGCCATTGTGGCTAAGTCTTTCGGTCGACAGTTTTTCCGTAATGCAATCAATAACGGTTTGCCCGTATTTGAGTGCGACACCTTTGCGATTGTACAAGGCCAAGCTCTAGCGCTGGACCTTTCAAAAGGTGAATTGCGCTCTGAGGGGCGTTTGCTGCAACAAGCACACTCATTGCCCCCAGAAATCCTCGCCATACTTTCAATGGGCGGATTAGTGCCATTTTTGCAAAAATATCCGGATTGGAATTTCGCATGACCATGATCTCCCCCTCACAAAAGCGTCGGGTTTTACGCCAACTTTTAAAAGGTGCACAAGCTGTGCGTGCGCCTGGCATCTATGATGGCTACGGTGCCAGATTGGTTGAGCAAGCGGGATTTGCTGCGGCCTACATGACTGGTAATGGCGTTTCGGCGACTTTGCTTGGAAGACCTGACGTGGGTCTGGTCGACCTGACGATGATGACAGACCATGCCCGGCGCGTCGCAGCAAGTGTCAATATTCCTATAATTTGTGATGCGGATACTGGTTACGGCAATGTAGTGAATGTACGTCGTGCCATCATGGAATTTGAAGCTGCAGGGGTGGCTGCGATCCACATGGAGGACCAAGTCTCTCCTAAACGCTGCGCACAAATGCCGGGCGACCGGACTGTCCTAGATTTTGATGAGGCTGTTGCGAAAGTCGCGGCAGCGAGTGCTGCGCGTTCTGACCCAGACTTTATATTAATTGCCCGGACTGATTCAGCTGGAGCACTTGGTTTACACGAAGCGATTCGACGCACGCAAGCATTTGCGCAGGCAGGGGCCGATGCTGTGTTTGTTGAGCTCAAATCTAATCCAAATATTTTGCAAGACATCTTGTCGATCAAGGCTGGTGTGTCTGTTCCTGTTGTTGTCAATGTTGACAGCGCTCAAGATTTGCGTAATTTACAGTCCTCCGCGCTCAAGCAGGCTGGAGTCGATTTGGCGATTTATCCGGCTATGGCCCGTGGCGTATTTGGTCATGCGATGAGTGCTGCACTTGCTCATTTAAATAGTGCAGGGAACATGGCTGGATACGAAAGCCACATGTTTACTTCTGCTCAATACAATGAGGCGCTGGGATTAAGTGAGGTCGAAGCCTGGGAAAAGCGCTTCGACTAAAGTGCAGAGAGTTTGAAGTTAAGTCAGAAACTTTGTAAAGACTGAAACGGATTCACGCTCGCTGATAAGTGAGTTTTCAATTTTTGACATGTCGGCATACCCAAGTGCCAAGCCACACATCAATACTTCGCTCTCAGGAATTCCTGTGACAGAGCGTATGGTGTTGTGAAAGCGATTGAACGCCGCTTGTGCACAGGTGTCGAGTCCGCGCCCACGGGCCGCAACCATCAGGCTTTGTAGGAAGCATCCGAAATCAAGCCATGAGCCTGTATTCATGGTCCGGTCAATCGTGAAAAACATCCCAACTGGTGCATCAAAGAAGGTGTAGTTGCGACCATGTTGTGTATGCATGCCCAACTTGTCTTCCCGACCTAGTCCAAGAAGCTTATACAAGTCGAGACCGACTTTGCGACGACGTTCAATATATGGAGAATCCCACTGCGTTGGGTAGTATTTGTAATCTTCTTTGAGCGACTCGAACTGCGCTTTGTCTTGATAGACTTTGAGAAGCTCATCTGAGACACGCTGTTTGACTTCCCCCGTTAGGACATAGACCTTCCAGGGTTGTGTATTGGATCCAGACGGTGCGCGAGCCGCGACTTCTAGCATTTGCTCAATGTCCTCTCGCGCAACTGGCGTAGGCAGAAATGCTCGCATGGAGTGACGGGACGTGATTGCGTGATCGACAATTTTTTGTTCGTTGGTCTGAATCATTTTTTTTGTTCTCTACAAGGAAATTAGTTTCCGATACTGTAGTACATTTTTGAGTACATACAATCGCTAAAATAATAAGAGAGGAGTGGATCATGAGTGACAATGCAATTGAGGCCTTTCGAGACAGTGCGCGAGATTTACTCGGCCGCCAGAACAATCCCGCTAGATTGCGTCAATTGCGTGCTTCAGCATCCGGCTTCGACCGTTCTTCTTGGCGTGAACTCGCCAATGCGGGTTGGCTCGGCATCCTCGTGAAAGAAGAGGATGGCGGCTTAGGCTTAGGTCTTCGTGAACTCGCCGCGATTGCCGAAGAAATTGGTCAGCATTTGTTGCCCGAACCCTTTATTCCTATTGCAGTCCAAACTGCTGTCGTGTTGACGCGGTGTTCGGCAAGCCCCTTGCGATCGCAGCTGCTTGAGCAATTAGTTGCCGGTGACTTAATCGCGGGGTTGGCGTGGCAAGACTCAATCGGTCAGTTAGCGTGTTCTGAGAGCAGTCATGTTAAGGCTGTGCGTCATGAAACTGCACTAGTTTTAAATGGCAACAAGGCGTTTGTCACACCTGCAACAGGTGCGGACGGATGGTTGGTTGTTGTGAATGAAGGTTTAAAGCTCTTATTGGTTTGGGTGCCTGTTCAAACTCAGGGTGTGTCGCTGGAGAATGTGCGCTGTGTAGATGGCAGTATCGTGTCAACGTTGTGTTTGAGGGAGGTGAGTGTTCCGTTGTCACACACTATCTTTGCAGGCCCGAATGTTTCCGTGATTGTGAACGAAGCAAACGATTTAGCCCGTATTGCTCAGTCTGCAGAACTGCTTGGTCTGATGCAAAAAACCTTGACTACGACAATTGAATACCTCGGCACACGTCAACAGTTTGGTCAGCCGATCGGTAGCTTTCAAGCGCTCAAACATCGCACAGTCGATGCCTATGTTCAGGTCGAACTTTCCCGCGCGTGTGTTCAAGATGTGTTGCGGCAGTTAGAGGACGGCGTCGCATTCAATGTGTTAGCCAGCCGAGCGAAGTCGCGCTGTTCACATGCCGCTTTACTGGTCACCCGGATGGCTATCCAGTTTCACGGAGCAATGGGTTTTACCGATGAGTGCGATATCGGGTTGTATTTCAAGCGTGCGTTGTTTTGTGCTTCATGGCTAGGTAATCAGAGCAGCCACCGGCAGCGTTATCTTAAAGAAGCTTCCATCGAGGACTCGGAGGACTCTGTGGATGAGACCGCTAAGTTTCCTTTGGATGCAGATTGGGACGCGATGCCTGAGGGCGATTTTCGAAAAATGTTGCGTGGGTTTTATACCAAGAATTATCCGGAGCATATGCGCAATGTACCCCGTCGACTGCATTGGCATGAGATTAAAAGTTGGTACTTAACTTTGTCCACTCAAGGATGGGTCGCGCCCGCTTGGCCGAAGGCCTTTGGAGGAATGGGCCTCTCTCCTGAAAAAATGATTGCTTATGTAGAGGAGCAAGAACAATACGGTGTGGCGCGCGCACCGGATATGGGTGTTGTGATGATTGGCCCGCTACTGATTCAGCGTGGAAGCTCAGAGCAACAGCAGAAATTTCTCCCGAAAATTCTTTCAGGTGAACACGTCTGGTGTCAGGGTTACTCAGAGCCCAATGCAGGCTCAGACCTTGCGGCCCTTCGTACAGAGGCTATTCGAGATGGTGAGGAGTTTGTCGTTAACGGGCAAAAGATTTGGACAACATTAGCTCAAGATGCGACCCATATGTTTGCCTTGGTGCGCACGGATAAAGAAGCAAAGAAGCAAGCCGGTATCAGTTTTTTGTTGATTGATCTCGCTACGCCGGGTATCACTATTCGCCCGATCAAAGATATCGTTGGCTACGAAGAATTTTGCGAGGTGTTTTTTGATCATGTGCGTGTGCCAGCAGAAAATCTTGTAGGAGAAATTAATCAGGGATGGACGATTGCCAAGGCTTTGCTTGGTTTTGAAAGGATTTTTTTAGGGAGTCCAAAACAGTCTCGCTATGCTTTGGGACAGTTAACTGCTTTGGCTGACCAGCTTGACCTGATGCGTGACGCAGTATTCGTCGCGCGATACGCTGAGCTCTGTCTCGATGTCGCAGATCAAGTTTCGGCCTACACGCACTATGCTGATATGGTCAAACGCGGCGAATCTTTGCCTCCGAGCGTATCTTTGCTCAAGATTTGGGGAACCGACACCTATCAACGTATCTGTATGACGATGGTCGAGTATGCCCAAGAACATGGTGCGACCGGACTCACAACGGACTTGGGTGTATCGGGTATGAACGTGCCCGCTATTATGTTGAATTCAATCCCATCGACAATTTATGGTGGGAGTACCGAAGTCCAAAAAGAAATTATTGCTAAACATGTGTTGAGGCTACCTGACTAGGTTTTGCTGCAACACTCTCAGGGGAGTTTGAGATTTTGGAAACGATTAAGTTTGAAGTACAAGACGGTGTAGGGACATTGACCTTAAATAGGCCTACTCGCAAGAACGCGATCGACGCTGTGATGCGCGAAGAGCTCAAGGATGTGGTTTTTTCGCTTCCCCACCAGCGCGACTTGCGCGCACTGATTATTACAGGAGCGGGCGGAACGTTCTGCGCGGGTGGGGATATCAGTGTGATGGGGGCGGGTACATTGGCACCTGAGGATGGGCGCCATCGTATGCGTCATGACTACCTCTCTTGGATTGAGACCTTGCTTCGGTTGGAGATTCCTGTGATTTCTGCGGTGGAAGGCGCGGCTTTCGGCGCAGGCTTCAGTCTCGCGCTCACTGCAGATATTGTGTTGGCGGATCAGAGCAGTCGGTTTTGTATGTCTTTTATGCGCTTAGGCCTGGTGCCCGATTGTGCTGCTTTTTATACCTTACCTCGCATTGTTGGCACGCAGCGTGCCAAAGAGCTTGCCTTCTCAGCGCGCGAGCTCAATGCCGAACAGGCGCATGCGCTTGGAATCGTTTTGGAAGTGTTGCCACAAGGGCGCGTGCTTGAGCGCGCGCAACAAATGGCACGTTGCTTCGCCCTAGCAGCCCCTGCTGCGCTCGCGATGACCAAGCGTGCGATGAACGTATCTATGAACAGTTCTTTGGACGCGATGATGGATATTGAAGCGGATGCTCAAGCGGTCGCTCGCACGAGCCAATGGCATAAAGATGCTGTGCAAAAATTTCTTAACAAACAGCCTTCTGGTTTTCAATGGCCTGGTAGCTTGGATTGAAGTTATTTGAAACCTCTCGAGAGGTTGGCAGCATCCCACTTGTATTGGTACTGGGGAAGTGTGCGTTGGGGGTGCGCGATTTGCTTTCTCGACTCTTGACCATTCAAGCTTTCAAACATTCTGCCGTGATAAGCACTCGGCACGAGTTTCTTGAGTCGCTTCGCAATGCTCGCTTGATCGAGTTGCCTAGTCTGGCTTCTAGCGCGCAGGATGACTGCTTGTGTTGTGGCATGCACAGTGGACTAGGTGATGCATTGCGACAGCTCTTTTTTGATGCGCTCAGCGACCGAACTCGACCGCTTGATCGCGTTGTGATCGAGTCTAATTCGATCGAGACCGCTCAGTTGTCACACACCTTGAAGCACACACCATTCTTGGGCCAGCGGTATTTTCATCAGATCACCTTGAGAGTGGTGAGTGCATCGCTGTTGCAAGCAGACGGCTTAGCTTCGCTAAAAGGGTTAGAACCTGCCAACAATAGATCTCGTCAGTTTTTAATTGTTCTTTTATCAGGGCTGGAAAGCCGCATTGAAAAGTGCTCAGATTCAATATCGTTCGAATCTCTGCTCGCTTGCGCTACTCTCATCGAGCAGGAGTTGCCATACCAAAAAGTCTTCTTTTTTGATGAGATTGACGATATTTCACTCACTCGCGACTCAGATGCTCAAGCATTCTGCGCATACTTTGGATTGAATGAGTTCGATAAATAGTTTCCCCAAAAGCTTGGTGATGTTTGTCTGGATGCAGTAGAATATGAAAACATTTTGGGTTTCACCCATTTAGATTTCATGTGAAAGCGTGTAAATATTCACGTAAAAACATATAAGACCTTGATTTTTAAGGCTTTGACAGTGAATTTGCTAGTCAGCAACTTACGGCAATAGACCTAAGTACAACGCACTAACGTGCTTTTCCGTAAGCGGCTGTGGCTTTTAGACCCCAGCTATAAATTCGTAACGCTCCAACAGCAACGGTTCTAACAATGTCTGAGCAAGTCTGGCGAAGTTCGCTTGCATTCGATCATGTATGTGTTTGATTAATGACTGTTATCCCGTCAAGTGGAGTCATTACATGAAAATTTTTTGGTGGATAGGGTTGTTTTATTACTCGCGCAGTGGTGATTACCGTGCAGCAATCGCGAAGCGAGAACAAAATAAAACTGGCCGAGCGCCAAAAGCGATCGACCAGTTGTATTTGGTTGCGGGGGCAGGATTTGAACCTACGACCTTCGGGTTATGAGCCCGACGAGCTGCCAGACTGCTCCACCCCGCGTCTGAAGAATGAAGTATAGCGTAGTTCCCAGTTCGGGACAAGTTGCCTTCGGGCGAGCATAGGAAAATGAACTTTCATGAACGATCGGCAAGACATGCAGAATGAGTCGCAAGAAGGTCAGCAAAGCGATTTGAAACAAAATGATGACCAACAAAGCGATGTGCAACAAAGCGATGTGCAACAAGACTCCATGCGGCAAGAGGGCATTGAGCCAATTGCTTTGCAACAGGAATCGCAGGCAAACACTGTTGTCGTCTTAGAACCGACTGATTCAGATCAGGCCGTTGAAACTGATGTGGCCAAGAGAGTGGTTGAAACAGCGTTACTATGTGCATCGAGCCCGATGCCTCTATCTGAGCTGCGCAAGTTGTTTGAAGAGGAGTCTCAGTCCTCGAAGCGTCTGACTGAAGTGCTGGAGTCAATTCAGCAGGACTGGTTAGATCGAGGGATGGAGTTGGTCGAGTTGGCATCAGGTTGGCGTTTTCAGAGCCGCGCGTCGATGCAACGCTATCTCGAAAGATTAAGCCCTGAACGTGTCCCAAAGTACTCTCGTGCTGTGATGGAGACTCTCGCGATCATTGCTTGGCGTCAACCAGTTACTCGAGGCGACATCGAAGATATTCGAGGCGTGACGGTTTCATCCCAGATCGTGAAAACGCTCGAAGATCGTGGTTGGGTTGAGGTAATTGGTCATCGTGATGGTCCGGGTCGACCAGGTTTGTTAGGTACAACTAAACAGTTTTTGGACGATCTGGGTCTGCGTGCACTAGATGAGTTGCCCGCACTAGGTGCTTCTGAAATGTCAGAAGCTTTGCAGTCGCTGACTTTAGAGGCTGCAGCACTTTCCGCAACGAGTGCTGTGCCCCCACCGGATGGTCATCTGGTTGTTGATCTGAGCGAGGGCTCTGACTCTGCGCAGTTACTAATAGTTGAACAAAATGATGCAGTACTCATAGAAGAAACATCTGCAGATGAAACGCCCGCTCAAGAAATGCCCGCAGAAGAAATATCCGCGTCCGCTGAGCAGCTTGAGTCAATTGAAGAACAAATTACACATTATCCAAATCTGGAGTCCAAGTGACTAAACCGAATACCGAAGAAGCAGTCATGAGTTCTCAAGAAGAGGGCGCTGTGCCTGCTAAAAAGGCCGCACGTAAATCGCCTGTTCGTAAAACGGCAGCAAAAAAGGCTGTTAAAACAGCGATTGCTGTCGATAATGTGACCGCAGGCAGTGCTGAGGCACCTGTTGCGCCTCGCAAAGCTGCCGCTCGTAAAACCACTGCACGAAAAACTGCGCGCGTAGTCGAAGATGCGCCGAGCTCAGTGCCTGTCGAGACCCGATCAGAGTCGCTAAGTTCAGATGATAGCAGCGCACCTGTTACCAAGCCTGTACGTGCACCTAGAAAGCCCCGTGTAGCCAAAGCGGTTGATGCTTTGCGGCCCGAGGTCTTTGATTCTGAAGTTGCGCGTCATGAGGTTCGCCCAGAAGCTATTGCTGAACCAGGGATATCCTCCACTGCTGCCTTTATCCCCAATCCGGTCAACGCTTCCGCCGACACACAGGAACGCGACGAGATGGGCGTTTCTGACCCAACAACAACATCCTCACCTAAATCACGTGGTCGTAAGTTGCGCACTCCATTTCGTCGTCGCCGCAGCGATGCGCCAGAAGCGGGTCGGCCATCTGATGAAGGCGGGCATGTCCCACGTACAGATTTTGTATCTTTTGATGACGACGCTCGGGACACAGTGGATTTCGGTGATCCAGTCGAGGCGGAGAAAGAAGCTGAACAGGCGCTCTCCTATCTGAGTCAGGCAGACCGAATCGAGCAACGACTAAATAAGTATCTGAATAGTGATGTTTTGATGCCAAAACTTCACAAAGTGCTTGCCGATGCGGGTATCGGCTCACGTCGTGAAATGGAAGAGCTGATCATCGCTGGTCGCGTTTCGGTCAATGGCGAGCCTGCTCATATTGGTCAGCGAGTAGGCGCTAATGATGCAGTGCGAGTAAATGGTCGACCCATCACACGCACTAATACAAAAAAGCCACCACGCGTGATTCTTTATCACAAGCCGGCGGGTGAGATCGTCAGTCATGATGACCCGAATGGGCGCGCCAACGTATTCTCCCGTTTGCCTAAGATGAAAGTTGGGAAGTGGCTATCAATTGGTCGTCTCGATCTAAATACTGAGGGCTTGTTGATTTTCACGACTTCTGGTGATCTGTCTAATCGTCTATTGCATCCTCGCTATGGTAACGAGCGAGAGTACGCTGTGCGTGTCCTTGGAGAGCTTGGCCCAGAGCAAAGACAGTCTTTGCTCGACGGCGTCGCTTTAGATGATGGTCCAGCTAGCTTTGGCATGATCGAATTTATCGGTGGTGAAGGGAGTAATCGCTGGTATCGCGTGACCCTCAATGAGGGAAGAAATCGTGAAGTCCGCCGTATGTTTGAGTCTGTAGGTTTAACCGTAAGCCGTTTGATTCGCACGCGTTTTGGAGACATTGTTTTGCCAACCACGCTTCGTCGAGGACGCTGGGAAGAGTTGGACTCGAAGCTTGTTTCTGCCTTGATGGTTCAGGTTGGACTCATTCGGGATGATGACTCGACAGATGGGCGATCGCGCTCACCCAAGCAACCCGTTTCTCACGACAGTGCTTTGCCCCCTGGCTTCGGAACGCTTGAGCGTAACGGGACCCACGGAGCAAAAATGGGTCGTCGTGGTACGGTTCAGGGTGGTCGTTCAGGTAAACCAGGACCGTTTGTTCACCCAACTGAGCATGCTCCAGCAGTTTTAACGGTCGGTGGCGGTTATGCCAATGGCCATCCTCAAGGTAAGCAGGGTCAGGCAACAGGGCGGGGAGGGCGAGGTAAACCTTCTGGCCCGGCAGGTACAGGCCCAAGAGGTCCTGGTCATTTTGGTGCTAATAAATCTGGGCCTAAAGGGGCTGCTCGCCCTGGTCGACCAGCCCCTCCAGGTGGTCGTGGCGGCCCGCAGGGTATCGGTTCGCAAGCAGGCCAGAGTGTTTCTGCCGGCCGAGAGTTCGTGCCAGGTGCCGGTGCTGAGTCAGGCCGAGAGCACAATCAGCACCGTGATTCTGGTCAAGGTCGTCCTCGCAGCCCAGGCGGTTCTGGAGGGCCAGGTGGTCAAGGTCGTCCGCCTAAGCAAGGCGGCCCTCGTGGCCCAGGGTCGAATTCTGGCAAGCCAGGTGGCCGAGCCAAGTCAGGCCCCGGTAACTCAGGGCCACGGTCAGCACCTAAAGGTGATGATTGGCAGCCAAGTGGCGCCTCTGCTCATGAGTCAAGGCTAGGATTTACTAAGTCTTCCCGAGGAGGGCGTTAAGCTCTTTTGCAGTATCAAGGGGGAAAAGTGACTTTGTTTGCCATCAATCTGTCCTAAATCATTGTTGCAACAATACTTTTTCTCCCGAACATGCTAAAATTTAGGGCTATTAAGTATTGTATGTGTGCATAGAATGATATAGGCGTTTTGAAAAAGCGTTTTTCTATCATGCTTGCAATCTACAGATAGCGACGTTTTGTTGTTTTATTTTTTTGTTGCAAACGGGCTGTTTTCAGCCCTTTTTTTTTGGACGTATGGCAGATCTTTTTACAATCACACAGCAAGCTTTAGCCTCGATGGATGTCGAATTTATTGACATCGAGCGTGCATCGCTTGGCTTATTGCGCGTCACGATTGATCGTCCAGAGGGCATTCAGATCGTGGATTGTGAGCAGGTCTCCAAACATTTGTCACGCGTGTTTGAGGTCGAGAACATCGATTACCGTAGGCTTGAGGTTGGCTCGCCGGGTGTCGATCGACCGCTAAAGACCGAAGCGGATTTCAAACGTTTTGTCGGCGAGCGGGTCGAGGTCAAACTGCGCGAAGCAGTAGACAATCAAAAGATTTTTTCTGGTGAGCTGGTGGATCTGAGTGGATCTGTCAGTACTACGGGTACCGAGGCGCTATTGTCTTTCGGTATAGAGTTTGAGGCAAAAAAGGGCGAGGTCAAGCAGGTGGCATTTGCGTTTTCGGACGTAGAGCGCGCCAAGCTGAATCCCGTTCTGGATTTCAAGGGCAAAAAGCGATGAGTCGCGAAATTCTTCTGTTAGTTGACGCGTTGGCGCGTGAAAAAAACGTCACACGAGATGTCGTGTTTGATGCACTCGAAGGTGCTTTGGCTTCGGCCATGAAAAAGCGCTTTAAAGAGGATGCTGACATTCGTGTGTCTGTCAATCGCACGACTGGAGAGCACGAGGGATTTCGCCGCTGGTTAGTGGTTGCGGACGAACTCGGCCTCCAAGAGCCGGATCAGCAAGAGATGCTGTCCGATGCACTTGAGATTGTTTCGGATATCGAGGTTGGCGAATACATCGAAGAGGCACTCGAACCGATCGAGTTTGGCCGTATTGGCGCACAGGCTGCCAAGCAAGCTATTTTGCAGCGTATTCGTGATGCCGAGCGTGAACAAATCCTTAACGACTTCTTAGATCGCGGCGAGATGATTGTCTCCGGCTCCATTAAGCGTATGGACAAAGGCGATGTCATCGTTGAAACAGGCAAGATTGAAGCGCGTTTGCCCCGCAGCGAAATGATTCCAAAAGAAAACTTGCGCGTAGGTGACCGAGTCCGCGCGTGGGTACTCAAGATCGATCGCACTGCGCGTGGCCAGCAAGTTATTTTGTCCCGGACGGCTCCAGACTTCATTCGTCAATTGTTTGAAAACGAAGTGCCAGAAATCGAACAAGGGCTATTAGAGATCAAGGGTGCCGCACGTGATCCAGGCGTACGCGCCAAAATTGCTGTCGTCGCTTATGACAAGCGCATTGACCCTATTGGGACATGCGTCGGGATGCGTGGCTCTCGCGTTACTGCGGTTCGCAACGAGTTAGGTGGTGAGCAGGTTGATATTGTGTTGTGGTCCGAGGACCCAGCAGAATTCGTGATCGGAGCCCTCGCGCCAGCCAACGTTGAGTCGATTGTGGTGGACGAAGATCGTCACGCGATGGACGTTGTGGTCGATGAGGAAAATCTTCCCAAAGCGATTGGCTCAAAAGGTCAAAACGTTCGACTTGCTTCAGAGTTAACGGGTTGGCAGATCAATATCATGACTCCCGAAGAAAGTCAGAACAGACAAGAAGTCGAGCGCGCTCAATTACGTAGCACTTTCATGTCTCGTCTGGATGTCGACGAAGAAGTCGCAGATATTCTGATTGATGAAGGCTTTACTGGGCTCGAAGAAATTGCTTATGTTCCTATGCAGGAACTGCTTGAAATCGAGTCTTTTGATGAAGATACGATTAATGAGTTGCGGACACGCGCACGTAATGCTTTGTTGACTGAAGCGATCGCCCAAGAAGAGCGTGTCGAGACGGCTCAAGACTTATTGTCGCTCGAAGGTATGACGCCTGAGTTAGTAGCTCAGTTGGCTGCTGGGGGTGTCACAACGAGAGATGAGCTTGCAGAACTCGCTACGGACGAGTTGACAGAAATGTCTGGTTTGGATGAGGCTGTAGCTAGCGAGTTCATCATGGCTGCACGCGCCCATTGGTTTGAAGATCAGTAATAGATACCAGCTTTAGGGCGACATGCGTTGCCCCGCGTTTGAAGTTGTCACGCTGTAAATAGGTAAGAGAGAGTCTAATGTCGAGTAATACAGTCGCCCAGTTCGCTATCGAGCTGAAAATGCCTGCCAATGTGCTGTTAGAACAGCTGCGTGCTGCGGGCGTCGAGCTCACTTCAGTCGAAGATAAGGTCACTGATAGCGATAAAGCTCGCTTGCTCGAGTCGCTGCGTCGCTCTCATGGGGCGACAGAAGGCAAGAAAATCACCCTGACGCGCCGTCAGACTTCAGAAATACGTCAAGCAGACGGTTCTGGTCGCTCGCGGACGATTCAGGTTGAAGTGCGTAAAAAACGAGTGTTCGTCAAACGTGACACACCTGAAAGCGGTGATGTTTCAGCGCAAGCGGTCAACACAGAGTTGGACCATTCCGCTCAGTCAGAGGCTGTTGAGATCGATTTACCTGCACAATCGATTGAGTCGACACCTGCGACGCAGACAAGCTTAACTCCCGCTGATCACGATGCTGAAAAGTCTGAAACTGTTGTCTTAGTCACAGACGCTGAGTCAATTGCCCAAAATACAGCTCACCAAACCGATCAAATCGCTGGGCAGTCTGCTGAGCCAGTCATCGACTCAGCTGTTGTCGAAGAAAAGCTTACAGCGCCAACCGCTTCTGATACGGACTCGTCTGCGTCCGCTGTGGTTGATCGCGAAGCTGCGGCTTCGGACACAGCGAGTGTTGACTCTACTGGTTCCCTCAAAACGGACGCTGCACTTGCAAGCGCAGAAGGAGCCGTGACTGCATCAGTTGATGTCCATGCCTCCTCAGCTGTTTCAGGCCAAGATGAGGCAACTCAATCCCAAGCCACTTTGGAAAGCCCAGCCACTCAGGATGAGCTTGCTAAACCCGCCCGTGCGGTACGTGGTCGTGCAGTGCCTCCCGTGCATGCGGCTCCCATTGAGGGTGAGGCGCGTGACGAAGCGCGTCGTGCTTCCGAGGCAGAGGCCGCCGCATTACGTGAAATGTTGACGCGTCCCCGCAAGGTTATTCGTCCCGAGCCCGAAGCGGCTCCTCTTTCTGGTACTTTACACAAGCCTGCTGCGGGTGCGGCAGCAGTCAAGGGTGCTAAGAAAGCTGGCGCAGTAGATGCAACCGGCAAAAAAGTTCTTAAGTCAGGCGAAATTGCTTCGACATGGACTGATGATGCCTCACGTAAAAAGCCAGCTGAAAAGCGCGATGCGCCTGCTGCACCAGGCCGTGATGGCTGGCGTGCGGGTGGCAAAAGCAAATCAGGTGGTAAAAAAGGTGGGCGCGGCCAAAATAACAATGTGCAGGATCAGCGCGAACCTGTACCAGTCGAGTTTATCGCTCGTGAAATTCACGTCCCTGAAACGATCAGCGTGGCTGATTTGGCTCACAAGATGTCCGTCAAAGCGGGCGAGGTGATCAAACATCTGATGAAGCTTGGTCAGATGGTCACTATCAACCAAGTCCTCGATCAGGAAACGGCGATGATTGTGGTCGAAGAATTAGGTCACAAAGCCATTGCTGCCAAACTCGATGATCCTGAGGCTTTCCTTGACGAATCCGTCCCACACGAGGACGCTCAGTTGTTTGCGCGCGCTCCGGTGGTGACAGTGATGGGTCACGTTGATCATGGCAAGACATCGCTGTTGGACTACATTCGTCGCGCCAAAGTTGCTTCTGGCGAAGCTGGCGGGATTACCCAACATATTGGTGCGTATCACGTCCAAACAGAGCGTGGCATGGTGACTTTCCTCGACACACCTGGTCACGAAGCTTTTACTGCGATGCGTGCACGCGGTGCCAAGGCAACTGATCTCGTGATCTTGGTTGTTGCAGCAGATGACGGCGTGATGCCACAGACCAAAGAAGCGATTCACCACGCTAAAGCTGCTGGTGTGCCCTTAGTTGTAGCGGTTAACAAAATCGATAAGCCTGATGCCAATCCTGAGCGCGTTAAACAGGAGTTGGTTGTCGAGGAAGTCGTCCCTGAGGAGTATGGCGGTGACGTACCCTTTATTTCAGTGTCTGCCAAGACTGGGCAAGGCATTGACGAGTTGCTAGAAAACGTCTTGCTGCAGGCTGAAGTGCTTGAGTTGAAAGCGGCCATTGATGCGCCAGCCAAGGGCATCGTGATCGAAGCACGACTCGACAAGGGCCGTGGTCCGGTTGCAACCATTCTGGTTCAGAGCGGTACGTTGCATCGTGGAGATGTTGTGCTTGCAGGCGCTAGTTATGGTCGCGTGCGCGCCATGCTCGATGAAAACGGTAAGCCTATTCAATCAGCGGGTCCTTCGATTCCTGTTGAAATTCAAGGGTTGACAGAAGTTCCTGCCGCAGGCGATGAATTGATGTCTCTTGCAGACGAACGCCGAGCACGTGAGATTGCACTGTTTCGTCAGGGCAAGTTCCGCGACGTCAAACTTGCCCGTCAACAGGCTGCCAAGCTTGAGTCGATGTTTGAAAACATCGTTGAAGGCTCACAGACACTTTCACTCATCGTTAAAACAGACGTACAGGGTTCGCAAGAGGCCTTGGTGGCCTCCTTACTCAAGCTGTCCACCGAAGAGGTTCGTGTCCAAGTGGTGCATGCCGCCGTGGGTGGTGTCTCTGAGAGTGATGTCAACTTGGCCATCGCTTCTGGTGCAGTGATCATCGGCTTTAACGTTCGTGCGGATGCGAGCTCTAAAAAGCTTGCTGAAAACAACGGTGTGGACATCCGCTACTACAACATCATCTATGACGCTGTCGACGAGATCAAGCTTGCCATGTCTGGCATGTTAGCGCCCGAAAAGCGTGAAGAAGTCATTGGTATGGTCGAGATTCGTGAGGTCTATACGATCTCGCGCATCGGTACTGTGGCCGGTTGTATGGTGACAGATGGTGTGGTGCGACGCGACTCACAGATCCGCTTGCTGCGTAACAACGTGGTGCATTGGACGGGTTGGCTGGATTCACTGCGCCGTTTCAAAGACGATGCCAAAGAAGTTAAATCAGGCTTTGATTGCGGTATCACCTTGCGTGGTAACAACGACTTACAAGTCGGCGATCAACTCGAAATTTTTGAAATCAGGGAAGTGGCTCGCACGCTCTAATGCCTACTCATGAGTCGTCATAAACAAAAAACCTCGCCCGGCCGTAACTTAAGGCTCGCTGACCAGATCCAAAAGGATCTGGCCATCATCATTCAGCGCGAAATCGATATGAGTCGCGCGGGCTTGATCACGCTTTCCGGAATTGAGTTGACCACTGATTATGCGCACGCTAAGGTTTATTTCACGGTGCTGGGGGCTGAAGCCGAACTTGCCCAAGCCCTTTTGAATGAAAAAGCGGGCTGGTTCCATTCTCAGTTGTACAAGTTGCTGCATATTCACACTGTGCCTACGTTGCACTTCTTTCATGATCCGCGCCTAAAGCACGGTATCGCGATGTCCGCATTGATTGATCAGGCGAATTTGCCGGGTCAATATGCTGGCGTCCCTGACGAGCCTGATGACAAGCCTTAAGGCTGTCGTTTTGGAAAACTGACGATGGCTAAAAAACGCGGGCGCGTGCTCGATGGTGTGTTGTTGCTGGACAAACCTGTGGGTTTGTCGAGTAATCACGCGCTTCAACGCGCCAAACACGCCATGGACGCCCAGAAAGCAGGGCACACCGGTACGCTCGATCCCTTTGCAACTGGATTGCTCGTATGTTGCATGGGACGTGCCACCAAAATTTCTGGTGTCATGTTGAGTGCAGACAAGGGGTATCGGGCTACGATCGCGTTTGGGCGTGAAACGGACTCTGGCGACTTGACTGGAATTGTTGTGAGCGAAGCCTCCACGGATTTTTCTGGCGTCACTGAAGCGGTATTGCGTCCTGTGCTTGAGCGCTTTATGGGAACTCAAATGCAGATTCCACCGATGGTGTCTGCATTAAAAAGAGATGGTAAGCCGCTATATGAGTATGCGCGTCAAGGGATTGTTCTTGAGCGTGAGCCAAGAGAGATCACGATCCGGCAACTTGAATTGCTGAGCATGACGACAATGACGGCTGTAATACAGGTGTTATGTACAAAAGGTACATATATCCGGACGCTGGCGCAAGACATTGGTCGCGAACTGGGTTGTTTTGCACATTTGTCCGCTCTGCGGCGCACGCAAGTCGGTCCTTTTTTGCTTGAGGATGCGGTTGAATTAGAAACATTACAGACGATGGAGTCACCCGAGAGTGTCTTGATCGCGATGGAAGATTTACCCGCTGAGCTTGTGCCAGCGATAAAAAGCACAGTTTCGCCAGGCGGTTTTTCACCTGGCTCCATTCATGTATCACCTGCGGACGATTTGTCCGCTCAGACTCACTAAAGGATTTGTATGTCACGCGCATTGCGTAACGTTGCGATTATTGCCCACGTCGACCATGGCAAAACGACACTCGTCGACCAACTTTTGCGTCAGTCCGGTACTTTCCGGTCAAATGAACGCATGACTGAACGCGTGATGGACTCCAACGATCTTGAAAAAGAACGTGGTATTACGATTCTGTCCAAGAACTGTGCCGTCGAGTACGAAGGTACGCACATCAACATCGTGGATACCCCCGGACACGCCGACTTCGGTGGTGAGGTGGAGCGCGTACTGTCAATGGTGGATGGCGTGCTGTTGCTGGTGGATGCCGTCGAAGGGCCAATGCCACAGACACGCTTTGTTACAAAGAAGGCCTTGGCGCTCGGACTCAAGCCCATCGTTGTCATCAATAAAGTGGACCGACCAGGTGCGCGTTGTGATTTTGTCATCAATGCGACTTTTGAATTGTTCGACAAGCTTGGCGCGACAGAAGAGCAGCTGGACTTTCCGATTATTTACGCTTCAGGTTTGAACGGCTATGCCGGACCCACCGAAGACGTCCGTGAAGGCGATATGCGCCCACTGTTCAATGCCATTCTTGAACACGTGCCGATGCGCGATGATGATCCTGAAGCGCCTTTGCAGCTCCAGATTACCTCTATTGATTACAACTCCTATGTTGGCAAAATCGGTATTGGCCGGATTCGTTGTGGCCGTGTAAAAACAGGTATGGATGTGGTGTGTTTGAATGGTCCAGATGGTGCGACTTTTAAAGGCCGCGTCAATCAGGTATTGAAATTCAAAGGCCTTGAGCGCGAGATCGTGGACAGTGCGATTGCAGGTGACATCGTACTGGTCAACGGCATCGAAGACATCTCAATCGGAACTACCTTGTGTGCGCCTGAAAAAGTTGAAGGTTTGCCGTTGCTCAAGATCGACGAGCCTACGCTCACGATGAACTTTATGGTCAATACCAGCCCTCTGGCGGGCCGCGAAGGTAAATTTGTGACGAGCCGTCAGTTGCGTGAGCGTCTGGATCGCGAGGTCAAGTCCAACATGGCCCTACGTGTCAAGGATACTGATGACGACACCATTTTCGAGGTTTCTGGACGAGGCGAATTGCATCTGACGATCTTGATCGAAACGATGCGTCGCGAGGGCTATGAGTTGGCTGTGTCGCGCCCACGCGTGGTGTTTAAAGAAGAAAATGGCGTCAAACTCGAGCCCTACGAAAACCTGAGCATTGACCTTGAGGACAATACTCAAGGCGGTGTGATGGAAGAGCTCGGTAAACGCAAAGCTGAGTTGCTCGACATGGTCAGCGATGGTCGTGGGCGGACACGTCTCGAGTACCGTGTGCCAGCACGTGGTCTGATCGGCTTTCAAGGCGATTTTATGACGATGACGCGCGGCAACGGTTTGATGAGCCACACCTTTGATGCCTATGGTCCTGTCAAGGACGGCATGCTTGGTGAGCGCAATAACGGCGTGCTGATCAGTCAGGATGATGGTGCTGCGGTCGCTTATGCAATATGGAAGCTCCAGGACCGAGGTCGTATGTTTGTTGTGCACAACGATCCAGTCTACGAGGGCATGATCATCGGTATTCACAGCCGTGATAATGACCTGGTTGTGAACCCCATCAAGGGTAAGCAGCTGACTAATGTGCGTTCCTCAGGTACTGACGAAGCCGTTCGCTTGGTGCCCCCAGTCGATATGAGTCTTGAGTACGCTGTCGAATTCATCAGTGATGATGAGTTGGTCGAAGTCACACCTAAGAGTATTCGTTTGCGTAAGCGTTATCTCAAAGAGCACGAGCGTCGTAAGATGTCGCGTGAAGGCGCCTAATAAACGCCTGAGGAGTGAATAAAAAAACGCAGCCTAGGCTGCGTTTTTTTATTCGAATAACGACTTGTCTCTGCTGGCGATGCGTTTAGATTCCGCCTAAGCACACATACTTCATTTCCATAAAGTCGTCCATGCCATAAACGGAGCCTTCGCGCCCGAGCCCGGACTGTTTCACCCCACCAAAGGGAGCCATCTCGTTGGAAATCAGTCCTGTATTGACCCCAACCATACCGTACTCAAGCGCTTCGGCTACCCGGAAGATACGACCGATATCACGACTGTAAAAGTAGGATGCTAAGCCGTAGTCAGTGTTGTTGGCTAAACGAATCACCTCAGCTTCATCGGTAAATTTAACGATTGGAGCTAAAGGACCAAAAGTTTCCTCTCGCATGCACAGCATGTCCTCGGTGACTTGAGTGATGACGGTCGGTTGATAAAAGCGTCCGCCGCGCGCATGTTTAGCACCACCGCACAAGATTTTGGCACCTTTAGCCACTGCGTCCTGGACGTGCTCTTCGACTTTGGCCACAGCAGCCTCGTCGATTAATGGGCCCGTGGTGACCTTGTCTTCAAAACCCTCACCTACAGATAATGAACCCGAAACTCGGGCGGCTAGTTTTTCTGCAAAGCTCTCGTAGACCTTGGCATGCACGTAAAAACGGTTGGTACACACGCAAGTCTGACCCGCATTACGATATTTTGAAATCATGGCGCCTTCAATGGCGGCATCGATATCGGCATCTTCAAAGACGATAAAGGGAGCGTGACCGCCAAGCTCAAGTGACATTTTCTTAAGAGTCGTTGCAGACTGCTGCATCAAAATGCGACCAACGGGTGTTGAGCCTGTGAAAGTCAACTTGCGAACCGTTGGGCTATTGCACAACACTTTACCGATCGCGATAGATTGATCGCTATCGGCAGTAATGATATTGAGTACGCCCGCAGGAATGCCAGCTTGATCAGCTAGTACAGCCAAGGCCAAGGCTGATAATGGAGTCTGTTCTGCAGGTTTGAGAACGATGGTACAACCAGCAGCCAAAGCGGGAGCGACTTTGCGGGTGATCATGGCGATCGGAAAGTTCCAAGGCGTAATCGCCGCACACACACCAATCGGCTCACGCAGCACCAACATGCGGTTGGTCGCAATCGGTGCGGAGATCGTATCGCCCATAACGCGTTTAGCCTGCTCGGCAAACCACTCAACAAACGAAGCGCCATAGGCGATCTCACCTTTCGCTTCTAAAAAGGGCTTGCCCTGTTCGACGGTCATGATTCGGGCTAAGTCATCGGTATGTTCAATGATCAGATCAAACCATTTGCGCAAAATAATGGAACGCTCTTTGGCAGTGCGTGCACGCCAAGCAGGAAAGGCCGCACTAGCGGCATCGATTGCGACTTGTGCTTGATCTGCGTTGAGGTTGGCAACGTAGGCGATGTTGTCACCCGTTGCAGGATTGTCGACTGGAAAAAGGCTGCCGTCTTTGGCATCCACCCACTTGCCATTGATGTAGGACTGCGAACGAAGCAAGTCAGGGGTGCTTAGCTTGATTGGGAATACGGCGCGATCCATTATTTCTCCGACTGATAAAAATAAAAATTAATTGATGAAGGCTATTCTAGTTCAGTCACTGACGTAAGATCATTAAACAGGGGCGTTGGGCTGACGGCTGGTAATACCTGGGTGGTCCCGGTAAAAGTCAACTAAGTGTTGTGCGACCCGCTTAGGGTCATCCTCAATAACTAGCATGTGTCGATCTAAAGGATTAATGAGTGCAGTTTGCTCGAGCTGTGTTCGGATCCACTCCATCAGTCCACCCCAAAAGGCTGAACCGACCAAAATGACAGGACCGGGTGGAATTTTGCCTGTTTGAATGAGTGTCACCGCCTCAAAAAGCTCGTCAAGCGTGCCAAAACCACCTGGTAGTACGACATAGGCTAGGCTATGCATGAAAAAAGTGGCTTTGCGAGATAGAAAATGCTGAAACGGCAGGGTAATTGTTTGAAAATCGTTGTGTTTAGACTCTTTTGCCAGCTTGATATGCAAGCCGACACTTGTACCACCTGCTTCAAAAGCGCCTTTGTTCGCGGCTTCCATGATGCCTGGCCCGCCTCCGGCTATGATCGTAAAGCCTGCATTCGCGAGTTCTTTTGCGATTTCTTCACTTGTGGCGTAGTAGGGGGAGTCTTTTTTAATCCTCGCACTACCAAATATGCTGATTGCGGGTCCGATTTTCGTCAGAGTCTCGGCGGCGTGCAGCATCTCTGACATAATTTGGGTTGTTTGCTGGAGTGCCAGCGAAACGACTTCTTCTTTGTGGCCCATGAAAAAAACCTTGTTACTAGTAGATGGATCGAGTTATTTGTATCGTGCCTTTCACGCGATGCCTGACTTACGCAATGCGCAAGGCGAACCGACGGGAGCCATTTATGGCGTCGTCAACATGATGCGCAAAATGCTGCATGACTATCATGCACAGTATGCAGCATGTGTGTTCGATGTGCGAGGCAAAACCTTTCGCGAAGACTTATATCCTGAATATAAATCACATCGTCCTCCCATGCCCGAAGACCTGGCTGCACAGATTGAGCCCATTCACGAGGCGATTCGCGCAATGGGATGGGCCGTTATCGGTGTACAGGGCGTAGAGGCTGATGACGTGATTGGTACGCTTGCGCATTGGGCGACTGAACAAGACGTGCATACTGTGATTTCAACCGGTGACAAAGATTTGGCCCAACTCGTGACGCCCCATGTCACGCTCGTCAATACCATGTCTAACGAAAAACTTGATCCAAGTGGCGTTTTTCGCAAGTTTGGTGTCGGTCCAGAGCGGATCGTAGACTATCTCATGTTGGTAGGTGACACGGTGGATAACGTTCCGGGTGTTCAAAAAGTAGGTCCTAAAACGGCTGCCAAATGGATTGATGAGTTCGGCTCTGTGGATGCGTTGGTTGAGCGAGCAAGCGAAGTTAAAGGGGTCGCAGGTGAAAACTTGCGAGCCGCGATTGCACAGTTTCCTCTTACCCGTGAGCTCTTGACGGTCAAAATAGATTGCGACCTCACAACTGAGGTACCCAATATCGAGGTTTTGACTCCCAAGAGTCCAGATAGTGAGACGTTAATCAAGATTTACGAACGTTATGGCTTTCGCTCTTGGTTGCGTGAACTCACAGGTGAGCAGGAGCGCGTCCCGGCGGGTGATGCACGAGTGCCTGTTGAGACCGTCAAGCCTTTGGCTCCGGCACAGCAACATTATGAAATGGTGACGGATTGGGAGCAGTTAGATGCTTGGTTGACTCAGCTGCGCGCAGCAGGGTGCGTGGCGCTTGATACAGAGACAACCTCGCTAGACCCCATGCAGGCGCGCCTAGTTGGGATTTCTCTTTCAGTCGAAGCGGGTCGTGCGTGTTACATACCCGTTGGCCACCGCAGTCCGGATGCGCAAGGGCAACTCTCTAAACAAGAGGTGCTCGCAAGGATGCAGCCGTGGCTCGAGGACGCGAGTGCCACCAAGTTATTGCATCATGCCAAATACGACACGCATGTGTTTGCCAATGAGGGAATTGATTTGCGAGGCGTGGCGGATGACACGATGCTGCAGGCCTATGTTTTGGAGTCGCACCGCGGCGTTGGGCTCGAAGAGTTATGCCAGAGATATCTTGGCATTAAGGGCGTTTCTTACGAAGAAATTTGCGGTAAAGGTGCGCATCAAATCGGTTTCGATCAGGTCGATCTTGAGCGCGCGACACAGTATGCGTGCGAGGATGCTGACTTTACTTTACGCCTACAAGAAGTGTTGCGTCCCAAAGTGCGTCTAGAACCAAAGCTTGAATATATCTATGCGCTAGAGATGCAAACATCTCGTGTTCTATTTGAAATTGAACGTACTGGCGTTGGGATCGACTCAGTCGAGCTGGGGCGGCAAAGTCATGTGCTCGGACAAGAGCTACTCGAGCTCGAGAAACAGGCCTACGAGTTGGCAGGACAGCCGTTCAATCTCAATTCCCCTAAACAATTGGGCGAGATACTCTTTGGAAAAATGCAGCTCCCGGTTGTACGCAAAACTGCGGGTGGAGCACCCTCGACCGATGAAGAAGTTCTCACAAAACTGGCTGAGGACTACCCTTTACCAAAAGTGTTGCTTGAGTACCGAGGGCTGGCCAAGCTCAAGTCCACTTATACTGACAAGCTCCCTAAAATGGTCAATCCAGAGACGGGAAGAGTGCATACGCATTACTCCCAAGCATCGGTGATCACGGGTCGCCTCGCCTCGTCTGAGCCAAACTTACAAAATATTCCTGTTCGCTCCGAAGCGGGCCGACGTGTAAGAGAAGCATTTGTTGCGACGCGAGGAAAAATTGTTTCTGCTGACTATTCGCAAATTGAATTGCGCGTGATGGCACATGTGTCGAACGATGCCAATTTGCAAAAAGCCTTTGCCGCTGGAGAAGATATTCACCGGGCGACGGCATCAGAGGTCTTTGGTGTGCCGTTGGCTGCAGTCAATAATGAGCAGCGGCGCGCGGCCAAGGCGATTAATTTTGGTTTGATTTATGGCATGGGCGCATTCGGTTTGGCGAGCAACCTGGGCATTACACGAGATGCCGCACAGTCTTATATTGATCGTTATTTTGCACGCTATCCTAGTGTGGCGCAGTACATGGCGGAAACCAAAACAATCGCTCATGCACAGGGATTTGTTGAGACGGTGTTTGGTCGACGACTATGGTTGGCAGATATCAATGCAGCGGGGGCACGTCGAGCGGGTGCTGAGCGAGCCGCCATCAATGCGCCTATGCAAGGTACTGCCGCGGATCTGATTAAGTTGGCGATGGTGTCCGTGCAAAACTGGCTACGTGACCAATCTATGCAAAGCAAGATCGTGATGCAAGTCCATGATGAACTCGTATTGGACGTGCCAGACGATGAGCTCGAGCAGGTCAAACAAAATCTACCTCGACTGATGTGCGAGGTTGCAAGTTTGAAAGTACCTTTGGTCGCTGAAGTCGGTGTAGGACCAAACTGGGAGCAAGCGCATTAATCCAGCAAACGCGTTAACTGACGGGCATATGCTGTAAAGCTTGAATGCGAGCCGGAATTGGAGGATGCGTTGCAAACATTGCACTGATGCCACCACGGCCCGCAATGCCTGAGGCTTCAAAGCTCTTAGGCAAATCACCAGGTTCGAGGCCTCCCAAACGGGCGAGTGCTCGGATCATGGGGTCGCGAGAGCTAAGCAGCTGAGCGGATCCTGCATCTGCGCGATACTCACGCTGACGTGAGAACCAAGCGACAATCAAACTCGCCAAGATGCCAAAGGCAATTTCGCAAACAATGACAGTGATGTAATAGCCTGCACCAAGACCCTTGTCATTTTTAAGAATGACGCGATCGACAAAATATCCAACGATGCGCGCAAAGAACACCACGAACGTATTGACTACGCCCTGAATGAGCGTCAAAGTGATCATGTCGCCGTTCGCAATATGCGCCACTTCATGTGCTAATACGGCAGAAATTTCTTCTTCGGTCATTCCGTCAAGCAAGCCAGTTGAGACGGCGACGAGTGAATCATTTCGGAATGCACCCGTTGCAAAGGCATTAGGTTCGCCTTCGTAGATTGCGACCTCGGGTCTGCCAATTCCTGCCCGGTCAGCCAGCTGATGCACGGTGTCCACCAGCCAGGACTCGCGTGGTCCACCAGGGGCTTGCGGATCAATAACCTGCGCACCTGTACTCCACTTTGCCATGGGCTTACTAATCAGCAAAGAGAAGATTGAGCCGGCAAAGCCAACAATCAAAGAAAAGATCAACAGCATCTGAACGTTCAGACCCTGGTCAGTAATAAAGCGGTTGACGCCTAAGATGCTGAGCGTCACGCTCAACACCAACATGACTGCAAGGTTGGTCACCAGAAATAAGACAATTCTTTTCATGTTTTTGAATGATATGTTGAACGTGAGGGGGAACTACAAAAACGAATTAATTTTAGCTGTGACTGTTAAAGTTTTAAAGAGTTCCCTTGTTGGACATTCGCGTGTTGCTCGTTGAGATCTCCACCCATTGCGCTGCGATACCACTCGTGAAAGTGCTGCATACCGTCCTCCATGGGGGACTGATATGGACCTGTCTCAGAAACGCCACGTTTTTGAAGAGCGAGTCGTCCCGCATCCATGCGTTCTGCGATTTCGTCATCCTCGATTGCCGTTTCCATGTAGGCTTCGCGCTGCGCCTCTACAAACTCACGTTCAAAGAGTGCGATTTCTTCGGGGTAGTAAAACTCAACGATATTGAGCGTTTCCTGAGGTGACTTCGGGTACAGCGTCGAGAGTACCAGCACATGCGGATACAACTCAATCATGTGGGTCGGGAAATAGGTTACCCATACCGCACCAAAATCTGGCGGTTGTCCCTGACGAAAGTGCATCAGTTTTTCGTGCCATGTTTTATAGGCGGGCGACCCGGGTTGCGAAAGCGCTTGGTGGACGCCAACGCGTTGCATGCTGTATTGCTCCGCAAATTCCCAGGACAAGTCGTCACATGTCACAAAATGCCCTAAGCCAGGGTGGAAGGGCGCAACATGGTAATCCTCAAGGTAAACCTCGATGAAGGTTTTCCAGTTGTAGTTGCACTGGTGAACCTCGACATGATCGAGTACGTAATTAGAAAAGTCGAACTCAGGACGCTTGAATAAATTGCCGATGTCTGCAAGAGGGTCTCGAGGACCCTCAAATATCAGGCCTTCACATTCTTTGGTTGGGAAGCGCTCAAGGTTTAGACAGGGTTTGTCATCGAATTGAGGCGCACCCAGCAACTGGCCGGATTTGTCGTATGTCCAACGGTGCAGGGGGCAGACAATATTCCCACCTGTATCCACAAGGTTGCCATGGGTATTGACATGGCCCGCGACATTGCCGGTTTTTCCACCTAGCATGAGCGCTTGACGGTGGCGACAGACGTTAGAGAGCAACTCAATGCCATTTTGACCGCGCACGAGAACGCGCCCATTGTTTTCATGGGACAAACTACGCCAGTCTCCGAGGTTGGGTACGCCTTTGTGGTGCCCAACATAGATAGAGGACTGTTTAAAAATATTAGCTTGCTCGCGGGCAAAAAGCGCTTCGTCAGAATAGGCGTTGACGTGCAGCTGGGTGCGAGCTGGGGCTAAATGCACCATCCGACCAATGTCGGTCATGATTCCCTCCGCCTGGAAGCATGCCAGTACATTCAATATTGCACTGGCGCGAAGAAAAATCGGAGTGGCCGATCACCATAATGAAGATCCGATTGTACCCCAAGCTATAGGGTAATCTAACGCCTTTGATCTCGTACAATAGCTAATCAATTTTGTCTGACTGTTAAACGGTCGTGTCATGTGTTTAGCAGTCGCCCCTAGGAGTTTCGTTTGAGCAAGCCTACCAAAGCTACTTCTGCAATCTCTGTTGCTGCTGAGCTTACTTCATCAAAAATGATGGAGGCCCAAGAGCTCTTTGACTTGCCGCAGGACTTTGAAACGGCCCTTGCCCAGCTCGAGGAGCTTGTGGCGACAATGGAGTCTGGCGTACTGCCTCTAGAAGAATCACTGGCGGCATACCGTCGAGGTGTCGCGTTGACGCGGATATGCCAAGAACGGTTGGCGCAGGCGGAGCAACAGATCAGTGTGTTGGAGCAAGGCTTGTTACGACCTTTTGACGCATCGGATCGTCAGGCAGAATGAGTACCGTCTTGCCTACATTTGCCACCTGGTTGAGTGCTCAAGCTTGCCGCATTGAACAAATGCTGAGTCGGGAGATGCCGAGCGCGGATACAGTCCCTAAGCGTTTGCATGACGCGATGCGTTACGCGGTGCTCGGAGGCGGCAAGCGCGTGCGTGCCGCCTTGGTCTATGCTGCAGGAGAAAGCTGTGCGGGCATCGTTCGCGGAGAGTCAGCTGATAGCCTCTCTAATTTTGAGCGCGCGCTAGATTGTGCTGCCGCAGCGGTAGAGCTCGTGCATGCTTACTCCTTAGTGCATGATGATTTGCCTTGTATGGATGACGATCACTTGCGTCGCGGTCAGCCAACGGTTCATATTCGCTATGATGAAGCGACGGCATTGCTGGCCGGAGATGCTTTACAACCATTAGCTTTTGATTTCTTGGCTCAAATGCCGATCCCGTCCCAGCGGATTGTGATCGCGACCCAATCGCTCGCGCAAGCTTCTGGCAGCCTTGGAATGGCGGGTGGTCAGGCGATCGATTTGGACAGTGTTGGTATGAGCTTGTCTCAAGAGGCGCTGCAACATATGCATCAACTCAAAACGGGTGCTCTGCTGACTGCGAGCGTGATGTTAGGAGGAGTGGTTGCAGGTGCGAGTCCAGCGCAGCAACGGGCGCTGATGCAGTATGCCCGTGCGATGGGACTGGCTTTTCAGGTGGTAGATGACGTGTTGGATGTGACGGCTGATGCTGCTAAATTAGGTAAAACAGTCGGTAAGGATGCAGCTGCTAACAAGCCAACTTACGTTACGCTATTAGGGCTAGAACCTGCTCAGACTTTAGCAAAAGAATTACATCGGGAGGCGGTCAACGCGATCGCGCCTTTGGGCGA
The DNA here is from genome assembly GCA_963926265.1 of uncultured Burkholderiaceae bacterium. Lineage (GTDB taxonomy): Bacteria > Pseudomonadota > Gammaproteobacteria > Burkholderiales > Burkholderiaceae_B > Zwartia. The sequence continues at coordinate 74,340 of CAWUWN010000017.1, forward strand.
ATCCGGACGATACTTGGTTGGATTAGCGGATTTCATTGTGTTGCGTGACCATTGACGAGAGATATGTCTACAGATTTGCTTGACCGTATTCAAAAACCTGCGGACCTAAGGTCGCTGGATCGGCGTGCGCTTAAAAAGCTTGCTGACCAGTTGCGCAACTATATTTTGGAGTCTGTTTCTCGGACAGGGGGACATCTTTCTTCCAATTTAGGGACAGTCGAACTAACAGTCGCTCTGCATCATGTTTATGACACGCCCCATGACCGAATTATCTGGGATGTCGGTCATCAGTCTTATCCACACAAGATTTTGACGGGCCGCAAGGAGGCCATGAGTACTCTGCGCCAGTTTGGAGGAATCTCGGGATTCCCTAAACGTTCTGAGTCTGAGTATGATGCCTTCGGAACCGCGCACTCCTCGACCTCTATTTCCGCTGCGCTTGGCATGGCAGTCGCATCACGCAATGCAGGTATTTCACGCCAACACGTTGCGGTGATTGGTGATGGTGCGATGTCAGCAGGAATGGCTTTTGAGGCGATGAATAACGCAGGTGTGACGCCAGATATTAATTTATTGGTGATTCTCAACGATAACGATATGTCGATTTCGCCACCTGTTGGTGCGCTCAATCACTATTTTGCTCGGTTGCTGTCTGGACAGTTTTATGCGGCTGCGAAAAACGTAGGCCGAGCTGTTTTGCAGCATGTGCCTCCCGTGCTTGAGCTAGCCCGTCGACTCGAAGAGCACGCCAAGGGCATGGTTACGCCTGCGACACTTTTCGAAGAAATGGGTTTTAATTATGTCGGACCGATCGATGGTCATGATCTAGATGCTTTAGTGCCTACGTTGCAAAATATGCGCGCACTCAAAGGGCCTCAGTTTTTACATGTGGTAACCAAGAAGGGACAAGGTTATAAGCTGGCTGAGGCTGACCCAGTTCTCTATCATGGGCCTGGAAAGTTCGATCTGGCTGTCGGCATCCAAAAGTCAACTGCAGTGCCTAAGCTGACCTTCACCCAAGTGTTTGGCCAATGGCTTTGCGATATGGCGGAGAGTGACCCTCGCCTTAATGGTGTGACGCCAGCCATGCGAGAGGGGAGCGGGATGGTGGAGTTTGAACGCCGTTTTCCGACACGCTATTTCGACGTTGGGATTGCTGAGCAACATGCCGTGACTTTCGCGGCTGGAATGGCCTGTGAAGGCCAAAAGCCGGTGCTTGCGATCTATTCAACTTTTTTGCAACGTGGCTACGATCAGCTGATCCATGATGTTGCGTTACAAGATTTGGACGTGACTTTTGCGCTGGATCGAGCGGGCCTAGTGGGCGCGGATGGCGCGACCCATGCGGGAAACTATGACATCGCCTTTTTGCGCTGCATCCCCAATATGGTTGTTGCGACGCCTTCGGACGAAAATGAAACCCGTTTGTTATTGACAACCTGTTATCAGTATCCTGGCCCTGCATCTGTCCGCTATCCGAGAGGTGCAGGTGTAGGGGCGCCCATTAATGCCCGCCTAGACACAGTTCCTCTGGGAAGAGGCATAGTGCGCAGGCGAGGTTCGGGTGTTGCGGTGCTGGTCTTCGGTACGCTTTTGCCTGCTGCACTTGAGGCGGCTCAAACGCTTGACTTAACCGTGGTCGATATGCGGTTTGTGAAGCCGATCGACACTGAGCTCGTGCTCGAGATGGCGGCTGAGCACACGCGTGGCCTGGTCACCCTCGAGGAGGGTTGCATCATGGGCGGTGCAGGCAGTGCTGTCTCAGAGACGCTTGCCGCGCATGCGATTGTGATGCCGATTCTTCATTTGGGCTTGCCAGACAGATTTATTGATCACGGTGATCAAACCGCATTGCTGGTGGGGGTGGGCCTAGACGCAGCGGGCATCGAGTCATCGATCAAAGCCCGCTTTTTTAGAGACGTATGACGCGCACATAGTTTCTGATTTGCAAAAAAGCGCTAAATGCGCGAAAATAATAGACTTTCTTGCTCGATTGGCCTCGATTTTAAGGTTCAACGGGCTGCCCCCGGTCTAGGCGTAAGCTTTTGGTCGGATATCCTTAGGAGTGCATTGCATGCGCCATTACGAAGTTGTTTTTATTGTCCACCCAGACCAGAGCGAGCAAGTGCCCGCCATGGTTGAGCGCTACCAAGCGCTTGTGACCACTCAGGGTGGGAAAGTTCATCGCACCGAAGATTGGGGCCGTCGCCAGCTGGCCTATCCGATTCAAAAACTCGTGAAAGCACACTACCTGTGTTTTAACATTGAGTGTGGCCAAACAACGCTTGATGAGCTTGAGCATTCTTTCCGCTACAACGATGCTGTGTTGCGCCACCTTGTGATCAAGACTAAAGCTGCTGAGACAGAGCCTTCAATCATGATGAAGCAAGTCGAGCGCGAAGAAGCACGTAAAGCATCTGCAGAATCAATCGTTGACGACGCCGAGTAAACCGGAGTCTTCGTGAGTGCGTCAGAGGTGAATCGGTTTGAAGTGCAGGGTCTGATTGCTGAACTGTCCCCCCTGAGGTATACCCCCGCAGGCGTTCCAGTTTTAGAGTTCTTAGTCTCACACGAGTCCGACGTCACCGAAGCAGGTCAACCTCGCCGTATTGCTTTTAGTTTAGGCATCGTTGCGATGGGTGATTTAGCTCAGATGGCTAGCACGATGAGTTTAGGTTGCAAGGTCCGGCTTCAGGGTTTTCTGGCTCCGGTACGAAAAGATTCTCAAAAATATCGGCTGCATGCGCAGCATATTCAACAAATTTGAACAAGGCATATCATGGCTTTCTTCGGTAAACGTAAAGAAAAAAAGAAATTCACGCAACAGAATCCGCTTTTCAAGCGTCGTAAATTCTGCCGCTTTAGCGCGGCCAATGTTGATCAGATTGATTACAAAGATCTCGACACCTTGCGTGACTTTATCCAGGAAAACGGCAAGATTATTCCTGCTCGTTTGACAGGTACAAAAGCAATCTATCAGCGTCAGCTCGACTCAGCGATCAAGCGTGCGCGCTTTTTGGCTTTGCTGCCTTTCACTGATAACCACAACTGATTCCGGGGCACATTATGCAAATCATTCTGCTCGAAAAAGTCGTTAATGTTGGAAACCTGGGTGAAGTTGTGCGCGTGCGCGATGGCTATGCCCGTAATTTCCTGATTCCTCAGAAAAAAGCCCGTCGTGCTACTGAAGCTGCACTCAAAGAGTTTGAGCTCCGTCGTGCTGAGCTTGAGAAAATACAAGCCGAAAAGCTTGCCGCATGCCAAGCTACGGGTGGGCGTCTTGAAAACTTCTCATTGACCATCAAGCAAAAAGCGGGTGTCGATGGTCGTCTGTTCGGTTCAGTCACCAACATGGACATCGCCCTTGGTTTGATCGCTGCCGGCTTTACTGGCATTGAAAAATCACAGGTTCGCTTACCAGAGGGCCCACTCAAGGCCGTCGGTGAGACTGCCATTCAGGTCGCTCTCCATCCAGATGTCGTCAGTAGCATCACTGTTGTAGTGGTGGGTGATTTGGTTTAATCTTAACCAATCCATGCTCGATAAAAAAGCCGGCAGTAGCCGGCTTTTTTATCTTTGTGCTGACCATAAAGATGACCAATTAATTAATCAATGACTGATTGTCCTACATTCCAGCAGGATTTAAATGCTTGGCTCGCATGTCACACCAGCGGGTCAAATGGCGTTCATATGGCTGAGTTTTGCGGACGTGTCTGCGTGATCAAAATTAGAAGGCCTTCTGTGTTTGGCGCAGTGAGTTATTTCATTCGTTATCTACGCGCTTCAATCATTTCGCTCATTTGCTGGTTAGGTCTCAAAGAGCGACCTTCGGCTAGGGTGTTGCTGCGCAATGGTGTTGAAGCAGAGACGCTGCGGCTACTATCACTGCACGCGCAGGGCTATAGAGCACCTGAAGTGCTTTATCACGCCCCAGGTGTCCTAGTGCTTGCCTTTGTAGGGGAAAACTTACCGACAGAAATCCGTGCATCCTCACTTCAGCAGAGACTTGCTTGGATGGATCTTGCATCGAAAGATCTTGCCAAGTTTCACCAAGCTGGCTTTGTGCATGGGGGGGCGCAGTTACGCAATCTCATGGTTCTAGACAATCAGCTCACACGCATTGACTATGAGGAAAATATCGGAGAGGCGCTGTCTACTCCATTAGGGCAGGCGTATGACGTCTATCAAATGATATCGTCAATGGCTGGGCTACGCGGTAAACAGTTTTCAGAGCAGGAGCGTCGATTGTTGTGTGCACGCCTACTAAGTAGTTACTTACTGGCCAACCCTGACCCTGCGGTCAGAAGTCAATTAATCCGATTCGGTCAGATGCTTGCATTCGTTGTTCGCTATGTAGGCTGGTTACTACGTCGTTTACCCGGTAGGGATGTACGCGGATTCTTGTACGTTACGGATACCTTGAGGTTATCATTCACTTATGAATAATCCGCCAGACCCACAGCTTGAATACCTCCGTGTCCCGCCTCACTCTGTCGAGGCAGAACAGTCCGTTTTAGGCGGATTGTTACTTGATAATGGCGCGTGGGAACGCGTCACGGATGTTGTCAATGAAGCCGACTTCTATCGCTATGACCATCGGTTGATTTGGCATCATATTTCTCGACTGATCAACCTTTCGCGTCCTGCGGATGTAGTGACAGTCAATGAGTCGATTGCCAGCGTAGGCAAGTCTGAAGAAGTAGGTGGGCTTGGCTATCTGAACGCACTTGCGCACAATACGCCCTCAGCCGCCAATATTCGTCGCTATGCTGAAATTGTCCGCGAACGCTCAATGCTCCGTAAGCTCGTCACGGTGGCCGATGAGATCGCCGCGACTGCCTTCAATCCGCAGGGTAAAGAGGCGCGTCAGTTGTTAGACGAGGCTGAATCCAAGGTCTTTAAAATCGCGCAAGAGGGTGCGAAAGCAAGTGCCGGCTTTAGAGAGATTCAACCCTTGCTCTCCGAGGTGGTCGAGCGGATTGATGAGCTGTATCACCGCGAGGGCGATACAGACGTCACTGGTGTGCCGACGGGTTTTACTGATCTCGATCGTATGACTTCGGGCTTGCAGAGTGGCGATTTAGTGATTGTGGCGGGACGGCCCTCTATGGGTAAGACATCGCTGGCGATGAATATTGCCGAACATGTTGCAATCGAACAGGGCTTGCCTGTTGCTGTGTTCTCGATGGAAATGGGAGCTGTTCAGCTCGCAATGCGTATGCTGGGTTCAGTCGGAATGCTAGATCAACATAGGATGCGGACAGGAAAGCTGCTTGCTGATGATTGGCCTCGTGTGACGCATGCGGTTCAGCGTATGCAGGATGCTCAGATGTATATCGATGAAACACCTGCGCTGAGTTCAGTCGAGGTCCGCGCGCGTTCACGTCGACTGGCCCGACAGTGTGGAAAACTCGGTCTGATTGTGATCGACTACTTGCAGTTGATGGGAGCGAGCTCCGCTGGTGAAAACAGAGCAACCGAGATTTCTGAGATTAGTCGATCGCTCAAGGCGCTTGGCAAGGAACTTGAATGCCCCGTGATTGCCTTATCGCAGCTCAACCGCAGTCTCGAACAAAGGCCTAACAAACGACCTGTGATGAGTGATTTGCGCGAATCGGGCGCAATCGAACAAGATGCTGACTTGATTTTGTTTATTTATCGAGATGAGGTGTACAACCCTGATTCACCAGATAAAGGGACCGCTGAAATTATCATTGGTAAACAGCGTAATGGCCCGATTGGTACGGTGCGTCTAACCTTCCAGGGATCTAGTACTCGATTCTTAAACTTTGCGGGCGGCGGTGGCGCAAGCTACTAAGCGTTTGCATGAACATCAATCAGTCGGGTGCGAGCGCTGCATGAAGAACTTGCTTGTTACTAGTTCAGGCCGGTATTCGACATTGCGACTGACTGACGGTTTTGCACAAGCTGTCTAATCTTGACGGCATCACCAATACGAGTGCCTTTGCCATCAGCATTGAGCAACACAATCGCTGTGTCACGATTATTGATACGTGCAACCATCACCAAGCACTGACCCGCTTCGTTAATAAAACCAGTCTTTGATATTCTGATATCCCAATTAGGATTAGTGACCAACATATTGGTGTTCCGGAACAATGTTGCGTGTCCGCGAGTTGAGATTTCATGTTGCTGATTGGTTGTGTAATAACGAATACTGGATCGCGCTGCGGTCGCTTGCATCAGTTTGACTAAGTCTCGCGGTGTTGAGACATTGCCACTAGATAGACCTGTTGGTTCGACAAAGCGGCTATTGTTCATGCCGAGCTCTCGTGCTTTATTGTTCATAGCCGCAACAAAAGCAGGCATCCCACCGGGGTAATGACGGCCTAATGCGTTTGCAGCTCGGTTTTCAGAAGACATGAGCGCGAGATGCAACATATCTCCACGTGAAAGTTTTACGCCAACAGCCAAGCGTGAGCGGCTGAATTTTACGACGTCTACATCTGCTTGAGTGACTTGCAGTATTTCATCCAGCGGTTGTTTCGCATCGACGACGACAAGTGCAGTCATGAGTTTGGTAATCGAAGCAATGGGTCGAGCTGCCTCATCATTACGTGAAAAGATGACAGCTTTGCTATTGAGGTCTTGAACGAATACGACGTTTGAACGCAACGCACTAGTGGGGTTACCGGACTGACGTTCCGCATGCGCACGCTTTGCGCTGGCCGCACTAGTTACCGCTGCAGTGGTTGCGCCTGCTGCGAGGGCTTTACGAGTGTTTGCATTTGGCTTTGCGCCTCTTGTGCCTTGTGGCGTTCCGCTCGGAGCAGCCTTCTTCTTTTGGGTATTTGATGCGGATTTAGCTTTAGATTTAGATTGAGTCGTTTTTTTTGTATTGGTTTTAGAGGACTTTTTAGTTGTTTTATTAGGCTGAGAAGCTTTCGCTTTAGACGTTTGAGTGTTTGACGTCGAGGTTTGAGCGAAGATTGGGGCACCAGTCAGGGCAACACTCAGACAAACCAAGCCAGTTAGACAAGCTTTCCGAAAGGGTAAAAACATTCCTGCACGCATTTGCAGCGCCCTTAAAAGTATAAAAACTATGCAAATTATATACTTAGCTAGGATTGTTAAACTATTTATTTATAAATATCTTTAAAAAAAGGGTTTACCCTTATTTTTTAGACATGGCTCGCTTTAGTCAGATCTATTGCGAGGTTAAAAGCAGTCTGAAGAGAGCGAGGATCAGCGACGCCGCGACCGGCTATATCAAAGGCAGTCCCATGATCCACACTCGTACGAACAAAAGGCAGTCCAACAGTGACATTGACGCCCTCATCGATACCCAGGTACTTGATCGGAATCAGACCTTGATCGTGGTACTGGGCGACACAAATATCAAACTCTCCCTGACGCGCACGCATAAAGACGGTATCTCCTGGCCATGGGCCTGTCGCATCGATCCCCTGCGCACGTGCCAATTCGATTGCCGGCGCAATGATATCGAGATCTTCGCGCCCAAATTTTCCTTTTTCTCCAGCATGAGGATTGAGACCTGCAACGGCCACCCGCGGGGAGGCAATACCCATCCCTTTACAAGCGGAGGCGGCAAGTTCAATTGTGCGTAACTCAAGTTCAACGGATAGCGTCGTGGATACTTCGGCAAGCGGGATATGGATCGTGACCAAAATAACTTTTAACGTGTCGTTGACTAACATCATCGCGACATGAGGTGTATTTGAACGCTCCGCTAGGATCTCCGTATGTCCTGGAAAGTCGATGCCTGCGGCGTGCATCGACTCTTTGTTCAGCGGCGCCGTCACAATGGCGCGAACGCGACCTACCTGCGCATCATCAATGGCCATCAAAAGCGCATCTACTGCGGATTGACCTGCGAGGGCACTCACGATGCCAAATGGCAGCTCAACAGGCAAGGCGGGAGTCGTAGGGCGCACAAATAAAAAACCAGACTGTTGGTAATCGCCTGTGAGCGGATCTTCAATGGCTAGTTCGACAATCGTTAGCGGCGATTTGAGAAACGAACAGGCACGTCTTAATGCTCCTGTGTCTCCATATACGACGCAGGGCGCAGGCAAGCCTTGAGCATGCAGTTTCACAACAATCTCGGGACCAATCCCCGCAGCATCACCCATAGTCATCGCGATGGGTGTGCGAGTATTGAGTGCTTTTGTGTGGATCGACATGGCGAGCGCTGTCAGAGGACTTCGCCAGCGTAGTCGGCTAGTCTTGAACGTTCACCACGCTGCAATGTGATGTGCCCTGCATGCGGCCAGCCCTTGAAGCGATCGACTACAAAGGTCAAGCCAGAACTCCCCTCTGTCAGATAAGGGGTGTCGATTTGTGCGATGTTGCCTAGGCAAATTACCTTAGTGCCGGGCCCTGCACGCGTGATGAGGGTTTTCATTTGCTTGGGCGTCAGGTTCTGGGCTTCGTCGATGATCAAATATTTATTCAAAAACGTGCGGCCCCGCATAAAGTTAAGTGATTTCACTTTGATGCGTGAACGAATTAACTCCAACGTGCCTGAACGACCCCAGTCATGCGTCTGACCATTGTTAATCGAGGTGCCGCCATCTGTTTCACCCATTGTTAGCACTTCGAGATTGTCCTCAAGCGCGCCCATCCAGGGCTGCATTTTTTCTTCTTCAGTACCTGGCAAAAATCCAATGTCCTCGCCCACTGGGACTGTCACGCGCGTCATGATGATCTCAGTGTAACGTTTTGTTTCAAGCACCTGAGCAAGACCTGCAGCCAGTGTCAACAATGTTTTTCCTGTACCAGCTTGGCCAAGAAGAGAGACAAAATCGCAATCAGGATCCATGAGCAAATTCATTGCAAAGTTTTGTTCGCGATTGCGCGCAGTCACGCCCCAGACATTATTTTTTCCATGCGTAAAATCACGCAACGTTGCAAGGACTGCAGTTTTGCCATTGACCTCGCGCACTTGCGCGTACAGTGGCATAGGCCCTTCAAAATAAACAAACTGATTCACCATAAACTGGTGACACAGTGGTCCCGAAATTCGATAGTACGTCGTGCCACCTTGCTGCCAAGATTCAACGCCTTTGCCGTGCTTATTCCAAAAGTTTTCTGGCAGCGCAAGCATACCGCTGTATAACAAATCAGAGTCTTCAAGGACCTGGTCGTTAAAGTAGTCCTCAGCCGAAAGCGCAAGTGTGCGCGCCTTGAGGCGCATATTGATGTCTTTAGAAACGAGAACAACTTCGCGATCAGTAAACTTGTCGTGCAAGGCCCGCACAACGCCAAGGATCTGATTGTCAGCCTTGCCCATGGGCAGGTCGGGAGGCAGTGTGCTTGCCATCGCAGTTGTTTGAAAGAACAAACGTCCTACTGCGTCTTTGTGACCAAGGCCATTTAAAGGCAGGCCGAGATCGAGGTCGCGATGTTCACCGACAAGTGTGTCAAGAGAGCGGCTCACTTGTCGTGCGTTCCGCGCAACTTCTGACATGCCTTTCTTTTGATGATCGAGCTCTTCGAGAGTCATCATTGGCAAAAAGACATCGTGTTCCTCAAAGCGAAAGAGCGAACTCGGATCGTGCAGCAGGACGTTTGTATCCAGCACGAAAAGTTTACGCAAACCATGACTCGCTTTTTTGGAAGCGGCAGAGTTTGCAGCAGAAACTTTAGGTGGCTTTGGTCGTAGAGGACGCTCTGAATGAATAGGGCGCTTAGTAGAGGATTGAGCAGTTTTTGTTGAGTTAGTAGCCTCTGTTACCTCAGTGCTGTCAGACGTTACAGATAATCCCGAGAGATCTATGACGATAGATTTCGAAGGTTTCTCGTTGCTTGCCAATTGAGTATTCGCGACAATAGGCACAGAGGGTTGTGAGGAGAGCTCAAGTTGAGAGGCCGAGTAATCTTTAGGTTCGAGCTTGAGATCTGTGACTTCAAGAATGGCAGCAGGGCGTGTCGGCAGCTTTGGCAACGGCATACTAAAAATCTCCCAGAGATCGAGCAATAAACATACGTAAAAAAATCAGGTGAGACTACTTGCAGCCTGCAGAACTTCTTGGGCATGCCCCGGCACTTTGAGTCCACGCCAAGCTTGCACTAATTTTCCTTCAGCATTGATTAAAAATGTACTGCGTTCGATGCCGCGAACCTGTTTGCCGTACATTTGTTTAAGTTTGATAACTGCATACGCATTGCAAACTGTTTCGTCTGTATCTGCGATGAGTGGAAAGGGCAGTTCGAGTTTCTTGGAAAAGTTCTCATGAGATTTCAGCGAGTCGCGCGAGACTCCGATGACCACGCAACTTAATGCTAAAAACTTATCGTGCAAGTCTCGAAAATCTTGTGTTTCAGTGGTGCAGCCCGGCGTGTTGTCTTTAGGATAAAAATAGAGAATGACACCACGTCCATGACAGCGCTCGAGCGAAATTTCGCCAAAGGTACTTTGGGCTAAAAAGCCTGGAGCAGGCTTACCAATTTGGGCTGGATTCATCAGAGTTTCTCCGGTAAAAGTGCGGCAATGACTTGACGGCCTTCGGCCATTAAAATGTTGTAAGTGCGAGCAGCAGCTTCAGTGGTCATGCATTCCACCCCAACACCCGCACGTAACAGTGGCGCGATGACCTTGTGATCCAGCATTCGCTGTCGCGAACCGGTTCCAACCAAAAGCACTTCTGGTCGAATTCCTTCAACCTCTTGCTGAGGGGGGAGGTCAGAGTCCAAAAATGCCATGGGATCAATGGGTTTGAGCCTCAGGCCTGCAGCCTGCAGAAGCAATGCTGTAGAAATGTCATCTGGACCCTCAGCGTGCCATATATGGACTGGGCCTTCTGGACCAAAGGCAATAGCATGATCAAAGCTGACTTTGTTAATTTCGACGTACCCGCTACCGTAACCGGTGACGGTATTAAGCGACGCGTTTGTATCGGTATGAAGCTTCAATAAATACTCCAGCTAATTCGTTTGATGATAGCGCAATCATTTGTCTGCTGTGTGACACCGCACATTGTCGAGGGGATTGAAAAGACTGATTTTTTGACATAGCAATCTTCGATTTGCGGCATCTGTCCTGATGCGCTAGATTACAGGGTTTTGCTGCGCTGCAAATAAAGCAGGTTTAAGTATTTCTTATACAAGGAATGAGGATGAGGAAGTTTTCTCGCATTGAGCGTCTGCCCCCCTATGTGTTCAACATTACTGCAGAGCTCAAAATGGCTGCGCGTCATCGGGGCGAGGACATCATCGATATGTCGATGGGCAACCCCGATGGTGCAACGCCTCCTCACATCGTGACCAAGTTGGTTGAGGCTTCAGAGCGCCTAGACACGCATGGCTACTCTGTTTCAAAAGGTATTCCCCGTCTGCGTAAAGCCATTACAGATTGGTACGCACGCCGCTACAACATACAGTTTGATCCGGATTCAGAGGCAATTGTCACGATTGGCTCGAAAGAGGGTCTCGCGCATCTAATGTTGGCAACACTGGATGCGGGTGACACAGTACTGGTTCCAAATCCAAGCTACCCCATCCATATCTATGGTGCGGTGATTGCGGGTGCAAATATTCGGTCGGTGCGCATGACACCCGGCACGGATTTTTTTGAAGAACTCGAACGTGCGGTGCGCGAGTCGATTCCAAAGCCCAAAATGATGATTTTGGGGTTTCCTAGCAATCCAACCGCTCAATGTGTCGATCTTTCTTTTTTTGAAAGAGTGGTCTCACTCGCACAAGAACACAATATCATTGTGGTGCATGACCTCGCGTATGCGGACATCTGTTTTGACGGGTATCAAGCGCCTTCGATCATGCAGGTGCCTGGCGCCAGAGAGGTCGCGGTTGAGTTTTTTACAATGAGCAAAAGCTACAACATGGCGGGTTGGCGGATCGGCTTTATGGTGGGTAATGCAGAGTTGGTCAATGCCTTAGCACGCATCAAGAGTTATCACGATTACGGAACGTTCACACCGATTCAAGTGGCTGCGATTGCAGCACTCGAGGGCCCACAAGATTGCGTAGCCGAAGTGGTTGAAAAGTATCAAAATCGTCGTGATGTGTTGGTAAAAGGTTTGCACGAGGCCGGTTGGATGGTTGAAAACCCAAAGGCCTCTATGTATATCTGGGCACATATCCCTGAGCCATACCGAGCCGCTGGCTCGCTTGAGTTTGCTAAGCGTATCCTCGAGGAGGCCAAGGTCGCCGTCTCTCCTGGTGTTGGGTTTGGTGATTATGGTGACGAATACGTGCGTTTTGCTTTGATTGAAAATGAGCAGCGGACCCGTCAAGCGGTTCGCGGCATAAAAGAAATGTTTCGCAAGGATGGGCTGTTGTAATGGAATCAATCAAGGTCGGTTTATTAGGTTTAGGCGTAGTTGGGGGTGGCACTTGGAAAGTATTGGCGCGCAACGCCGGTGAAATTTCCCGTCGTGCCGGCCGCAGTATTGAGGTAACACGCGTAGCGGTCAGAGACATCGCCAAAGCACGCACTTTGCTGGGGCAGGCCGTCGAACTGGGAACTGATCCGTTTGAGGTGGTGCGTGATCCCTCTATTGACATTGTGGTCGAGTTGATCGGCGGCGATACGCTCGCTCGCGAACTGGTGCTCGAGGCGATTGCTCAAGGCAAACATGTGGTCACGGCTAACAAAGCCTTGTTGGCCAAGCACGGCACAGAGATTTTTGCTGCAGCTTCTGCCAAGGGCGTGATGGTGGCATTTGAGGCTGCCGTCGCAGGCGGAATTCCGATCATCAAGGCCATGCGCGAAGGCTTGACGGCTAACCGCATCGAATGGGTGGCGGGCATCATTAACGGGACGACTAATTTCATCTTGTCCGAAATGCGCACGCGCGGGTTGCCCTTTGCGACTGTCTTGACCGAGGCGCAAAAACTCGGTTATGCCGAAGCCGATCCAACGTTTGACATCGAAGGCGTCGATGCGGCACACAAACTGACCTTGCTCGCGTCTTTGGCGTTCGGTATCCCTGTGCAGTTCGACCGTGCGCATATCGAAGGGATCTCTAAACTCGACTCCGTGGACATTAAGCTTGCAGAGCGGTTAGGTTATCGGATCAAGTTACTTGGCATCACTAAGCGCCGCTCTAACGGTATTGAATTACGCGTTCATCCTGCCTTGGTACCGAGCGCCTCTTTGCTCGCCAATGTCGAAGGTGCGATGAATGCTGTCCTCGTGCGCGGTGACGCTGTCGGTCAGACGCTTTATTACGGTAAAGGTGCAGGCGAAGAGCCCACGGCCTCTGCTGTGGTAGCTGACCTGGTCGATGTGACCCGTTTGCATACCGCCGACCCTGAGCATCGCGTTCCGCATCTGGCGTTTCAGCCTGATGCCATGGCAGACACACCGATCTTGTCGATCGAGGACGTGGTGACGTCGTATTATTTACGCATGACGGTGGCCGATCAGCCAGGTGTGCTGGCCGATATCGCCCGCATGTTAGCCGATGCGGAGATCTCGATCGGCTCCATGATTCAGCAGCCCTCGGATGCGGATGGTAGCGCGGACCTGATTTTCTTGACGCACCAGGCGCTTGAGCGCAATATCAATGCTGCGATTGCGCGCATAGAAGCCCTTAAGTTTGTGCGTTCAAGCGTGACCCGTTTGAGAGTGGAAAGTTTGTCATGAAATACCTCTCGACACGCGGGGGTATGGATGCCTTAGATTTTTCCGATATTCTGCTTGAGGGCTTAGCCCCTGATGGCGGCTTGGCTGTTCCTGAAAGCATTCCCCAAGTATCTTCCCAGACGCTCGAGTCTTGGCGTGCGTTGCCTTATCACGCACTGGCGACTGAGGTGCTGTCCTTATTTGTGACGGATATTGATCGTGCCACACTCGCCTCGATGACCGAGGCCGCCTACTGTAAGTCATCGTTCAAGACCGAAGCGATTGTGCCTGTGCAGCCTTTGTATGAGGGCATGTCGTTATTGAGCTTGTCTGAAGGGCCCACCCTGGCCTTTAAAGATATGGCGATGCAATTTCTGGGCCAAGTGTTTCCGCACGTTTTAAAACAACGCGGCACGACCTTGAATATCTTAGGCGCAACCTCCGGCGATACCGGCTCTGCGGCTGAATACGCGATGCGTGGCAAGGATGCCGTAGCGGTATTTATGCTTTCTCCGCACGGTCGCATGAGTGCTTTTCAACGTGCACAGATGTATTCGCTGCAGGATGCCAATATTCACAATATCGCCGTCAAAGGCGTGTTTGATGAGGCGCAAGATGTTGTCAAAGCACTTGCGAGCGACTTGCCCTTTAAGTCCAAATATCGTCTTGGCGCAGTCAATTCAATTAATTGGGCGCGCATCGCTGCTCAAGTGGTGTATTACTTTCATGGCTGGTTGCGTTCGACGTCTGGCCCTGGCCAAGAAGTGTCGTTCACAGTGCCTTCAGGCAATTTTGGCAACATTTTGGCCGGTCACATCGCGCGTTCTATGGGTGTACCAATTCGTCGTCTTGTGCTCGCGACTAACGAAAACAATGTGCTCGAAGAATTTTTTCGTACCGGTATTTATCGGCCTCGTGCAGCGGCGCAAACCTTTTTGACTTCAAGTCCTTCGATGGATATATCACGTGCCTCTAACTTTGAACGTTTTGTTTTTGATCTTGTGGGTCGAGATGCAGAGCGCGTGGCAGGGCTGTGGCGTGCGTTGTCGCGCGAGGGGTTCTTTGATCTCTCGAGCATGAAGCCCCAGTTGGAAAAAAAGTATGGTTTTGTCGCGGGTTGCAGTTCGCATCAAGATCGTCTGGCAACTATTCGGGCAGTTCATGCCCGGACTGGCATATTGATCGATCCGCACACGGCAGATGGCGTCAAGGTCGCTGCAGGTTTCGTTGAGCCGGGTATTCCGATGCTGGTGTTAGAGACTGCCTTGCCTGCCAAATTCTCAGAGGTCATCGAAGAAGCGCTCGGCATGCCTGCGCCGCTTCCACCTGGCCTAGAAAACATCGAGTCCTTGCCGCAGCGCTTTACGGTGCTGCCTTGCGATGTCGCGAGCGTGCGGGCTTACCTGACTGAGCACGCGAGTTCCTGACCCAGATGCAGATGCTCACCTCCGCACATTTTTTGGCTGTGGCGCTTGGTGCCACAGCAGGCGCGTGGCTGAGATGGCTGCTCAGCCTATGGCTAAACCGACATGCGGATATGCTGCCTTGGGGAACCTTCGCAGCCAACATGCTGGGAGGGTATCTGGTGGGCTTGATACTAGGGCTCGTTGCAGCCAATCCCGAATGGCCTCAGTTTTGGCGCTTGTTGTTGGTGACGGGTTTTCTCGGCGCCTTGACGACCTTTTCGACTTTTTCAGCAGAGGTTGTAGGCTTTGTCGAAGAAGGACGTTTGGGGATGGCGCTGACGTATGCTGGCACCAGTCTGGCGGGTTCCCTATTGTTAACATTTCTAGGATTGTTGACGGCGCACAGCTTCAGAGGTTAAGCGAGTTTTTTAACATCGCTGCCGCACCCAAGCCGCTGCGCACTGCACCCTCAAGCACCGAGGGATAGCCCGTGTCAGTCCAGTCACCTGCCAACGCAATGCGTGACCATGGGCTTTGATTGGATGGTCTCGCTAATCCTGGAACTGCAGCAAATGTAGCCCGCTTTTCTACAATCAGACGTTGATGCTTGATTGCGGGCATCAGAGACCCGACACCTGGGTGTTTCGCGCTTTGCTCGCGAATTTGAGTTGCGATCGCTTCAACAAAACTTTCTCTGTTTTGCTTTAAAAAATCGCTCGCATCACTGATCACGACTGCAAGTTGTTTGTCATGCCCCAGTCGGTTGAACACCCATTGCCCGACATGTCCACGGGCGGGATCTTCGCCTAGCATCATCATGTTGTGGGGCAATCGCCAATCATCCTCAAGCTCAAGCGCAAGTGTGGCGATCGCACGATACTCAAAGGCCTTTAAAATCCTCAGCAAAGAAGCCTCTGATTGTTGTTGCGGCGCTTGCACTTGCTGAGAAAATGCGTCCTCCGGGTCAGTGGGGTCAAATAAAATACGTGCCGCAGCATAGGGCGGCGTTGCCACCACGCATGCATCAAAATGCGCACCATCGACCTCGATATGTGTGTCCGTGGCTCGAACTGCGCGCACAATATGTCGATAGCGCATCGTGAGGTGTTCCGCGGCAGCGGCTGGCCACAGCGCAGTCAAATCCACGCGCGGAATGAGGCAGTCACTGGCATGACGGGGTCCGCATAGACTATCCCGCAAAACATTCAGGAAAAGCTGTGCGCAGCTTTGTTGGATCGGTGTGTTGAGCGCAGCCAGGCACAGCGGCGTCCAGAGTCGGTGTTGCAAGGTCTGCGTTTGCTGGTGCCGCAACAGGAGCGCAGAGACCGTTTCATGGGGCCGTGCGTGCCAGCCTGAAAGCCGGCAGCGCACCATCATGCTGAGTGCCTTGAAACGGTCCGCAGGGGAGAGTCCTTTTGCGGACAAAAGTGCTATCAAGGTATTAAAGGGTGCCGGGAGTGCGGGGGCTCGCATTTTAAAGTTACCATCCGCACTTTCGAGATTCAGCGGTTCGCGTAGGACCAACTGATCGATCGATCTCAAAGGATGCAAGCGTTTGATGAGCGTGAGCGTTTCTGAATAGGCTCCCAACATGAGGTGCTGTCCATTATCGATGCGACTCATGTGGACGTCATCGACGCCGCGTGCCCGGCCACCCGTTACAGGAGCCGCCTCAAAGACCGTGACGTGTACACCGAGGTCTTTGAGTGTGACCGCTGCTGCAAGCCCCGCCCAGCCCGCACCGATGACTGCAATATTCAACTTGTTTTGCTCGAACGCCTGATTTGTTTTAATACCCCGCGCCCCGCACCAACAAAGTTTTTCCAGGCTAACCAAAATTTGCGCAGAGGGGTGAGAGAAATACGCTGATCGAGTACTTGCCACTTCTCGTCTTCGATTTCATCTAACAAGGCGAAGTAAATAGCCGCCATCATCAAGCCTGGTCGTTGCGCGCGGCGATCGCGTTGCGGCAGGGCATCAATCGCCTCACGATAAAGATTGCGTGCACGTTGTGCCTCAAAAGCCATCAAGGCAGAAAAGTGTTCAGAATACTGACTGTTTAAAACGTCAGCCGCTCTGACGTTAAATTGCTGCATATCGCTAATGGGCAAATAGATGCGTCCGCGACGCGCATCGTCTCCGACATCGCGAATGATGTTGGTCAGCTGAAAGGCAATGCCGAGCTTGCTCGCATACACGAGGGTCGCGGGGTCGTGATAGCCAAAGATCCCGGCCGACAATTCACCCACCACACCTGCGACATGCCAGCAATATTTTTCCAAGCCTGGCCAATCTAGATAACGCGTTTGATCCAGATCCATTTCCATGCCGTCAATAATGGCAAGCAAGCGCGCTTGCGTCATATCAAACGGTTTTAAATGTGGGGCAAGTGCTTTCGTCACGGGGTGGTCAGGCTTACCCTCAAACATCACGTCAATTTGGGTGCGCCACCACGCCAGCTTAACGCGGGCGATCGACGTATCCGTACACTCATCCACCACATCATCGACCTCGCGACAAAAGGCATAGAGTGCCGTGATGGCAAGACGTCGCTCAGGAGGCAAAAACAGAAATGCATAATAAAAGCTTGAACCGCTTTTTGCTGCTTTTTCTTGACAGTATTCGGTAGGGGTCATTGCATCAGGCTCTTAGGGCTCGCCAGCTCATTAATACCCAATCTTGGGCGTGTAATGTTGGGCGATGCCGGAAAACATCAAAACGGACGTTCTCGATTTTTTCGAGAATTCTAAGTCCACCCTCAATAATCAGTCGGAGCTCAAGGCCGATTCTGCCAGTAAGTGTCCGACCAAGCGGTCGACCAGAGTTTAACAAGCTGCGGGCACGATCGACTTGAAATTGCATCAGTGCGTACCAGGCTGCATCCGTCTGCGCCTGCGCGATATGGTGCTCCGTCACGCCAAAGCGAATCAAATCCTCTTGTGGCAGATAAATTCGCTCTTTTTTCCAATCTATGGCGATATCTTGCAGAAAATTGATCAGTTGTAACGCTGAACAGATTGACCCAGACTGCTCCATTGAGACCGCATCTGTTGTTTCATAGAGATGCAGCATGAGCGTCCCAACGGGATTAGCAGAGCGTCTGCAATAGTCGAGCAGAGTCGCAAAATCGTCATAACGCTTTTGTTGAATATCTTGTTCAAAAGCGGACAGCAAGTCCAAAAAAGGGGCTGCCGGCAGGGCATGATGCGCAATCGTTTCCGCCAATGGTTGAAAAGAGGCAGAGGGTATTTTTCCTTCAGCGATTTCAAGGATAGCAAGGCGATAGATCTTGAGCGCGGCTAAGCGCTCAAGAGCAGACGCATCCCCTTCATCTGCGAGATCGTCTGCGCCGCGCGCAAAGCGATAAATGTCTGTCACCGCCCGACGCAGGTGCTTAGGCAGCAACAAAGAAGCAACGGGAAAGTTTTCGTAATGGTCAACGGCCATGTATTAATCACACTAAATTGCGTCTTAAGGGACGTTCAAAGGCAAAGTGTAGTGGGTCACCCACTCTAGATTGGGGGTTTAACAGGATATTTTCAGGTCTTTTAGGGTAAGCCCTTGCGTTAGACTATCAACATGCGGTGCATCGTGCGCCAGAGAATTCCATGGCCAAAATTAAAACCATCTTTACCTGCTCCGAGTGCGGTGGCATCAGCCCAAAATGGTTGGGGCAATGTCCGCACTGCCAAGCGTGGAATACGCTTGAAGAGTCCCGTGACGCGGGTCTCTCGGGCCAAGCTGAACAGCATCGTTACGCGCCGCTGGCGGCGTCTGCGGCTTTACGCAGTCTGTCCGACGTCGAAGCGCTGGAGTTACCCAGGATTTCCACGGGTATTCCAGAGTTTGATCGTGTGTTGGGTGGCGGGCTGGTGGCGGGGGCTGTCGTCTTGATTGGCGGCGACCCTGGGATTGGCAAGTCGACGCTTTTGTTGCAAGCCTTGGTAGCGATGTCAGGCGAGCAGCGCGTCTTATATGTGACGGGCGAAGAGTCTGCGGAACAAGTGGCCTTACGTGCCCGTCGTCTGGGACTCTCGGGCGAAGGGGTAGATCTATTTGCAGAAATTCGTCTTGAGGCGATTCAGTCGGCGCTTCTTGAGCAAAAACCTGCTGTTGCAGTGATTGACTCAATTCAAACGATTTACTCCAGTGAACTATCTGCCGCGCCAGGTTCGGTCTCTCAGGTCAAAGAGTGTGCCGCCCAACTCACTCGGTTGGCTAAACAGGCAGGTATTCCGATCGTCATGATTGGTCACGTCACCAAGGACGGTGCGCTCGCTGGGCCGCGGGTGCTTGAGCACATTGTGGATACAGTTTTGTATTTTGAGGGGGACACGCACTCATCCTTCCGTCTCATTCGCGCCTTTAAAAATCGCTTTGGCGCCGTCAACGAACTCGGTGTATTTGCGATGACGGATCGTGGTCTGCGTGGCGTCGCCAATCCTTCCGCATTATTTTTGTCGCAACATTCTGCACAGGTCTCTGGCTCCTGTGTGATGGCAACCCAAGAGGGGACTCGACCTTTATTAGTGGAGATTCAGGCCTTGGTCGATACGGCGCATGTGCCGAACCCACGACGCTTATCGGTAGGCCTAGAGGGCAATCGCTTGGCCATGCTGCTGGCGGTGCTCAATCGACATGCTGGTGTCTCAACCTCTGATCAGGATGTTTTTGTCAACGCAGTAGGTGGTGTTCGGATTACCGAGCCTGCAGCAGATCTGGCGGTGTTGCTGGCTATTTTGTCTTCCTTGCGAGATCGACCGTTGCCCAAGGGTTTGTTTGCTTTTGGTGAGGTTGGTTTAGCGGGTGAGGTGAGGCCTGCGCCGCGAGGCCAGGAGCGGTTACGCGAAGCTGCGAAGCTGGGCTTTTCTGTAGCGATTATCCCTAAAGCCAATGCGCCGCGGCAACCCATCGAAGGACTCGAAGTGTGGGCGGTTGATCGTTTGCAAGATGCGCTTGATCGGTTAAGAGCATGAACATCCCACGTGTAATTTTTAAGCAAACATGGCGTGATGCGCGTGCAGGAGACTTACGTCTGCTCGGTTTGGCCGTGGTGATTGCTGTGGCGGCAGTCACGAGCGTCGGATTTTTGGCAGACCGGGTCGGTCGTGCCTTGGAACGTGATGCGGCGCAAATGCTGGGTGCAGATCTTGTGGTGGAGTCTTCCAAACCTATTCCCTCAAGCTTTATTGATCAGGCAAAAAATTTAGGTTTACGCACAGCGTTGGGTTGGCAATTTCCCTCGATGGTGGGTTTGGATGGCCGTCTGGTGCTCGCGTCTATCAAAGGCGTAGAAGCGACTTATCCGCTGAGAGGTGGACTCAGGACTGCAGAGGTGTTGGGCGGTCCCGAGCAACAAACGATGGTCGCACCTGAGGTGGGTCAGGCATGGGTCGACGCTCAGGTATTGGGCCAGACTGGCTTAAAAATTGGGGAGACCCTCAAGGTTGGAGATTTGAGTCTTCAGATCGCACGCGTTATTACATACGAGCCCGATCGGGGTGCTCAGTTTGTCAATCTTGCACCCCGCGTGATGGTGCGAGCTGAGGACTTGCTGCATTCGGGTCTGATTGCTCCGGGCAGCCGGATTGGCTACAACTTTTTAATCGCAGGCGACTTGCCTGCCGTTGATTCTTTTCGTGAATGGCTCGGTCGTGCCATGACCGCAGGGCAAAAGATTGTCACACTTGAATCCGGCCGACCTGAGATCAGGCGTTCGCTGGATCGGGCGCAAGAGTTTCTAGCCCTCGTTGCGATGCTGTCAGTTCTGATTGCCGCTGTAGCAGTCGCACTAGGGGCGAGACGGTTTGGTCAGCGTCATCGCAGCAGTGTGGCCGTGATGCGTTGCTTGGGGGCGACTCAAGCAAAGGTCACTGCGATTTTGTTGGGCGAATTCATGCTGACCGCTTTGCTGGCATCGCTGGTGGGTTTGGCGCTCGGCTGGGGCGGACAGGCCTTGATGGTGCAAGCTTTAAGCGGTTTACTTGGCGCAGACTTACCGCCGGCTAGTATCGAGCCAGCCTTGCAAGGTTTATTTGCTGGCTTTTGGCTATTGTTGGCCTTCGCTTGGCCACCGCTCAATGGGTTGCGGCACGTTGCTCCTTCACAAATTCTTCGCTCGCAACAAGATTCCATCCCTCTGCAGAGTTTGGCAGGTTATTTGCTGGGGTTATTGGGTTTTTCGGTGTTGATGTGGTGGGTGGCAAACGACATCAAACTCGGGCTTGGGTTGGCTGCTGGCTTTTTTGCGGCGGCAGCTCTTTTTGCTGGCTTGGGCATGATCGTACTGTGGGCGTTGTCTGGCTTAAGAGAGCGCCTCAAGCCTTTTCCTGTCTTGCGTTTTGCTTTGGCAGGGGTGGTGCGCAGGCGTGGCGCGACAATCGCACAAACGAGCGCCTTGGCGGTCGGCATGATGGCGATTTTGCTGTTGACGATTGTCCGGACGGACTTGCTGGCCGGCTGGCAGCGCACACTGCCTGCTGATGCACCTAATCGCTTTTTGATTAATATTCAGACGGACCAAGTCTCGAGTATTGAAAAAGTGCTGAGCGAGGCAGGGCTCACTCAGGTCAGGCTTTCCCCCATGGTACGTGGCCGGTTTGTTGCGCTTAATGATCGGTCCGTCTCCGCTGCAGATTACGACGATGCTCGAGCCCAAAGATTGGTTGAGCGTGAGTTTAATTTGTCCTACGCCAATCGGTTGGCTGAACCGGGGCAGATCGTTGCCGGTCGTGACTTAAATTCTGCTCGCGCAGAGGTTTCGCTCGAACTCGGACTAGCCAAGTCGCTTGGAATTAAAGTGGGTGATCAGCTTGATTTTGATGTCGCAGGTGAAAAGATTCGCCTTGAAGTCACGAGTCTCAGACGTGTAGATTGGGACTCGATGCGTGCGAACTTCTTTGCAATCACGACACCAGCGGCCCTCAAGCAAGCCCCTCAAACTTGGATGACGGCTTTTTATCTACCGCCTGACCGTATCACGGTGACGCAAGATTTGGTCAAGCAGTTTCCCAACTTGACAGTTTTTGATGTGGGGGCAATTTTGAGTCAGCTCCAAAACATTCTCGACAAAGTCTCCGTCGCGGTTCAGGGGCTGTTTTTATTTTCTGTATTCGCCGGCGCCATCGTGTTGGCCGCGGCCTTGTCAGCGACGCGTGATGAGCGTGTGCGTGAAGCTGCTTTGCTCAGAGCGTTTGGTGCGACCAGGCGTCAGCTTGCGGGTGCGCAGCGCATTGAGCTTCTCGCAGTCGGCGCATTGGCCGGCTTGTTGGCGGCGAGTGGTGCGTCACTTGCAGCGTGGGCTTTATCGCACTGGGTCTTTGAGTTTGATATGCGCTTCTCGCTTTGGCCTTGGGTACTTGGGTTGTCAGTTTGTATGTTTGGGGCTTGGCTAGCGGGAGCGATCGTGTTGAAAGGCGTATTAAAAACTCCACCTCTAACAATTTTGCGACATCATGCTTAAGTGCTTAACTTCTCGGAGAGCATTATCCCAATGACGCAAACTGAACAACAAGCCAAGCCCGAAGGGCCTTCAATATTTGAGATCTTAGGTGGTGAACCGGGTATCCGAAGCTTGGTCGATTGTTTTTACGATTTAATGGAAGTTGATGCAGACCTCAAGCGCTTGCGCGAGGTCCATGGTGCGAGTTTGGATTCGGCACGTGACAAGTTGTTCTGGTATTTGTGCGGGTACTTTGGTGGTCCTCAACTTTACATCGAGCGTTTTGGTCATCCGCGTCTACGTGCCCGGCATTTACCTTTTTCGATCGGCATTGCTGAGCGTGATCAGTGGTTGCTTTGCATGGCGCGCGCCATGCAAGAGCTAGATTACCCAGAACCTCTGTTAGATAAAATGCTTGAAATATTCTTTGGGGTGGCGGATTGGATGCGAAATCGTGACGATTGAGTCCACACTAGCTGACCGATGGTTTCGTGTCGATCAAGCGCTTGCTGAAAGCTGCGGCAAAGAGGCATCGATTTGGGACTGTTTTGACCCTCTGACGCCTTTTCTGGAGGCTCTTCCCGTTACGGCAGGAGGGCGTGCGGCAGCATGGTTTGTGCGAACAGGTGGTTTCGATGCCGTGCTCCGTCATTATCGTCGTGGTGGTGTCGTCGCCAAATTCATACAAAACCGCTATCTCTGGACCGGATTTGCACACACGCGATCCAGCCAAGAGTTTGATTTATTGCTGACCCTGTGGCGGCTCGGCTTGCCTGTTCCACGCCCTCTTGGTGCGGCCGCTTGGCGGCATGGTCTGACCTATCGGGCGGCCTTGCTGACACAGCGTATTCCCCACGCCCAGCCTTTGGCGCAATGTGTGAATCTCGAGACGTGGAGACGAGCGGGTATTGCCATTGCAGACATGCACCGGATGGGCGTTTGGCATGCGGACTTGAATGCTTATAACGTTTTGTTTGACGATCAAGCGAAGGTTTGGTTGATTGACTTTGATCGTGGACGGTTGATGGCTTTTTTGACTCCTGCTCAGCGTGCGAGGAATCTCTCACGTCTCTTACGTTCGCTCAAAAAGTTGTCTTTGACGCAGCATCACCCATATTGGTGTGCGCTCCTCGAGGGCTATCAAGCGCATTGGCTTGCCTCCGGACTATTAGAATAGAACACACAAGCAAACAACTGATACAAAAATAGGAATGTCATGCCTGTCAAACTCTACGGATTAGCCAAGTGCAGCACCTGCATCAAGGCGCGGACCTGGCTCGACGCCCATGGAATTTCGCATGCGTTTCAGGACTATCGCGATATACCCGTCGATCCCATTACGCTCAAAGCATGGGCCGAGGCCCTCGGCGGCTGGGAAAAACTTGTTAACCGTGCTTCGATGACGTGGCGCAATCTGGATGACAGTCTAAAAACGCCCACCTCAGACAAAGAATGGCTGTCTCTCATTGCGCAATACCCTGCCTTGATTCGACGACCCGTGACGGTGTATGCCGATCATGCTGTTACGGTCGGTTTTAATGAAAAACGTTTCGCTGAAAAACTAGGTCAAGTTTGATGGATTTAACCTCCCTCAATGATAGTGCTGTGATGCTGCCGCTCATTGCGGGTGCTGCGTGTTTGGCGGTCCTGTTTTCGCTGTTAGCGTGGTTGCGTGCAGGGCGCGCGCAGGTCTCGCCAGCCGATCCCAGGTTGGATCAAATTGTGGCTGGTCAGGAGCGACTTGAGCGAGGCCTGAGAACTGAGCAAGCGGAGACGCACCGACAATTGCGCGCCGAGCTCGCAGAGTCCTCGCGCGCCTTGAGGGTAGAGCTTGCGCAGAGTGACGCAGAGTTTCGCGCCGCGATGGCCCGTGATGCAGCTGCCGGACGAGGCGAGAGTGCGGAGTCCCTCAATCGTTTCGCCGCGGGCTTTGCCGAACAATTGCAAACCTTGATTCAAACCAATGAGCGTCGGATTGCCGAGCTCCGCGTGGCAGTCGAGGACCGTTTGCTGTCGCTGCAAACCGACAACTCCGCCAAGCTCGATGAGATGCGAAAAACGGTGGATGAAAAACTCCATGCGACTTTAGAGTCGCGCTTAACAGAGTCGTTCAAACAGGTCTCTGATCGTTTGGAGTCTGTGCAAAAAGGGCTTGGGGAAATGCAAACCCTGGCTGCGGGAGTGGGTGATCTCAAGCGTGTGCTGACGAACGTCAAGACGCGTGGGACCTGGGGTGAGGTTCAGCTCGCGCGCTTGATTGAGGATAGCATGACGCCCGATCAGTACGCACAAAACATTAAGACGGTTCCAGGGAGCGATGCGCAGGTCGAATTTGCGATTCGCTTGCCGGGTCAAGGCCTCATGGATCAACCCGTCTGGTTGCCCATTGACGCCAAGTTTCCCAAAGAAGAATATGAGCGCTTGATGGATGCGCATGAAACCTCCGATCGGGAGGGTATCAAGGCCGCGGGTGCCGCCTTGGCGCGAGCAGTTGAGCTACAAGCTAAAACCATTGTGGCCAAATACGTCTCACCTCCACACACGACTGATTTCGCGATTATGTTCTTGCCGAGTGAAAGCTTGTATGCCGAGGTGCTGCGCCAGTCTGGCCTGCTCGACAAACTGCACGATTTGCGTGTCAATGTCGCGGGCCCTGCCAACCTCGCCGCATTACTCAACAGTCTGCAGATGGGATTTCGAACGCTTGCGATTCAGGAGCGTTCCTCTGAGGTCTGGCAGGTGTTGCGTGCGGTCAAAACAGAGTTTGGTAAGTTCGGAGATGCCTTGGCCAATGTTAAAAAATCTCTCGATAGTGCCAGTAATAAAATTGGTCAGACAGAGTCTCGAACGCGCGTGATGTTGCGCAGTCTTAAAAGTGTCGAGGCGATGCCCGAAGATCAGGCGCGTGCAGTGTTTGCTTCTGAGTCCGGTGAAACTGAGCGTCTCGACATCGATGATGAACAGTCCGCTGACACAGACACATCCCATGATAAATAATTTTCACACAGGAATCCTCCATGCTTTCGCAACAAGACCTTAAACAGCAAGCCGCCGACGCTGCGTTGGCGCTCATCGAACCGCTTTTAACGGCGCAGGCGGTGATTGGTGTGGGTACGGGCTCGACGGC